>DATFRZ010000096.1:0-51759 GCA_035262885.1 Candidatus Acidiferrum sp.
CGTGCCGAAAGCCGCACTGCAAGCAGCCTTCGGCGAAGCCATCGGCCAGCAAATTTGGGAGCGCGCCCGCGGCCTCGATGGCCGCGAGGTGCTCTTCCCATCCACGCCGAAGTCCGTCTCCCGCGAAACCACCATCGAGGGAGGCACTATTGACACCGAGTTTCTCAGCGGTCTGATCGAGTACCTCAGCGAGCGCATCGGCTGGACCCTGCGCGAATACGGCAAACAGGCCCGCACTCTCGGCCTGCGCCTCCGTTACATCGACCATTTTTCCGCGCATCAGGCAGTGCGCCTTAGCAAACCCACCAACGACGAGCGCGAATTGCTCGTCGCCGCCAAGGAGTTGTTCGGCAAACTGTTCACGCGCCGCGTCGCCGTGCGGCTCGCCGGCGTCAGCGTGACGAATCTCGAAACCGACCGCCGCCAAAATGAACTGTTCGATACCAGCGCGAACCGCCGCTGGTATCTGAACCGCGAAATGGACCGCGTGCGCGGCCGCTTCGGCTGGAACGCCGTCTTTTATGGCAAAGGCCTCGCCCTGCGCGAGCACTACGCCAGCAAGCCCAACGGTCTGGTGCTCTCCACGCCCTGCCTTTCCCGGTGAGTATTACAATGAGATTGAGACAGTGCCTTACGGGGATTCCACACATCAAACGAAGTATCAGAACACCAAAGGATTTGAAAGAGGCAAACAGAAATGAAGCCACCCAGCCGATGAAGCCTTCTCCTGAACTGGCAAGCCTTTATTCATTTTCTTGAATCTACAATCAGCTGATTTCTGGAGCTCCTCCCCTTCCCTACCGTAAATCGCGCGCAGTTGCTCGGGGCATCTGTGTTCATCCATCTGGATTGTCACAGCCAGTATTCGTTCCTGCAAGACATTGCTTGCCCGGACGAGATCATCGCTGCGGCGGTCGAGCAGGAAATGCCGGCCGTAGCGCTGACGGACACGAATGGGATAACGGTGTAGTTCATGATTCGCACAAAACCAAAAACCACGCCGGTTGCCGAACCGGACGCCGGCCGTTCCGCTGGAAGCGGCGAAGAATGGCTCGGTCGAAACCGCAGCAGCAAGCGCCGCCTCTGGGAACGCCTCAATCCCCTCAATCGCAAACAGATTCGAATCGTTGCCGAGGCGCTGGCGCTCCAGCAAACTCACGCGCGACTCCCGGAACCGCTGCGCGCCCGCCTGAGCGCAACCCTCCAGGAACTCGACCGTCTGGTCACTCGCATCCGCGCGCTGCTGGTCGAGGTACCACGTCGGACACCACCGGGAGCGTAGCCGTTGCGAGAGCCTATTTTCCGGCGGGATACTTTCTATATGCGTGTCCCTGCGAAGTGGGGTCTCCTTTTCTTGATCACACCGGCCGTGGCGCTGTCCGCGTTGGCTTTGTCCGCGCGCGCCGATGAAATTCGCCTGAAGGACGGCAGGAAGCTCAACGGCGTCATCGTCGCGTACGAAGACGGCATGTTCAAGGTCAAGACCGATTATGGTTATGAACTCGTCGAGAAAGACAAAATTACTTCGATCCTTCCCTCGACTCCCGCAAAACCCACGACGGACTCCGCAACGAAAAAGGATGCTCCTCCGCATCCGTCAAAATCGGCCGCCGACGCGGAACCTGCCGTTGCTACCGCTTCGAACGGTGGCTCCAGCGTGTTGCCAACCAATACCAACGCAAAAATCGCCGGGCCATCGCCGAGCGGAAAGCCAGAGAAGGGCACCACTCCTGCCAACACGTCCACGGCGAACAACGCCGCCGCATCCGCAAAAATGGCGCCTGCGTCTTCTGCCACTGTTGCCGCGCCCAAAGAGCCTGAAGTTGCCGCCAACCACGAAGAGGTTGCCGGCAATCTGTATACGAACTACACGCACGGCTTTCGAATGTACAAGGCGCCGAGCTGGAACCTCATCGAAGAAGCGCGCAGCGCCTTGCCCAACGCGATCGTGGCCATGGGCACGAGCAACGAATCCACGCTGATGGTGGTCGGGGAGGAAAAAACCAAAGAATCTTTGGATGCTGCAGCTTCAGCCGTGGAGAAACGCCTGCACGATGTCTACGCCAACTACCAGCGTCTGTCTCAAAGGAAAACGGTCGTAGGCGGGATGCCCGCCATCGATTTCCAATATCGCGGGAAAGCGGACGAGCATGACTGGTCAGGAAGGCTCGTGGTGATCGCCCGCGGCAAGGACATCCTCACCGTGCTGGCCATGACCTATGCTGACAGCGACCTGATCCAAATCCAGGAAAACGTCATCGCCCGCTCCATCACGAGCCTGGACTTCAACGTGCACTAAGGTGCATTCCCAACACAGTCGGCCCGGACTACTCTAATTTTAGAAGGGTCAGGTTTGACCTGCGTTGACCTCGGTCCGGGGTTCTTGCTCCGGAAGAATTCCCTGGCTCGGCTAGCTCGCCGCCGCCATGCTCGGCTCGGAAGGTTTCCGTTCGCGAATCAACCCGATCAGCGCCTGCGCAGCGCGCGGCAGGCTGCGGTCGCGGCGGTAAATCAGCCCAAGCTCACGCCAAAGGTCCACGCCTTCGACATTCAGCAGCTTCACTTCGCCGGCCTTCACGTAGTCTTTCGCAAAGCTCTCGCTAATGAATGAGACCCCGGCATCAGCCTGCACGAACCGCTTGATCATGCCGACGCTCGGCAACTCCATCGCTACGTGAATCCGCGAGCGATACGGCCGGAAGAGCTTGTCGAGCACCTGCCGCGTGTAGCCTGTGCGTGGAAAAATCAGGGGCTGGCTTGCCACTTCTTCCAGAGTAATCTTTGACCGATGCGCCAGCGGATTTCGCATGCTCACCATAAACCGCAGCCGGTCCTTGTAAATGCCGTGTACTCTCAAGTTCGGAGATTTCACCGGCATGGTAACGATGCCCAAATCCACAGACCCGTCTTCCACGCGCTGCAAAATTTTGTGGCTGAAGTTGCGATAAATGCTGATGTGCACTTGCGGGTAGCGATGCTGAAACTCCGCGAAAATATCCGGCAATAAATATAGGCACGTCGCTTCGTTCGCTCCAAACACCACCGGGCCCTGCACCACGTCTCCGCGGTCGGCAACCACTTGAACCGACTCATCGCGGAGGCGCAAAAGTTTTTCTGCGTATTCGAAAAGCACTTCCCCGGCCGGCGTCAACTCTACGGATTTCGCCGAGCGGTCCAGCAGCTTGGCTTTGTAAGCCTGCTCCAACTGCCGGATTTGCGCACTCACTGCGGATTGCGAGCGGAACACTTTTTGCCCAGCGCGCGAAAAACTCTTCAGCTTGGCAACGTAGACAAAGGTCGTGAGTTGGTCGAAGTCCATAGCGTGTGAGCCAGACAAGATTATAAGCGAACCTTCTTTTCCGGCCGTAAATATTATCTTCTCCTCTCAGGCTGGTACTGCCGTCTCGGAAATTGGCGCAGCGAGCGGCGCTGGAAAGAACATTTGACGCTGCTGAAACTGCGCAAGAACGGGTCTCCAGGTCCCTTGCGCGGAACCCTGAAAATGTAACGGCCGAACGCACATCAGCGGCAAAGCGCCGCGCCGCGTCAGCACACGCGAGGCCCGGGGGCTGCTCGTATGATGGACATGCTCTTCGAGCGCTTGACGCAGCCACTCTTCTTCCTGCGGTTCGATTTCCGCAAGAGTTACAAACTCGCGGTGCAACATTCCCTCGGCTTCTCCCCGCAAAACGTACGCCAAGCCGCCCGTCATTCCGGAGCCAAAATTCAATCCGACGGGCCCAAGAATGATGGCCACGCCGCCGGTCATATACTCGCATCCGTGCTGGCCAATGCCTTCGACGACAGCCAGCGCGCCGCTGTTGCGAACGGCAAAACGTTCTCCCGCGCGGCCCGCGACAAACAGCTGGCCCGAGGTTGCGCCGTAAAGCACGGTGTTCCCCGCAAGCACATCGCCGCGCCGCGAGGCCGCCGGCCCTGCGCTGATGGCAATCGTCCCGCCGGACAACCCTTTTCCAACGTAATCGTTGGCTTCGCCGTTAAGTTTGACTGCCACTCCTTCAGCCAAAAAAGCTCCAAAGCTTTGTCCTGCCGTTCCGCGAAATTCCTGGCTGATGGTGGCGTCGGCGACTCGCCCGTTTTTCTTGCGCCGCATCAATTCGCCACTGAGGCCAGCGCCCACGCTGCGGTCAGAATTCTGAATCGCTCGCGGCACATTCTGCATGGCCAGAGCGTCAAAATGAATCGAATCTTCCAGCGCCGTTACGTGCAGGCCCGGCTCTTGCTGCGGCTCGACGCGGTTTGACGGCGAAATCGGCACCACCAGGAACGGATCCATTCCCGAACGCGCACCGAGCCGGTCGTACCAGCCGGTGAGTTCCCGAAGCGACCGCACGCCAAGTTGCGCAAGACGATTGCGCACTTCCTCCGCCAGTGCGCGGAAGTAGGCAACGACCATTTCCGGCTTGCCCTGAAAGCGGGCGCGAAACTTTTCGTCTTGCGTGGCGATGCCCACGGGGCAGGTATTCAAATGGCATTGCCGCGCCATCACGCAGCCGATCGCCAGAAGCGAGGCTGTGCCAAATCCAAATTCGTCCGCTCCAAGAATCGCCGCAAACACGAGGTCCCGCGCGAATTTCAGGCCTCCGTCCACACGGAGAGAGAGGCGTGAACGGAGGCCCGCGCGAACCAATGTGTCATGTGCTTCGCGCAATCCGATTTCCCAAGGGAGGCCCGTATTCTTGATGGAAGTCAGCGGAGAGGATCCTGTGCCGCCGTTATGTCCGCTGATCGTAATGACGTCGGCGCCGGCTTTGGCAACGCCGGCAGCAATGATGCCCACGCCCGCACCGGAAACGAGCTTCACGCCGATCCGTGCCCTCGGGTTCACCGCGCGCAAATCGTGAATCAACTGCGCCAGGTCTTCGATGCTGTAGATGTCATGATGCGGCGGCGGCGAAATCAGCGGCGTGCCGGGAGTCGCGTGCCGGATGCGCGCAATGTACTCGCTGACTTTTTTCGCCGGCAACTGTCCGCCTTCGCCCGGCTTCGAGCCCTGGGCCATTTTGATTTCAAGTTCTTCGGCGTGCACAAGATAATCCGTCGTCACTCCGAATCGCGCCGAAGCCACTTGCTTGATCTTGTTCGCAGCAGCTGGCTCATAGCGATACGTGTCGGGATCTTCTCCACCCTCGCCAGTATTGCTGCGTCCGCCAAGCTTGTTCATCGCCAGTGCCAGCGTACGGTGCGCTTCAGGACTCAGCGAACCCAGCGACATCGCCTGAGTACTGAAACGCTTGACGATCGCTTCGACCGGCTCGACCTCCTCCAGCGGAACGGCCGTCTCCGGAACGGTGTCAAGCAGGTCGCGGAGAAAAATCGTGCCTTGCGTTTCGGCCAGTTCCTCAAAAACGGAATACTGCTTGGCGCTCGGCGCTTTCACAAAAGCATGGAGCCTGCGCACAACTTCCGGCGAAGTCGAATGAAGCTCCGCGCCTTTCCGGAAGCGGTAGAGTCCCGCGTCGGCCAACTCGTTGCCTTCCTCCGAAAACGCCGCCTGGTGCATTTTCAAGTAGTCGCCGAGCAGGTCATCCAACGACTTCTGGCCTGGATAATCCGAAGCATCTTCAAAAAGCTGGTCGCAGACCTCCTGCGAAAGACCAAGGACGTCAAACAAATGGCTGTTTCGATAGCTGGCTAGCGTCGAAACTCCCATACGAGCCAACACCTTCCTCAGGCCCGCAAGAATCGCCGCCCGCGCCTTTTCTGCTCCCCCGGGTTCCAGCGACTCTGCAAACTCGTCCGCGAGATAGGGCACGACAGCGCTCGCACCCGCAGCGACAAGCAAGGCCACGTGATGCGTGTCAAACACTTGTGCCGATTCCACGATCAGCGGTACGTCCCACAGCCCCTTGCCAACCATAGCCTTCCACACCGCTGCTGTCGCCAGCAGCGCGGGAAGGGGCGCGCGTTCGGTGGAGATTGCGCGGTCGGAAAGGAGGAGGAGTCTCGGGGGATCGCTGCTACTCAGAGGGGTAGTGGACAGCTGAGCGAAACTGCAGCGCGCCCCCGGGACTCCCGCGGCAGCAGGGAACGTAAAGTCGATGCGGCGCTCGAGTCCAAAAATCTCGCGCAACTCCGACAGTTGCGCCGGCGTCATCAGCGGACTCGGCAGCATCACTCCGTCTTTCAAGTGGACCTCGAGTGACATCACATGGGTTTCGCGCAGCGGGTCAATCGGAGGATTCGTCACCTGCGCGAACCGCTGCTTGCAGTAGTCCCACAAAGTCCTGGGCAGCGCTGAGAGAAACGCGGGAGGCGCATCGTCTCCCATGCTCCAGTCGGCTTCCTTGCCGCGAAGCAGCGCCGAGAAAAGAATCTTGAATTGGTCTTCGGTCCATCCGGCTGCTCCCGCGACGCGCTTTGCGTCGCTGATGGATACTGAACGCGAGCTAAAAACTTCTGGAAGCCGCTTTTGCGCAACCGCTTTATGTGCTTGCCTCGCCGCCATCCTCTTGAGGACGTCGCGCCAGCGCAAAAATTGCCCTGAAGCCGGATTTGCGAGAACCATCTCGCCCGGACCAAGCCGTTGCCGCTCGGCGATTCGCGATTCTTCCAAATCCACAAGCCCGGTCTCCGATCCCAGGATCAGCAGTCCATCGTGCGTCAACGTATAGCGAAGCGGCCGGAGACCATTGCGGTCCAACTTCGCCCCCACCCACTGGCCATCGGAAAAAACCATCGCTGCCGGCCCATCCCACGGCTCAGTGTGCTGTGATAAAACGCTCAAAGCGTTGCGGACATCGCGCGAAAATAGCGGATCTTTTTCGTATGCTGGCGGCATCATCGCCAGCAGTGCTTCTTCCGAAGAGAGCCCGTCAAGCAGCCGCCACTCAAAGCCGTTGTCAAAACTTGCCGAGTCGCTGACGTCGTCTTCTAAAATCGAAAACCACGGACCAACCTTAAGCCTCTCCTGAATTTCCCGTTCCTTGGCGCGCAGCCAGCGACGGTTCGATACGATGGTATTGATCTCGCCGTTGTGGGCCACGTAGCGAAAAGGCTGTGCCAGATTCCACGACGGTTGCGTGTTCGTGGAATAGCGCTGATGAAACACCGCGAAGGTCACCGCAAACCCGGGATCACGCAAATCCTCATAGAACCGGGGAAACTGCCACGGCGTTAGCAGGCCCTTGTAAACGACGGTCTGGGATGAAAGCGAGCAAAGGTAACAGCGCTCGGGCATGAGCGATTCGGCGCGCTTTCTCAAAAGCCCGAGGCGTCTCTCGAATTCCTCGGCTCCCTTTGGAGGATGCAAAGGCTCGACAAAAAACTGCCAGATCTCCGGCATCGTTTCGAGCGCCTTGCGCCCCAGCCCATTCACGTTCACCGGAACGCGCCGCCAACCGGTTACTCGCAACTGTTCGCTATCCGCCGCGATATCAATAGCCGCTCGAAACTCCACAGCCGCAGAAGCAGGAAGAAAAGCAAATCCCACTCCAAAATGTTCGGGCAGCTCGATCTTCAGTTCCTTCGCGCGCTCGCGAAAGAACTTCTCCGGAAGCGAAGTCAACAAGCCCGCGCCATCGCCACTCGCGCCATCCGCATCCACCCCGCCGCGGTGCGTAAGGCGTTCCAGTGCCGCCAAAGAAATTTGGATGATTTCGTAGCTCGGTGCGCAACCAAGGCGGGTCACAAAACCGGTGCCGCAAGCGTCGTGGTCGGGGTGGCTCCAGTTCGGGTGCCGCTTCAAGACAGGAAGAGAGCGTCTACACAAAAGGTCATTTTGGCCTCGACCGTACCCCATATGCTTTTATTGAACGGGGAGGCCATTCATGTACAACGCAGAATTTCGATTCACTAAATTGATTTCTTGATAGGGAGTGTCAGGCCCACGCCCAACCTGTCATCCCGACTCTCAGGTCGCGGTCTTCCGCTGCCTGAGTCGGAGGGATCAGCTTTACTACATCGCAGGCCGGTCAAAACTTTGTGACTTCTGAGAAATGGAAGTCGCGAACTTTCATCGCGGGCACCACCATTTCAAACGACTCTTCTCCCGTCGTGCGGGCGGCGGGAGTCATGAGCTCCACATTTTTCAGCATATCTATAAGCGACTGATTGAACCGGAAATTCTTGACCGCGCTCGTAACTTTCCCATTTTCAACGAGAAACAGGCCGTCGCGCGTCATTCCGGTCATCACTTTTTCGTACGGATCCACTTCGCGGATGTACCAGAGCCGAGTCACCAGCAGTCCCCGATCCGTCGAAGCCACCATTTTCTCGACTGAAGAATCCCCGCCGATGAACACCAGATTCATCGGCGCTTCTCCGTATTCGTTGGGCAGCGCGAAGCCGTGTCCCGTGGGCTTTTTGCGCGCCGCCTTGGCCGACGTTCGCGAATACACCAGGTCTTTGGGAACACCTTTGTCTACGAGCAGAACTTTCTGGCGCGGTATTCCTTCACCGTCAAATGGCGCGCCTTTCTGCAGCGGATGAAATACGTCGTCAACGATGCTGATGTTCTTCCCAAAAAGCTGCTTGCCCATGCGGTCGTTCAAGCAGGAGCGCTTGTCCTGGACCGCGGTCGCGGCAAAGTCGTAAAAAAGGAACCCGACCAGATCGAGCACCGCCGCAGGCTCCAGAATCACGGTGTGGCGCCCGGGCGCCAGTTCCTTTGTTTTGACGGCTAGGTGGGCTTTCTCGCCAGCGCGCTTTGCCAGTTTCTGCGGACGAATATCTCGCACATCCGGGGAATCTGCTTTGGCCCAACTCGCAGCTGGGTCCTCTTGCATCGTTATTGAGAATTGCGAGTGCGTTTCGTTGTAAGCCGCAAACAGACCCCGCGAGTTGCCCACGGCGGTCTGGCTCATTCCACTCGAAAAAATCCCCGCGGCCACTTGTCCTTTCCTGGCGGCGAGATCGCAAGCAATCCGAACCGCGCGCGCGCGATCCTCGGGAGTCACCGCAGCCGTCGCTCTGACGAACCGACTCACGGTGTGATAGCGCTGCTTCCCCGGCATTGCCAGCAGCCGCGGGTCTCTCGGCCGGCTGTGCGCGAGCGAGAGCGAGGCCTCAATCGTGGCGCGCAGGGAATCCTCATCCAACCGATTCGTCGTGGCCCGCGCCGTGCGGCCTCCGGTCGCCGCTCGAATTGAAACTGTCACTACATGCTCAAAAACGTTCTGGTGAATGCCGTTGTTCGCAAAGCGTGTTAGGGCGTCGGCAACTTCATCCACGTGAACTTCCGTCTCCACGGCACCGGTGGACTTCGCCAGCCGCAACACCGTTTCGATAATACCTTGCAACTCGCGCGGAGAGAGAAGCTCCGCGCGCTCCGTCTTTCCCCCCGATTTTCTTCTCGCGCTGGGTGCGATGGTCATTGTTTTGAGAAGGCTGTTCCGATCCTCACATTGCGAAACCGCGCTGGAGCCGCGCCATGTCCCGTGCCCATGGTTTGCATCGGCTGCCCTTTGCCGCAGTTCGGCGTCCCCCACAGCGTCCAATCGTCAAATTTGCAAATCGCGTCGCACGAATTCCAGAATTCGGTGGTGATTCCGCTGTAGCTTGGATTCTTCAGCATGCGCACTTTTTTCCCGCCCTTAATCTCCCAGCCGACTTCGGTCGAAAACTGAAATTGGTATCGCCGGTCATCAATGGACCACGACCGGTTCGTGTCCATTAAAATCCCGTCCGGCGTGTCGGCAATCAAGTCGTCGTAGTCCCAAGTGCCGGGCAGCAGGCTTACGTTGGTCATTCGAATGATCGGCAACCGGTTCCAACTCTCCGTGCGCATCGTTCCTGACGAACGGTCGAGGCCGATGAGGTGCGCGGTCTCCCGGTTCGACAAATAGCCTCTAAATTTTCCTTCCTTGATAATATCGGTGCACTGCGCCGGAACGCCTTCGTCATCGTAGGCAAACGTGCCAAGCCCGCGCCCGTGATCGAGCCGCGCGTCCGCTACGACATTCACAATGGTCGACGCGTATTTCAACTTGTTCAACTGGTCGAGGGTTAGAAAGCTTGTGCCAGCAAAATTCGCTTCCTGGCCCAGCACGCGGTCCAACTCGATGGGATGCCCGATGGATTCGTGAATTTGCAAGCCAAGCTGGTTGCCAGCAAGAATCAACGTACCGAATTTCTCCGGACATGGCGCAGCCGCATGCAGAGCTGCAGCCTCCTCCGCAACTCTCTCCGCTTGCTTCATCAAGCCCAGGGACTCAACCAATTCATATCCTTCAAGCGCGTGCTGGCCGCCGAAACTATTCGGATACGAGCGCTTCTGAATTTCGCCGCCTTGAAACGAAGTCGCGGCAATCCCGCATCCGGAAATCACTTTGCGCTGATGAATCCGCGAACCGATGCTCGACTCAAACCACGAATCAATCTTGCGAAACTGCATGTTCGTTTCGGTTAGCGTCACGCCTTTTACTTTGCGCATTTCACCATCGGCGGCGAGCAGCAGCGCGAGTTGTGTCTCCAGTGGAATTTCGAAGGGATCCTTCCGGAACGGGCTTTGCCAGCTATCCACATAGGCTTTTTCCGGTGCCAGCACCACCTTGCTGCGCTTTGCCAGCGCCGAAGCTTTCGCGATCGCGACCGCTTGCGCCGCACATGCCGCGACACCCTCGCGCGTCAGCCGGTCTGTGGACGCAAATCCCCATGCGCCGCTCGCCAGCACGCGGACGCCGATACCAATCGATTCGCTCTGCGCCAGCGTCCCTACCTGTCCATTTTTCGCGGTCAGGTCTCGCTGCCGCAAATGCATCGCGCGCACGTCGCCGTACGACGCTCCGTGCAATTTTGCTGTATCCAGTGCGTTCGTGCAGAGATCCCACATGATTTTTCTTTAGTGAAAGGACCAACCCGCCCACAGAAAACTTCGGGGCGCCCCGACCACGTCGAGACGCCCCAAGAAGATATCACGATTGCAAACGGAAGCCCGAAGCGAATAGCTCGCTGCTTACGTGCCTTCCTGCCACGAAGCGAGGTAGCGCTCCTGCTCCGGTGTCAGCTTATCTAAGCGATGCCCCATCGATTCGAGCTTCATCCGCGCAATTTCCTTGTCCAGATGTTGAGGAACCACGTACACCTGCGGCTTCAGCGTGTTGCCATTCGCGCGCAAGTACTCCAGCGAAAGCGCCTGGTTCGCGAAGCTCATATCCATCACAGCCGCCGGATGGCCTTCCGCACTCGCCAGATTCACAAGCCGCCCTTCGCCGATCAAATAAATCTTTCGTCCGTCTTTCAACTGGTATTCGTCCACCAGTGGCCGCACTTCGCGCTTCCCGTTCGACAATTTTTCCAGCGTTGGAATGTCAATCTCCACGTTGAAGTGCCCGGAGTTGCAAACAATCGCTCCGCTCTTCATTTTTTCGAAGTGCTCCTGCCGAATCACATTCTTGTTTCCCGTCACGGTGATGAAAACGTCGCCTTCCTTCAGCGCCTCCGCCATCGGCATCACGCGGAAGCCGTCCATCACCGCCTCGATGCCCTTCACCGGATCGATTTCCGTCACAATCACGTCCGCGCCCAATCCTTTCGCGCGCATCGCCACGCCGCGCCCGCACCAGCCGTAGCCCGCAATCACCACTTTCTGTCCTGCGAGCAACAAATTCGTCGCGCGAATCACACCGTCCAGCGTCGACTGCCCCGTGCCATAACGGTTGTCGAAGAAATGCTTGGTCATCGCGTCGTTCACCGCGATGATCGGATACTTCAGCGTTCCATCTTTGGCCATCGCGCGCAGACGAATCACGCCCGTGGTCGTCTCCTCCGTCCCGGCGATTACGTTCGGCACCAGGTCCGTGCGCTTCGTCAGCAGCATCGTAACCAGGTCTGCGCCGTCGTCCATCGTGAACTGCGGTTTGTGCTCCAGCGCCGCGCTCAAGTGCGAGTAATACGTCTCATTGTCCTCGCCCTTAATCGCGTACGTCGGAATATTGAAATCGCGATTCAGCGACGCCGCCACTTCATCCTGCGTCGAAAGCGGATTCGACGCGCACAGCACCGCTTCCGCGCCGCCGTCGCGCAACGTGATCATCAGATTCGCCGTTTCGCTGGTCACGTGCAGGCACGCCGACACGCGCAAACCTTTCAGCGGCTGTTCTTTTGCGAATCTCTTGCGAATAATCTCGAGCACCGGCATCTGCTGCGCGGCCCACTCGATTTTCCTCTTGCCCGCATCCGCTAGCCCGATATCCTTCACATCACCTTCTTTCAGGTCCGCGATAGCCAAGTTCTTGCTCCTACCTTCGAATTTTCCTAAACGACTAGAAGCTGCCTTTTATTCCTCATTTAGTCGGTCGGAGCCTGCCGGCCGCAGGCAAGCCTTAACTCCGACATTCCGCGACACAATAAACAGGGCTTTGACCCCGAAAGAAATGGTTTTGTCTTCAAAACAACGGAGCCTTACCGGTGCGCGCCAACTTCTGCCGTCACTGCGGCTGCAAGCCCCGCGGCTTTGCGCAGCGCATCCGCGCGATCGGTACGCTCCCAGGTGAACCCGGGCCCGCTCCGCCCGAAGTGCCCGTACGCTGCCGTCGCCTTATAAACTGGCTGCCGCAAATCCAGCGTGTCAATGATTCCCTTCGGTGTGAGCTTGAAGTTCTCGCGAATCAGTTCCGTGATTTTTTCTTCTGGAATCGCCGCCGTGCCAAAAGACTCCGCCATCACCGACACCGGTTCGGCCACGCCAATCGCGTACGCCAACTGCACTTCCGCCTTGCGCGCCAGCCCCGCGGCCACAATATTCTTCGCAATGTACCGCGCCATGTAGCACGCCGACCGGTCCACCTTCGACGGATCCTTCCCCGAAAACGCGCCGCCACCGTGCCGGCTGTAGCCGCCATACGTGTCCACAATGATTTTGCGCCCAGTCAAGCCCGCGTCGCCCATCGGCCCGCCAATCACAAACCGGCCTGTCGGGTTGATGTGATATTTCGTCTGCGCGTCGAGCATCCGCCCGGGCACGATTGGCCGGATCACGTGCTCCATCAAGGCAGCGCGCAACTCCGCGTTCGACACCTTGTCGCTGTGTTGCGTCGAAATCACCACGCAATCCACGCGCGCCGGCCGGCCATCGCGATATTCAATTGTCACTTGGGATTTTCCATCAGGCCGGAGGAAATCAACGATCTTGGCCTTGCGAACTTCGGAGAGGCGTTGCGTCAAGCGGTGGGCCAGTTGAATGGGCATGGGCATCAATTCTTCGGTTTCATCGCACGCGAAGCCGAACATCAGTCCCTGGTCGCCGGCGCCGCCGGTGTCCACGCCCATGGCGATGTCCGGCGACTGCCGCTTCACCGTGCACATCACCGCGCAGGTGTGTCCGTCGTAGCCGAACCTGGCATCGTCGTAACCGACGCCGCGAATCGTTTCGCGCACCAGCTCGTCGTAATTCACGTGCGCTGACGTCGTGATCTCTCCCGCCACCACCGCGAGCCCGGTTGTGACCAGCGTCTCGCACGCCACCCGGCCCTGCGTGTCTTGCCGCATCACTTCATCGAGCACCGCGTCGGAAATCTGGTCCGCAATCTTATCGGGATGCCCCTCGGTCACCGACTCCGAGGTAAACAAGAAATTTCTTAAGGCTTCGCTCAAAACAATCTCCTTGTTGATTTGCCTCTCCTGTTTCCGAATCCTCTAATCTCGTTGCATTGGCGCAGCTTGCTGCGCCCACTTTCTATTGCGGGGAACTACACTTCAGTGGTCGCTGCAGGGCGGCGCCTTCGTGCGTGTCCCCACCCATGTCGCTTCATTCAAATGCTTGTCCCGCATTTCTATAGGGACCAACGATTTTCGGAGAGCCTGCCCTCCTGCTGAGCCTGCTCGCTGCAGGCACGGCCGCTTGCTTTCACGGCCCACAGCCGGCCAGTAGCAGGCGGACGCCCCACTTCGGATCAACGCACTCTCACATCAACCATCATGGGAACTGACCTTCTCAACTTACCATCCGTCCGCGCGCCCAGTCAACGCATTGAACCGAAATGCCTTAAACCAGGGTCGAAGAGTCATTTTCCACCCCCGAGCGGCGCCGACGGCACCGCTAACGGAAACCTCCCCTTTCCCAATGGAACCCATTTCCCACTCCCCACCGCGCTAAATGGTGCCATTCCGAGGACCACAGCGACGATGATCTCTGCCCCATCGCGCGCATTTCGCGCGATGAATCCCGGCTTGATTTCGGCTCCACCGAAACCGATGATGGCACCGAACTAGCCTGAGGTTTCGGCTTCAGCGCGGCATCTTGCCTTTGTAGGGCGCAACCTGCTTGTAGTAAGCAGGACCATACGAATTGTCAGGGAGTGGGTATACCTACCCCTTCTGGCTTGAAGTGACAGGGTTGCTTGAGCTCCAGCCTATCACCGCGCTCGTGAACGCCGTTCGCCTTCGACTGGAAATACCTTGGAGCCCAGCATCTATGCCGCCACGTCTGTGGCATGCGTGCAGGGATTCTTTCTTTCACCCGTCACCAGTCACACGTCACGAATCACCACGCTCTTCCACTTCGATCCTCTGGTCCGCCGCCACTTCCCCCAACTTCTGCACAGCGCCCGAGGGCCAGCGAATCTCCACTGCGGCCAGGCGATCCTCGCCCAGCCCGAAGTGCACCGTCAGGTCGCTGCTCGACGCGTACCCGACGCAATTCGTTACGCAGCGCGACTGTGTCCGGCTCGCCGATTTGCACGTCACCTGTGCGCCAATCGCCGAGCGGTTACTTTTCTTCCCTTTCGGCCGCAACTGCAGCCAGTGTTTCCGCGGACTGTGGTTCCACCACAATTCAATCCGCTCTCCAATCGCCGTCACCGCTGCGTCGATTCTTCCGTCGCGGTCAAAATCCGCAAACACGGCCCCGCGATGCAGCCTCGCCGCAGCGAACTCTCTTCCAACGCTGCCCGAAACATCGGCAAATTTCCCCCCGGCGTTCCGAAACACTCGATTCGCCTGCGCGTCTTTCGCCTCAAACCCGCCTCCGGCAACAAACAGGTCCAGCCAGCCGTCATTGTCCAAATCCACCAGGCCGCATCCCCATCCGCTCCATGGACGGCTCAATGCCAGCAGCGCGGTGGATGCGCTCCCATCCTCAAACGCGCCTCCGCCCCGGTTCAGAAACACGTCGTAGGTTTCATTTTTCAGCCCAGTCATCACCAAATCCGGCCGGCCGTCGCCGTCAATGTCGCCGAAGTCCGCGCCCATTCCAGAAATGTTTCGCCCGTCTCCGTTGTACGCCACTTCCGCTTCCGTGCCGATCTCCTGGAACCCATGCCCAGTCGGTCGGAAAAGCAAATTCCGCGCATTGTCGTTGGCCACGAACAAGCCTGGCCCATCACCGGCAAAATCCGCCATCGCGATGCCCATTCCCTTGCCCAGCACTTCGGGAAATCCCTCTTTCGCCGTCACCTGCGCGAACGTGCCGTCGCCATTGTTATGAAAAAGCTGCATCGGCTCCGCGCGATAAACATCCGGATGACAATATCCGCCGCAAACCGGATCGCTCTCCGGCGTCCAGTCGCAATAATTGGAGATGAACAGGTCCAGCCACCCGTCGTTGTCGTAATCAATCCACGCCGCCGCAATAGACCAGAATTTTTTCAAGCTCGGCGCGCCGAGACCGGCTTGCTCGGTGACGTCGGTGAACGTTCCATCTCCATTGTTCCGATAAAGCTGATTGCCATGCACGCCGACGACGAACAAATCCTCATGCCCGTCATTGTTGTAATCGCCCACCGCCACGCCCATCCCGTAGCCTTGCCCCGCCAGCCCCGCTTTTTCCGTGACGTCGCTGAAGGTCCCGTCGCGATTGTTGCGATAAAGCCGGTTCCAGTACTGGGGTCCCGTTTTCATGAGCGAAGGCAGCGTGGCGCCATTCACGCAAAAAAGATCCGGCCAGCCGTCGCCGTCAAAATCAAGCACTCCTAGCCCGCCCGGAAGCGTTTCCACCTGGTATTTGCGTCCTTGCGCTCCATTGCGCAGCACAAAATCCAAGCCGCACGAAGCCGGCGCGAGTTCAAACCGAATCGAGCCTGCGCGTGGATGCGTCGCGACGGGAGGTCGCGCGTGCCGGGGAGAAGGTTGCGCAAAGGCAAGCCCCAGGAGAGGATGCGCGAGACCGCATGGAACGAACGCTGCCGCATTAGAAAGGAAGCTGCGCCTACTGGTGATCATCGGGGCTCTTGAATCCGTGTTGCTGGAAGAGACGGGAGAGGCGGTCGGATTCCGCCGCCGCGCTTTGCGCTTCCTGCTCGCGCCCAAGCTTTCGCAGAACGCTCGCCAGCATGGCGTGCAGCGCGCCGCGCTCGTCCGGATAGCCCACCGCCAGCGCCGGCTGCAAATTTGCAAACGCTTCTTGCGGTTTCCCGGTTTGCGCGTAAGCGATTCCAAGTTGCACGTGCGTCCAAGCGTCATTTGACCGCAGGGCTAGCAGCTTGTTCAGGGAATCGAGCGCGTTCGGATAGTCTCTTTCGTTCATCGCCATCGAAGAGAGAAGCCGCAACAAAACCGAGCGCCGCGGATCGAGTGCAAGCGCTTCGCGAGCCGCTTGTTTCGCGTGCTGCCTGTCGCCAAGGTTTTCGTACGCTTGCGCGAGTCTTTCCGCCAGCAAAGGATCGAGCGGCTGGAGTTGTCGCGCCTTGACATATTCGTCCGACGCCGCTTGCATATCGCCCTTGACGCGCACCAGAAAATCTCCGCGCACGCGATGAAACGCCACTTGATTTCCCAACGCGCCAAGCCGAGCAACCGCGTGTTCCGCTTCGGATGCGTAGCACAACTCCAGCCAATACGCAGCCGTTTCCGCGCCGACATCGAGGCCGCGCTCGAGAGAACCAATCGCGCGAGTGCAGTCCTTCAGTTCCGCCAGCGCGACGCCGCGTCGAAACCACGCCGCTGGCGCTTCCGCGGGAGGCGCCGGCAGCGCTGCCAGCCGCTCCCAGCGCTCTTCGGCGAAGAGCTGCTCTTCGGAATCCTGGATTTCGTTTGTGGGAAATTTTATTTTTTCCACGCACGCCGCGGAATTTTCTCGAGCGCACTCCCAGATTTCACCGGCAACATTTTGCGGCGGCACCAGACTCCGCGGCCAGCTTTGCATTTCCTCTCGAAGCATTGCCGGTGAGCGGCTTCCCAACTCCAAAAGAAGTTCTTCAGTGCGCTTCCAATCACCTCGCCTCGCGGCCATCAACGCTTCCAGTCGCAGCGTCCACAAATCCTTCAGTTGCCGCTCCTGCGCAACCTTCAGTGTCGCCGGAGCTTCCGCCAGCATCCCCCTGTGCGCTTGCTCCGCGCCCAACTCACCCCAAATCCCTTGCTGCTCCGGATCCGCCGTGGCCGACTGCCACAACAGCTCTTCTCGCGTCTCTGGCCCGGTGTGCAAGCCCTGTGCCTGCAACCTCAACACCACCGCCATTCCGCTCTGGGACCTTCTCAGCTCCAATTCGAGGACTCGAAATCGTTCCAAATCAAAATCCGCCCACTTCACCCACGCTTCCACCAAGCCTGCCGCCCGCGCAGTCTCATTCTGAAATGCTTCCGCCGCCTTGGCATAGTCGACCTTCGAGCCTATGGCCTTCTCTTGCCTCTCCGCGCTTGCCAAATGTGCATGAGCCACTGCCCCTGGAACAAATCCAATCGAAACAACTGCTTCCAAGAAGAGATTTGCGGCCAAATAGGTGTCACGAAGTCCCGCCCTCATGCGCAAAATCATAGCACCCTAAACGAAGAAATCTGTCGACCCCGCCTCAAGAACATGCGCTTGAGCTTTTTGAAGCCGTTGAGCATGTCAGGCGCGCGCGGGAAGATGGGGCTTGTGTACCGGCAAGAAAGGCTACATGATTCCCTAGCTTTAGTAACGGGCGAATCTCACGTGCAGAAGGCACAGCCGAACGGTCTTATCCGTTTCGGAGTCTTCGAGGTTGATCCACAAAGTGGCGAGCGTAGACGCAAGGGCTTCCGAGTGAAGCTGCAGGACCAGCCTGTCCAGATCTTGCTTGCAGTTCTCGAAGAGCCCGGGCCAGGTTGTCACTCGAGAGGAACTCCGCGCAAAGCTCTGGCCTTTGGACACATTTGTGGATTTTGAGCACGGTCTAAACGCGGCCGTGAAAGCGGTTGCGCGAAGCCTTCGGTGACACAGCAGCAAGCTCCCGGTACATCGAAACACTTCCCCGGCGCGGGATCGTTTCATCGCCGACACCGGCCCGCACACGGTCCGACCAGGCCAACGCCAGTCACTGCTCACAAGGTCCGCTGTGCTGCTTGCATCCGCTATTATCCTGGGGATCGCGGCAGTAATCTTCATCCTGAGCTCGGGTGGCGTGCGCAGCAAGCTGTTGTCCCGTTTCGCCTCTCAGCCGCAAATCCACGCACTCGCCGTGCTCCCGCTGACGAACTTCTCCGGCGATCTCGAGCAGGAATACTTCACCGATGCAATGACTGACGAGTTGATAGGCGAGCTTTCGCGCATCAACTCTTTCTCAAAGTCATTTCACGAACTTCCGTCATGCAGTACAAGGGGGAGAAGCGCAAGTCTCTCCCGACCGGCACTTATGGTCGGAAACCTATGAGCGTGACCTTGGAGATGTCCTGAAATTGCAAGCGGACGTGGCCGAAGCCATCGCTCAACAGATTCGCCTGAAGCTAACTCCCGAGCTCGCGCGACTTCGCCAGACACGCCCAGTAGATCCGGAGGCTTTTCAGGACTATTTCATGGCGGGCAATTTCGCGAGGATGGCGAACGAGCATGACGGGATCAGAAAAGCCCAGATTCATGGTAAGAAAGCCATTCAGAAAGACCCCAACTTTGTGACCGCTCACATGGCGCTGGCGGGCACCTATTTGGTGAGCTTCGACGGCTTGCACCACGGGACGCGTTTGAACCCGCCAAGCAATCCGTGCATCGAGCCTTGGAACTGGACGAAAATAAATGCGACGCCCACGTTCTCCTTGGTTTGTTGAATTGGCGGTATGACTGGGAGTGGCAGACCGCTGAGAAAGAGTTTAGCTAAGAAATCCGGACTTGGCGTATTTCTTGAGGACCGATCTCAGGATAGACAGTCTGCGCCCTGACCCACGTTTCGAGAATCTCCTGCGCCGGATGAATTTTCCGAAGTAGCCCCGGCCTAATCCCGATTCCTTAATCCCTCTCCTCGGCTTAAGCCGGTTCGCCGTTGTCGTCGGGTTGGACGTCGAGGCGGCCTTTGGTCTTTTTGGCCATCAAGTAGGAGCGAATGAATGGATCCAAATCGCCATCGAGGACTCGATTCACGTCGCCGACTTCAAATTTCGTGCGGTGGTCTTTGATCATCTGGTACGGCTGCATCACGTACGAGCGAATCTGGCTGCCGAAGGAAATGTCCATCTTCGTTTCGTCCAGTTTGTCGGTTTCGGCTTGGCGCTTTTGCAGTTCCATGTCGTAGAGGCGCGAACGGAGCATCTTCATCGCCAGCTCGCGGTTTTTGTGCTGGCTGCGCTCCGCCTGACAGGCGACCACCACGCCGCTCGGAAGGTGCGTAATGCGCACGGCGGTCTCCACTTTGTTGACGTTTTGCCCGCCTTTGCCGCCGGAACGGAATGTATCCACTTTCAGGTCTTCGGGCCGAATGTTGACTTCAATTTTGTCGTCAACTTCCGGAATCACGAACACGGAAGCGAACGACGTATGTCGCCGCGCTGCCTGATCGAAGGGAGAGATTCGGACCAGGCGGTGGACTCCGGTTTCGCCGGAGAGCAGACCATAGGCATTTTCCCCGCCGAACTGCACGGTGGCGTTCTTGATGCCTGCTTCTTCTCCCGGCGTCTCGTCCAGCACGGACGCGTTCATTCCCTTTCGCTCCGCCCAGCGCAGATACATCCGCAGCAGAATGGATGCCCAGTCTTGCGATTCCGTCCCGCCGGCCCCGGGCTTGATGGTCATGATGGCGTTGAGGTGATCGCTTTCGCCGGAAAGCAGCGTTTTCGTCTCTAGGTCGGAAACGTAAATGTCCGCGGCACCGAGTTCCCGATCCAATTCCTTGAGCAGGTCGTCTTTTTGCTTGGGATCGGCCTCTTCCTGGGCGAGGTGGATGTACGTTTCGAGGTCACCCGTCATCGCCGCGAGCTTTTCGTCCGCGGCGATTTGCCCCTCGGCGCGCTTCCGCTCGCGCAGAACGCCTTGTGCAGATTCCTGATTGTTCCAAAAAGCGGGGTCAGCGATGCGGGCTTCGAGAGACTTCAGACGTTCACGGTTGCTCGGCGCGTCAAAGATAACTCCGCACGAGGGTGATGCGGGGTTTCAGAGCTTCGTAGCGATGCTGCAGGTCTTCGAGGATCATTTCTATCTTTCCGGGAGGCTTTTCTTTACGTCCTTACTTTTTTATTTCCTTGCTTCAAGGAGGTCAGCAACAGAATAGCGGAAACAATCACGCAAAGCCAAGCGAACCAATCGCCAAACCGCGTGTAAATGGTTTCATCGGTGCGAAAATCGTACGGCAAATCCGCCGCGGCTCGGACGTCCGGCGGCAGCGGTTGGATCATGCGGCCGTAGGGATCGACCGAGGCGGTAAAGCCGTTGTTCGTCGCGCGCACGATCCAGCGGCGGTTTTCCACGGCGCGCACGCGCACCATGTGCAAATGCTGCTCTGCGGCCGCGGAGCGCCCGAACCAGCCGTCATTGGAGATATTCAAGAACAGTTGTGCGCCGTTCGCCGCGAACCGGCGCACTTCGCCCGGGTAAATCGCTTCATAGCAGATGAACACGCCAAACGTATTTCCGTTCGGCAGGCGGCCCACCGCGTACCGGTTGCCCTTGCGGAATCCGCCCACCTCGGTGGAAATGTTGGCGACGACGCGATGAATCAGCGGAAACGGCTCGTATTCCCCGAACGGCACAAGGTGAATTTTGTCGTAGGTAAAAACCCGCTGCCCTTGCGGGTCAACAAGGATGGCACTGTTGTAGGCGGCCTGCTGCCCGGGAGGAACTCCGTCCGAGGCATCCGCGGGCTGCTTCCATTCGATCACTCCGGCGAGAAACGGATGGCTGAAGCGAGTCGCCAAACCCGACGCCAGTTTGGCGAATTGCGTGTCTTCAAAGGAAAATGGCGCGGGCACTTCCGGCCAAACCAGTAAATCTGGCTTCTCGGCGCTCGGCGCGAGACTTAATTTTAGGATCTCGTCGAGCTGCGCGGCGTTTTTTGCAAACCAGTCCGGCGGATATTCCGGCACTTCCGGGAAATTGAGCTGCACGGCGCGCACAAAATGCTGGGCTTTCGCCTCCGGCACCAGGTGTGGCCCGGTCAGCATGGCAGTCACCAGGACTGCCGCAGCGGTTCCGGCGATCACGATTCGCTTTTTCAGCGCCACCTTTTTGGACGCTACGACCCACGCGAGCAGCGCATTGAATGCAGCGGCGAGAAACGACAATCCATAAATTCCGGTGAGCGTCGTGATTTGCAGCAAGCCAAGATTGACCGATGCCGGATAGCCAAGCAAATTCCAGGGAAAGCTGATTTCCGGCAGGTGCGCACGGACAAATTCGAACGTCACCCATGCGAACGGCGCAGCGATGCACGCCAGCTCGATGCTTCGGCGCGAGACGCGATGTACAATCAGCGCGAAACTGCCAACGAGCACGCCCCACGCCGACGCAATCAAAAGCAGAACACCCCACCCACCCGCGATCGATAAGCCGCCGTGGACACGCAGCACCGTGGCGATCCACGGGACGGAAATCAGAACAAACAAAAAGGCATGGAGAAATCCGCAGGCAAACGCCACGCGGCCGCGCGCGCCAAAAACCGCCAGCAGGAGCACGCCGACGCAAATCCAGGAATAGATGCTGAGATAAAGGCCGGTGAAGGAAAGGGAAAGCGCCGCACCGGAAATGGCGCCAATCAATAATCGAAGGCCATCCGGTATTTTCGCTCCGGCTTCCGCCGAAGCCACGAGCGTGAGCCCATTGTCCGAAGGCATCAACGCTTCACGAATGCTTTGAAGCCGGCGTCTTCAAGGCCCCTGCGCACAAGGTCGGCAGCCTTCAGGTCCGCGTAGGGCCCCACCTGCACGCGATAGTATTTATCTCCGTGCGGAGAAAGGACGTAGGCGGGAAATTTCCTTTTCTGCAAAACTTTTGCCAGGTCCATGGCGTCTGATTCTTTGTTCATTGCGGCGACTTGCAGGGAATATCCGCTGCCCGGCGTGGTCCCGCTGCTGGAAGCTTTCGAAGAATTCCTGCTGGCGCTTCGCACAGGAGGAGGAGAGGATGTGACTAGGACCGGGGCGCTCTGTTGCAATTGCGGGGCGGCCGCTGAGGCTGAGGGCTTCAGCCGGTCGTCGGCCTTCCCTTTTTCGCCGGCGTGATAAAACTCCCACTCCGAGCTTGTCGGGGCTGCTGTTTCAGCAGGGGACTCCGCGGGAGCCGTCTTGTTCGCGCGTTTTGAAACCACTTCCGGCTTGGGAGGATTGCGCAGCTCCCGCGTGCCGGGCAAATCATTCGCGCTGGCTTCCGACTGGTGCAGTCCCATGACGTAGCCCAGGGTGAAAAACAGCCCCGAAAGCAAAATCACCGCCAGGAACAAGCCAATGACGTGACGGCCTTCGAGTACGCGCTCACCAGCGCCCCGTTGTCCTCCATAATTCATTTCTTATTTTTGCGTTCCTCCCAGCGCCTGGGTCCACTTGTTAATAATATCGATGGGGAGGGGAAATACAATCGTAGTGTTCTTCTCGACACCTATTTCCGTAAGTGTTTGCAAATATCTCAATTGAATTGCTGATGGCTGGGTCTCCAGAACCTTCGCCGCGTCCGCGAGTTTTGAGGAAGCTTCATACTCGCCGTCGGCGTGAATGATTTTCGCCCGGCGCTCGCGCTCCGCTTCAGCCTGTTTGGCGATGGCGCGCTGCATTTGCTCGGGGATGTCGACCTGCTTGACTTCGACTTTCGTGACCTTGATTCCCCATGGCTCCGTGTCTTGATCCAGGATCACTTGGAGCTTGGCGTTCACTTTTTCGCGCTGAGAGAGGATTTCGTCCAATTCGAATTGACCGACCACGCTGCGCAGCGTGGTCTGCGCGAGCTGGGAGGTCGCGTACTGATAATTTTGAACCTGAGAGAGCGCCAAGTTGGCGTCTACCACGCGGAAATAGCAAACGGCGTTCACTTTCACGGAAACGTTGTCTCGTGTAATGATGTCCTGTGGGGGCACGTCCAACGTTTCTAGCCGCAAACTGATTCGATAAAGCGTTTCGATGGGCCACAAGACCAGGCGGATGCCGGCTCCTTTAGCTTCTGGGAGCAACCGACCCAGCCGCAGCACTACGCCCCGCTCCCACTCTTTAATGATGTAGATCGAATTCCAGAACCAGATCAGCACGATTCCGAAGATGACCGCGATCCCCACGAAACCGATATCCATCATCTCGATTCCTCCTGAGAACGCACTCCCTCTGCTTCTTTCTTAATTCCTCGTCGCGCTGGCCACTTCTACCGGCTCGACGTACAGCTTCAAACCTTCGACCTTGGTCACTTGCACGCTCTTGCCTTCCGGCACGGGTTGCGAGGACACCGCGCGCCACAATTCCCCGTGGATGCGAACCATTCCTTCGGCGCCGGACCTCAACTCCTCCGTGACTGTGCCGGTCAATCCAATCAACTCCTCCCTACCTGTAGCCGTTTTCCATTTTCGCGAACGAATTACCAGTCGCATGAGGACGACAGTGATAACGCCAAACGGCAGCGTCGCTGAAAGTGCGACTCCGAGACTCACCCCGCCCGCAGTCAGCGGCGAACGAACGAGGAACAAGGCGCCCAAAAACATCGAGACAATCCCACCGAGCGCCAGCACGCCGTGACTGGGCGCTTTCGCTTCCAAAATGAAAAACACGAGCGCAAGTATGATTAGAAACAGGCCCGCCAGATTCACCGGAAGAAAATGCATGTCGTACAACGCCAGGATCAGGCAGATTCCACCGATCACGCCCGGCGCGATGACCCCGGGATGGGTAAACTCCGTGTACAGGCCCAGAGCGCCGAGAATTAGCAGGAGGAAGAAAATATCCGGCTGAACAATGCGCGAAAGGAATCTTTGGCGCGCGGAGAGTTCGAATGGCGTGCGCACGGCACTTTTTAGCGCCAGGGTAACCTTTGTGCCGTCAAAGCGTGTGATGGTTCGCCCGTCCAATTGCTGAAGCAAATCTTCCGTCGAGTTGGCCACCAAATCGATCATCTTGGCGTCCAAGGCTTCTTTTTCCGTGAACGCTTTGCCTTCTGTGATGGCCTTTTCGGCTAGCTCCGGGTTGCGTCCGCGCCGCTCTGTAAAACTTCTCAAAAACGCTGTGGCATCCTGGTTAATTTTCTTGCGAAAGGCTTCGTCAATCTGCATAGGAAACGCGCCGCCGATTGCGATGACCGGCGTTGCGGAGCCTGTGTGCGTGCCCGGCGCCATCGCAGCGATGTCAGCAGAAAGAAGAATGTAGAATCCGGCAGAAGCTCCTCGCGCACCTGTTGGCGACACGTATACAGCAACCGGCACAGGCGACGCAAGGATGTGCTGGATCATGTCCTTCATCGAGTCGCTTAGCCCGCCCGGCGTGTCCATGCTGATCAAGACGAGCGAAGCGTGACGTTGGGCGGCGTCCGCAAGGCCTTCGTCGATGTAGGTCGCCAGGATCGGTTCGACTTCGCCGTCGAGTTTCAATTCCTGGACGGAAGGGCCGCTTGTTTTTTCGCTGGCGCTTGACGATGGGAGCAACAGCATACCCGCCGCTACGGCCAGTACGCCGAAAACCGATGAAAACGAGGCAAGCCACATTCGCCCAGGAGGCTCTTTTCTACCAAACCGCAGCGCCGCTCTCACAGCTCACCCCCGCCTGGCTTTTTCGCGGGCACCTTGGACTTCTGCAAGTGATCCAGCAACTGTTTTGCCGCTGCGTAGTTCGGCGCCAGCTTCAACGCTTTTTGGGCCTCAGCCCTCGCAAGGTCGGTTTTTTTCTGCTCCAAATAAATTTTCGCCAGGATGGTGCGCACCTCCGCCGAGTCTCGCGTGGCCAGAGATTCCTGCAATTCCTTCACGGCGTCATCCATCTTGCCTTGATGGCGCTGGATTTCACCCAAACCCCGATGCGCAGCGGCATTCGAGGGCTCGGCCGCAAGCGCGGCGCGAAAATCCTTCTCGGCGGCGGCCATGTTCCCAGCGGAGAGTTCCTGCCTTCCTTTGCGAATGCGCGCGGCCGGAGTGTCGGTCGCAGCAGCCATAGGAACAGCGCTCGCAGGAGCGTCTGACGGTTCTGCGCGGAGCCCGCTCAGATCCAGCTCGGTCTTGATACGCGTCAGACGGGCTAACATTTCGCCTTTCTCGTCTAACCGAATCGGCGGCAACCCGCTCGGCCCAAAGGCCTCTTTCGCGGCTTCACGCTCCTGGTCGGCTTCGGCGGTTTTTTCGGCTTTTTCAAGCGACAAAATCAGCAGGGCGCGGTCCTCGGCGCCATCCGGCTCGCGCTCGGCCGCCTGACGGAAGTAAGCCGCCGCGGCCGCAGCATCACCGCCTTGCAGAGCAAGGAGGCCCAGATTGAATGAATAGTCGTCTTCGCCGGGTGCCAATTCCGCAGCGCGGCGAAGACTTGCCTGCGCGGGAACCACTTTGCCCTGCCGTGCCAGGGCGATGGCCAGATTGTTCAGGATTTCAGGAGCATCGGCCCCATTCGCGGCGGTGCCCTTCAGGGTTTCTTGCAGGTTATGGAAATCTTCCTCGGCATGGTCCGCCTGATTCAACTGAAGGCGGCAAACTCCGCTGAAGAAGAGCGCTTCGGGATAGCGGTCATAGGTCTTAGGAACTTTGAAGAACCAGGCTAGCGCGGCGTTGTAGTCCTTTTTTGCGAAATAAGCTTCGCCCAACGCAAAGTTTGCGTCCGGCCAGTCGGGCTCGAGTCGCGCGGCTTCGTGGAGTTGCCTGAGTTTGGCATCAGCGTCGGAGGCTTGCAGACCGCGTGCGTATTGCTCGAAGGCATCCGGCCGCAGGGGCCGCTGGCGCTTCTTGAAATCCGCCAGGCTGAAGGCGTAGCGACCGTCCCGCAAAGAGAGGGTCCGCCACAGAAGCCGCGTGTGCAGGTCCATCAGGGATTCCACCGGACCGCTTTCCTGCACCGGCGGGCGCAGCGCTAAAGGGTTCATACTGAGGATGCGCATCTCGAGAGTGAGTGCGGCGCCTTTAACCGCATATTTTCCGTAGATGATGTAATCGGCATCGAGGTCTTCCGCAACACGCAGCATCGTCGCGTGGCTGAACGTGGAACCGCTGGGCAGGCCATAACGCTCAAGTTCGGCGGCGCGGCCGGTGTGGGAATAGACTTGCTCTCCGGCGGCCGTGAGACGCTGAATCGTCAGCTCTTCGAGGCCTTCGCTCAACCAATCGAGCTTGGCCGGAGCGCCGACGCTCTCGAAGGGGAGGACGACGTAGATTTTTTGCGGGGCTCCCGTTCCAGGAGAGTTCGCCGTTGGCTTAGGCTTTGCCCCGGGCGCCGGCTGCTGCGCCGCGCAAACCGCGGCGGCGATGAGTGAAACTAAGACTGTATTACCAAGGAGTTCACCAATCCGCGGCCTGCCAAAGGAGCGCGACATCTTGCTTGCATTGTAACAGAGCGGCCAAGGATTGGGTTGTGCCGGCGTCATCTAGTTAAGGAAATCGCGAACACTGCGGCATTGGCAAGGTTTCGCTGCGTGAGTTCCTAGGCCAACTGCACTCTTTGCAAGAGACGGCGGCTCAATTGCCCAAATTCGGCCACGAGACCTTCGGTCTCGCGCCCCGCCCTAGTTGCGGCATCAATTTCGGTTGTCAGCAAAATCGACGTCGCTACATCAGCACTGCATTGCAGACAATATTTTTCGCTTCTTCCAGGAAGCTCGAATAATCCCGGGCCGCGTCCGCAAACGCTACACGGCAAAATAGACGGCTCTTCGCTACCCTTCGGACCACCGGACATCGACGTTCCTCCCGTCGGCCGCTCTCCGCGGCTTCGACTCATTGCATGATGATGATGGAGAAACGTCCCTTCAAAAGTCCTGAGCTGTCCATTAGGATTTCGTGAGCGTCCGGCACGGCGAGTAGCCGGACCAACTCTCGCCAGAGGGCCGCTCACGGGGATTCAGACGATAGAAGATCCAGCGGCTCCGAACTCTTTCCTGAAATTTAACGATTCGAAGGAGCGCGTGGCTACCTCTAGGATGGGCTCGAATGCCAGAGTCCAGTTCAGTGAAGCAATTCTCTATTCATAACGCAGGGCTACGAGCGGGTCCACGCGGGTGGCGCGGCGGGCCGGAATGTAGCAGGCCAGAAGGGCGACGGACACGAGGATTACGGTTACACCCGCATAGGTCAGAGGATCGTAGGCGCTGACATTGAAGAGCAGGCTCGAGAGCTGGCGCGTCAAGCCGAGAGCGACCAGGATCCCGAGCGCCAATCCGGCCCCAGTTAACTTCAGCCCCTGACCAACGACCAACCCCAGCACGTCGCGCCGCTCTGCGCCCATGGCCATGCGGATGCCGATTTCGCGAGTCTGCTGCGTCACCGAGTACGCCAATACTCCATAAACTCCCACGGCAGCCAGGACCATCGCCAGGCCACCAAAAACGGTGAGCAGCGCCGCGCCCATTTCCGGCGCCCAGAGCCCCTGGTCGATGATTTCGCCGATAGTCTGCACGTTGGTGATGGCCAGGTTCGGCTCGAGCGACTGAATCTGCGCGCGTACACCGGCAATCACCGGCTCCGGCTTGCCCGTAGTTTGCACCTGGAGCGTGGCGGCGGGCGCGTAATCCTGCGCCACGGGCAAATACACCAGCGGCACAGGGTCTTCGCCAATGGCGTTCACGGTACTGTTCCGGGCGATTCCCACGACTTCGCGCAACATGGTGTCACCAAAGAAATGGAACCGCTTGCCGATGGCCTCCTGATTCGGCCAGAACTTTTTGGCCATGGCTTCATTGATGATGGCCACGGGTGTCGTTTCCTTGCGGTCCGCATCGGTGAAGACGCGGCCGCGGACCAACGGAATGCGCAAAGCATCGAAATATCCCGTGGTGATATCGTCCAACTGCGTCAGCGTGCCGCGGTAGCCCGTGGATTCGTCCTCGCCTTCGGGAAAAACAGTTCGCGCGAACCCGCCACCCAGCGGAAAATTGGAGGCCACGGCCGCGGCCTTCACGCCGGGCGTGGCATTGGCGCGCTCGACGACGGCGCGCAGGAATTGCTGGCCATGGCCTTCGTCGTAGTGCAACGCGCCGAGGTCGAACGCCAGCATGAAGAGATTCTTCGGCTCGAAGCCGGGATCCATTTTCTGCGCGTCACGCATGCTACGAACGAACAACCCGGCACCAACAAGAGCGACGAGAGAAAGCGCAATTTCGGAAACCACCAGCAAGCTGCGCAACCTGTTGCGTCCCCAGCCGATCGAGCCGCCGCGTCCGCCGAGTTTGAGAGTGTCGGCCAGGTTGGGAACGGAAGCCTTGAACGCCGGAGCTACGCCAAACAGCACCCCGGTGAGCAACGAGATGCCCAGCGTGAAGATCAGGACGTTTGAGTCCAGCGACAAGTCAATGCTGTCCGCCTGGATGAACGGCGGGCGAAAGGACCACAACACCGTGCGCCCGGCGTAAGCGATCGCCAAGCCCGCGGCGCCGCCAATGAGCGAAAGCAGTATGCACTCGGTTAGCATCTGGCGAATCAAGCGTGGGCGGCTGGCGCCAAGCGCCGCGCGCAAGCCCATTTCCCTTTCGCGGCGAGCCGCGCGCGCAAGAAGAAGGTTTGCCAGATTCGCGCAGGCAATCAACAGCACCAGCCCAACGACAGTCATCATCATCGTGCCGGCAAGCGCAATCTGATCGTGTTGGTTCACGCCCACGGCAGCTTCGGCCAAGTGTGTCAGCGCAATGCTGCGACCGCCATTGTCTTTGGGAAAGTCCTTCTCGAGCTGCGAAGCAATGGTCTTCAGCGATGCTTCGGCCTGGTTGATGCCGATTCCTTGTTTGAGCCGCCCAACGGCAAGGGTATTCAAGAACCTGCGGTCATTGAAGAACTCCACTCCAAAGCCCGTCAGGATTTGCGGATACATGCTCGTAGGAACCCAGATTTGCTCGGCGCTGCCGAAGGTGAAGGTTCCTTTGAAGCCTTTCGGAGCGACGCCAATCACCGTGTAGGGCACAGCATTCAGTGTCAAAGTCTTGCCAATCTCATTGGGATCCGACCCCAGCTTGTTCGTCCAAAAGCTGTAGCTGAGGACCGCGACGTTGTTCCCGCTCAGTTTTGTATCTTCATCGGGAAGAAAAAAGCGGCCGGCGGCGGGCTGCAGTCCGAGCACGTCAAAATAATTCGCACTGACCATTTGGCCGTTGACCTGCCGGGCCTCCGCGCCTCCGCTCCAGGTCAGGGGAAGCGCTATGATGCAAGTCACACCAGAGAGCACTTCATTCTGCTTCTGATAATCCTGGAAGTTGCGAAACGACAAGCCGAGTTTCGTGGCGTTTGCGAAGCCGACGTGCGTCTTGGTGTCAATCGTGTCCAGTTCGACGACCTGGGAAATGTCCTTTACCGGGAGAGGATGCAGCAAAATGGCGTTGACTACTGTAAAGATCGTGGTGTTCGCGCCGATTCCCAGCGCCAGCGACAAAACAGCCACGGCGCTGAAGCCTGGGCTCTTGCGCAGCACACGCGCGCCGTGCCGAACGTCTTGCCAGAAGTATTCCATTTCGCACCCCACCGCAGGACGAACAATTCCAAGGCCGTTCTTACGCTTTAGTCAGGCCGCGGGCAACCAGAATTACTCGAAACACTCAGACACGCCAGAACGCGCTGGACCATCAGGCGATTAGACGCTTGGCTGGAAAATTCGATTGCGTGCGGTGGCACGTTGTTCTCACGAGTTCCAGGCGACTTTCGTAAGCTGCTTCTTGCGGGCTTCCCATTCCGTGCCGACCAGTACCCGCGGCGCGATGTCAATCAATCGGGGAACGAGCTTGAAAACGCTGGCGGCGTTCCACGGCTGGCCGTCGCGAGTGCGATACTCACGAGCGTTGAGCGCATCGGCCATGCTCCGGAAGGAGGTGTCCTGGACAATCATTTCCGCAAGGAATCTGAGGGTCTGCATTTCCAGGGGATCGTCCTCGAGGTGGCGGCAGTCGGCGGCGATGCGCAGACCAAAGGGAATCTCTTCGGAGCCGGGCTCGACTTCAGGAACCTCCGGCTCGCCCGAGAACTCGATTTCGCGCTCCCATTCAAGCGCCACGAGGTGCCAGCCCGCGTCATGCATTTTGGAAAGGTAAACCGAAGTGGGGGGAATGGTGACTTTCTCGCGAATGCGGTCAATCTTTTTCATGGGGCGCCTCCGATTTGCCGCGTAAGGCTACACGTGCCCGCAGCTCGAGGAGCAACTGAGGGGCCTGTGAGGACGCTCTATAAACTAAAGAAACAAAATGACTTAGAGACACCTCGATTCGTGAAACCTCGGAATTCTGTCCGCCTCAGGGAAACCCCTGTAGCGAACCCGGACAGTCACGTCTCAGACTTGTAACGCGGTTAGATCTGCGGGTTGTCTTCCGGCCTCGGAGCGAGCACTTCCTGAATAGCCGGATTCTTGATGACCGCGGCGAAGGATGGATCCTCTTTGATCGCCGCCAACTGCTTGTAGCCCTCATCCTTGGCTTTGCGCAAATAGATCAGGCAGCGATCGAGATTTCCCGCTTCGGCATACGATTTCGCGAGCAGGAAATAGAATTTGCCCCGATCACCGACGGACCGATCCTGCAGGATCGAGCCGTTCCTCGAACCGTTGCGCTCGAAGAGTTGTGGGTCCATGGACAGCGCCTGGCGGAAGGACGCAATGGCCTGTTCGTATTTCTTGTCTTCGAAATAGGCATAGGCCAGATTGCTGTACAAGACGGGCATGTCATTCCGGATAGAAATCGCCTTCTGATAGGCCTTGATGGCCTTTCCGTATTTCTTGCGCTGGTAATAAATGGTGCCAATGTTATTTTGCGCGTCGGCATAAGCGGGATCGATTTTGACTGCGCGCTCGTAACACTTTAGCGCTTGTCCCAGGGCCGTTTGCTGGTGCATGGAAATCCCGAGCTTATTGAAGTACACCGCGTTCTGCGGGTTCTGGTCGACAAGGCGCTTGTAGAGCTGCGAGGCTTCCCGGTATTCCTTTCGCGCCATATAGAGGTCGGCCATCTGCTCGTCGCTCAGGTCCGGCCGGACAACGATGACCGGCGATTGAGCGGGCGAAGGAGGCTGCGCTTGCGGCACGCGTGGCGCCACAGGCGGCGCCCCGCCGGGGCCATCTACAAGGGATTGTGCTGCCGCGGAAATCGAAAGACTGAGGAGGAGAACCGTTGCTGGAAACGCCACTCTAAAACGGGTCATGGCGAATCTCCCTTCTCCGGCTTGGACTTGGCCTTGTCGGGTTCTTTCTTCTTGCCCCCAAAGATACCAAAAATTTTCGTTAATGGGTTCTTTTTCTTGTCCCCGTTTTGGGCGTTGGGGTCCACCGGCTGGCCAGGCTGACCGGTCGCGTCGGGAGGGCGATTGGGGTCCGGCTTCATCACCACTTGCCCGCTAGCATCGGTTGTCGTGGGTGTTTTTGGTTGCCCGCCGAAAATTTGCGACAGCACGTTGCCGGTTGAAGTTGTAAGACCGTGTCCGCCATGCAATTCGCAAAAATCAGTCGGGGCTGAACCGGCCACGTACACTTCCTCGCGAGTTGTCGGACAGTTGGGCGTCGCCAGTTGCAAGGATTCCGGATCGATAACCACCGATTGCACGCCATCGGGCATCGTAAAATCCCGCACGTCACGGTACGGCGACTTAGAAGTCGCCTTCATCATGAAATCGGCCCAAATGGGGCCGGCGGTGGCTCCGCCCGTAAGGCCCAAATCACGATTGTCGTCAAAGCCAACCCAAATAACACACAAAAGGTTCGAAGTGAAGCCCGCGAACCAGCCGTCTCGCGATGTTCCCGTTTTTCCCGCCGCCGGTAGGGTAAAACCGCGAGCGCGCACGGTCGCGCCTGTGCCCCGGTTCAGCACGTCCTTGAGCAGACTGTCCACCAAAAACGCGACACGCGCGTCCAGCGCCGCGTGGGTCTGCGGCGTGAATTTTTCAAGGACTTCGCCATCGGAGTTCACAACGCTGCGGATGAATTGCGGATCGGCGCGCGTGCCCATGGTCGCGAAAGTTGTGTATCCCGCGGCTACGTCAATTGGAGTCATTTCATAGGAGCCAAGCGCCATCGCCGGAGTCGGTTGGATGTTGGTCCCCAAGCCCATCTGACGCGCGACCTGCACCACTCGTCCGTAACCAATCATTTCCGCCACTTTTACGGTGGCGACGTTCAGCGAGTTGGTGAGTGCGTCGCGCACGGTCACGTGTCCCATGAACTTTCCGTCGAAATTATCGGGCGTGTATTCTTTCCCGTCGAATTCGAACGTCGTCGGCTCGTCATCAATGGTGGTCGCGGGCGTGATGATGGGCTGCACGTTGTCCACGGCATTGTCGAACGCCGCCGCATAGACAAAGGGCTTGAAGACGGAGCCCGGCTGGCGGTGAGCCAGAGCATGATTCAGCTGGCTTTGCCCATAATCACGGCCGCCTACGACCGCCTTGATCTCTCCGTTCCTTGGATCGAGCGCTACGAGCGCCACCTGCGCTTCGGGAACCAGCTCGCTGCTTCCCTTCTTCGCCAGTTCGCGCCTCCATTTGTCGTACCTCCTCGCCAGTAGCGTGTCCACATTCTTCATTCCGGCATCGACGGCTGCCACGGCGTCGCGTTCCAGCGCCGGATCCAAGGTGGTGTACACGCGGAAGTTTTCGCTCAACAATTCGTTCTCAGAGTATTTGTCGAGCAGGTGGTCCTTCACCATGTCCACGAAATAAGGCGCTTCCCTTCCCGAGACCGCGGCGTGAATGATCCTCAGGGGCGCCTTCTTCGCCTCTTCCATATCCCGGGCGGTGATGTATTTGTTGTCGAGCATTTGCGTCAGGACGCGATCGCGCGCTTGCACGCCGCGCTCCGGATGGCGGTCCGCCGACGAGTAGTAATTCGGGGCGCGGATGATACCCGCTAGGTAAGCGCATTCCGCCAGGCTCAACTCACGCATGTCTTTCCCGAAGTAGGCGACGCTGGCTTCTGCGAATCCGCGAATCCCGAAGCTGCCACGGTTGCCGAGGTACACTTCGTTGGCGTACAACTCGAAGATTTGCTGCTTTGTAAAGCGCTGCTCGAGCTCGAGCGAAATCAAGGCTTCGGCCAGTTTGCGCCGCCAGTTGCGCTCCGTGGAAAGGAAGAACGTGCGTGCCACCTGCATGGTGATGGTGCTCGCGCCCTGGTAGTTTTTGCTGGTGTGACGGATATCGGCCCACGCGGCGCCCACGATGCGAATGAAATCAAATCCGCCGTGCTCGAAAAAGCGCTTGTCTTCCGCCGAAAGGATCGCGTCCACCAGCATTACCGGGAGGTCTTCGTAGCGCGCCGAACGGCGTTTTTCACGCGCGCTGTCGAAAAGATTGGTGATCAACTCCGGCTCGATTTCCGCGGTGTCCATTTCCGGCCCGCCCTCGAGCGCCCGGATGCTCTTAATACTCTTGCCGCGGAACTGCACAGCCAGCGCGTTTTTCCCGCCAAAGTAAGACAGCTTGGAAGGTCGGATGTCCACCGTGTTGCCTTGCACAGTGTATTGGCCAAGCGCGTTGGGGTCGTCCTGCGGCCGGTAGCCAACGCGTGTCAAATAATCGGTCAGGTCGTCCGGTCCCCACGCTTGTGCCGCGGAAATGTGTTCCGGCGCCGAGAAAATCTGTGTGGTGTTCTGCAGGATGTTTCCGGAAAGGCGCGCATCAATCATGCGCGAATACTTCATGTAGTAATAAGTGAAAATTCCACCTGCGATGACAAAAATCCCGAAGATAATCGCTAGAATCGTCAGGCCGATAGTGGAAGTAAAAAACCCTCGTTGGACCCGGATTTGCAAAAGGTGTCTCCCCCAGGCTGGAGCTTCTATTGTCTCGCAACCCCATCCACTAGGAAAGAAGGAGTTACGCGCCGCAGGGTTGCCAGCCGCGCATCGTCAAATACTGAGCTGGGTGTTCAAACTTTACAGCAGCGACTTCGTTTCGCTGTTCGGAGTAAAGTGCAAGTCCGTGTGGTACGCCAAGATATCCACCGGAACGGTATAATCCAAGGAAATTCTCACCACGTTGCCGTTAGCCACAATCTTGACGTCTTCCCGCTTCGCCGGAATGTCAAGGTCCACGATGACTTTGTAAATGTTGTCGCGAATCTGTTCCTCGGTATAGTGATTGACCATAGCAAAGCGCGATTGTTCCTGCATCTTGTCGGCGAGCTGGTAGTCGTTGACGTAAGGTGGGACCACCTTCCACGCGGAGTAAATCGCGAGCACCACGATAACGACGATCAGGATGCCCTTCAGCCTGCCTTCGCCGCGTTCGAAGCGGCGCTGGCTCGCTTCCCGGCGCGCGCGCATGCCATGGCGGTACACTCCAATCCTCTCCTCAAGCCGGTTCGTTGGCCTCTTGCCATCGAAAACGGCGATCTGGAATTTCCTTGTGAAACCAAGCTAACACCGCGAGGGAAGCGTGTCGAGAAAATGGCAAGCGGGCTGTTTCGGGAAAGGAACGGGTCCCGGCAAGGCCGACTTTGCTCTGTCCTGCCCAGTGTCATTCTTAGGGTCACTGTTAGAGGTGCCTAATAGGCGCGGGCAAAAATCGCGCGCGTGGCGGAGGCTTGGCTGCAGTACACACACTTCCCGCTCGCGCTTTCCTGCTCCAAAGGTATGCAGCGCATGGTTGCGCGCGTTTCTTCCTTGATTTTGGCTTCGCACTCTCCGCTTCCACACCAGAACGAGTACGCGAAGCCATTCTCGACGGCTTCTTTCAGGTCTTCGTAAGTTTTGGCGTCGTGCGTATTGCTCTTGCGGAACGCCAGCGCCTTGTCGTGCAGGGATTGCTGAATCTCGACAAGCAGCTTCTGAAGCGTGCCCGGCAGACCGGCCAGGGACGCGCTGACTTTTCCTTCCTTGCCGGGACGGTCGCGCCGCGCGAGAATCGCGGACTGCTTTGCAACATCCTTGGGACCAAGCTCTACGCGCAGCGGCACGCCGCGCATTTCCCAATCATTAAACTTCCAGCCCGGGCTTTGCCCTTCGCGCTCGTCCAGCGTCACTCGAACGTCCGTCTTTGCGAGTTCGGCTCTCAATTTGCGCGCGGTGTCGAAGACCGCTTTTTTCTCTTCGTCGTTCTTGAAAATGGGCACAATCACCACCTGGTAGGGCGCGAGCTTGGGTGGCATGACCAATCCCTGATCGTCGCCATGCACCATGATGATGGCGCCCACGACGCGCGTGGAAAGTCCCCACGAAGTCGTCCAGCAATGTTGCAACTGTCCACTCTGGTCGAGATATTTCACGTCGAAGGCCTGCGAAAAATTCTGGCCAAGAAAATGAGACGTCCCCGCCTGCAGCGCCTTGCCGTCGCCCATCATTGCTTCGATCGAATACGTCACATCCGCGCCGGCGAATTTCTCCGCGTCGGATTTTTTCCCGGGAATCACCGGAATCGCCGCGTCGCTGATCGCGAAATCCGCGTAGGCGTTCAGCATCTGAATCGTCTCGGCTTCGGCTTCTTCGCGCGTGGCGTGCGCGGTGTGGCCTTCCTGCCAGTAAAACTCGAGCGTGCGCAGGAAAAGCTTCGTGCGCAATTCCCAGCGCACCACGCTGTTCCACTGGTTCATCAGCACCGGCAAATCGCGGTAGGATTGAATCCACTTCGACCACATGTGCCCAATAATCGTTTCTGAAGTAGGCCGAATCACCAAAGGCTCGGCGAGCTCTTCCCCGCCGCCAATGGTTACCACTGCCAGTTCGGGAGAGAATCCTTCGACGTGGTGCTTTTCTTTGTCAATAAAGCTGCGAGGAATCAGCAGCGGAAACGCCACGTTTTGATGCCCCGTGGCTTTGAAGCGCCGGTCCAGCGCCTGCTGGATGTTTTCCCACAGCGCCCAGCCGTAAGGACGAACAATCATGCACCCGCGCACCGGCGCATAGTCCGCGAGTTGCGCTTTCAGCACGAGCTGGTTGTACCACTCGGAAAAATCCTGCGCGCGTGTGGGGAGCTTATCTTCGGCCATGAGGAGCTTCGTCCGGTCCTGTCAGTCGCAATCTGCCATGCAACGTAAACTTTAGAGCGTATCGGACGCCCCGAGGCGTGTCAACGAAGGGATGACGCAAGGCGAAACGGCACAGCTTGTTTTTGAAATTGTCTTCCGGAACTGGCAACTTCGGTCGCATTTTTGCGCATCGCAATCCGCCGACGTTGATGGCAATATGCCCCTTTCGCGAGGTCCTCCCTTGCACGGTTATGGCGCAGGCAGTACTATCGCATTCGCTCTGAATGGATGATTTGGAGCCCAGTTCCAGCCAGTGACCTGCTCTGAGGGAGAATTCACGCCATGAGACGTCTCACTCCGCTTTCCGCGCTGACCATGCTCGGTTTCGTTGCTGCCGCCTTCGCAGCCGCTCCACCTGCGCGCGGACAAGATTGGGCCAAGGCCACCCTTTCCAAATCGCCCCGCCACGCCGAGTGGATCACCGTAAAAAACGGCAACCGCGCCGTCGAAACCTTTGTGGTCTATCCCGAATCGAAGAGCAAAACGCCGGTCGTTCTTATCATTCATGAAATTTTTGGCATGACCGATTGGGTGCAGGATCTTGCGGATCAGGTCGCGGCCGCTGGTTACATCGCGGTCGCTCCCGACTTGCTTTCCGGCAGGGGGCCGAACGGCGGTCGCAGCAACTCTTTCGAGGAATCGGCGGTCCGCGAAGCCGTCGGCAAGCTCAACGCCGACCAAATCACCTCGGACCTGAACGCCGTGGCGGACTATGCCCTGAAGCTGCCCGCTTCGAGCGGTAAGCTGTTTGTGGCCGGATTCTGCTGGGGCGGCAGCCAGACGTTCCGCTTTGCCACCAATCGTCCAGAGCTGGCCGCCGCGTTTGTGTTCTACGGCGGCCCGCCGGAAAAAGACGCCATGGCGCGGATCAAAGCTTCGGTCTACGGTTTCTACGCCGGCAACGACGCGCGCATTGACGCCACCATCCCCGACACGGTCGCGGCGATGAAAGCTGCAGGCAAAACGTACGACCCCGTGACCTACGACGGCGCAGGTCACGGCTTCATGCGCGCCGGCGAAGCCCCCGACGCAAGCGACGCGAACAAGAAGGCCCGCACCGACGCCTGGACCCGCTGGAAATCTTTGCTGAACAAATAGCTGCCAGTTCTACCAGGAAAGGCACGGCCATGGACCTAGGTATCGGCTTGCGTGTTGCCGCGGATGAACAGCCATCCTAGACACCCACTTAATGCCGCCAACGTCGCGCTGATGAGCATGATCTTGCGGAAGCCTGAAACAAAGGAATCATTGATTGCATTTCTGAGTGTTGATCGGATTGCCGGATCGAGGCCCGCGGGGACGACCGCTCCCGCAAGCTTGGTGCGCTGGGCATCGAGTGCCCGCTGCGTGTCAGGCGAGATTTGAAGTTTGCCCAAGCGCTGATCCAAGCGGCTGTTAAAAGCCTGGAGCATGACTAGCCCCAGTGCAGCGATGGCAATGAGCGCTGCCGTGCGAGAGATTGCATTGTTTATTGCGGAAGCGATTCCTGCCCAACTCTTCCCCACTGCGTTCATCACCGTAGTCGTAAGCGGCGAAACGCTGATCACCATTCCCAAGCCCAGAACTACGATCGCGGGGAAGAAAGTCGTCCAGTAACTGCCGCTGATTCCCGGCTTCATAAACAACACGAAGCCGAGGGCGGCGACGAGGGGCCCGGCGATGAGCGGGAGCCTTGCCCCGTAGCGCGTTACCAGCCCCCCCGCCCAGCGCGAGAGCAGGAACATGACCAGGATGATGGGCAGCAGCGCGGCACCGGCGGAAGTAGCCGTGTACCCTTGCACTTGAATCAAGTTAAGTGGCAGGAAGAAGAGGGCACCGGATAAGGCTGCGTACAAAAGCAAAGTCAATAAATTGGCGCCGCTGAAGTCTCTCGAACGGAACAGAGTGAGCGGCAACATCGCGTTTTTCTTCCTTTTTGCTTCCACGAGAATGAAGAGCGCTGATGTCAAAACCCCCAGGATAAGCGTGGCCAGCACTAGCGGATGGCCGAAGCCCAATGAGGAAGATTCGATTAGGCCGTAGACAATGGCGCCCAGGCTGACGGTAGCAAGGATCGCTCCCATCCAGTCTAACCCTGCGGTCGCATCTTCGTCGCGGCTCTCTGGGACGTGCCAAGACGCGATCGCCAGCACAATTGCGGCGAGCGGAACGTTAATGAAAAACACGGCGCGCCAGGAAACATTCTCAATCAGCCAACCACCCAGTACTGGCCCGACGGCCCCGGTGATTGCCGTAAAACCTGACCACGTTCCGATGGCCTGTCCGCGATCTTCACTCTTGAAGGAAACGCTGATGATGGCGAGGCTTCCTGGCACGAGCAGCGCACCTCCCACGCCTTGAACGGCGCGCGCCGCGATTAGTTGCGAGATGTTGGGCGCGAGCCCGCACCAAATCGACGCAAGCGCGAACAGCGCAACGCCGATGCTGAAAATCACCCTGCGGCCGAAATGATCGCCGAGCGAACCGCCAACCAGCACCAGAGCCGCAAGAAACAAGGCGTACGCCTCGACCACCCACTGCACGTCGGTGACAGTAGCACTCAAGTTCGCTTGCAGAGCCGGCAGGGCCACGTTTACCACCGTGCCGTCAATGAAAGCCATGCTCGATCCGAGAATCGTAGCTACGAGAATCCACGGACCCGAAGACTTGGCGCAAGGAACAGTACCCGCCCTCGTTGCAATCACACCCTCGTCACATGGTGTCCGAAAGATATTGGCCATGAGTCTTGAAATTATAGCTGGGAGACAAAGTCGTCAAATGAAAGTAGGCAGCGGGATAGCCTGAAAGCATCGGCCGCTTCCCAGGCTGTAGTGGCAGGTCTTCTTTAGGCTGAGTCTTCTAGCGGAAGCCAGACCCGTTGCATTGCGCGACAGCTTGCCTTACGCGCCGTGCAGGCGTTTGAGAAGCTGGATTTGGCCAGCGTGGTAAACAGCGTGGCAAGTAATGCCGAGCACGAGGTTAAAGCGCTCCATGTCGGAGAGCTTAGACTGCACGCGGCCAGCGGCGATATCCGCGACGAGCGCTGCGAGCTTACCTTGCTCTGCTTCGACCGCAGAGTGAATTTGCGCCCAGGAAGGACGCGCGGGACCAGATAGTGCGAACCAGTCTGCACCTTCCAAGAGGAAGGGCTCGGGCTCTGCGCCGGACAGTTGCCCGCGTACGGAACGAGCGCAGTACGCGTGATGGAGCGCGACTTCCGCGATGTTATGCCGTTCCGCCGACGGTCGCCAGAATGCTAGCTCTGGCGAAACGTCGGCCAGCCCGGCCTTGAGGTCTGGGCCGTGCCAGGCTCCCGGGCCATAACCCTCGTCGAGGACGCGCGTCAGTAAGCGCCCTTCCGATGCTGGCGAAACTGCTGCTTTGCTGCTGGTGCTCATAAGAACCTCCCTCCGTAAATTTCGAAAACTGTGTTAGCAGATCCGCCGCGCCAGAAACTCGCCTTCAAGCTTCCATGTGTGCCCATCCGGCTCGAGTGCCTCGCCGATCCAATGGAACGAGTCCGGGGCGGTCTCCGTAAATCGCCAGCGAGTGGCGGTGCCGTCTGGACGCGCACCCACCTGCACGATGTCATTGCCGATCTTTCGCCCAATTTGCTGTTCACGATGCCCGGTTACGGGATTGATCCAGTTGATGCGCCAGGCCTGAATCGTGGGATCCCAGACACGTAGCGTCGTGCCGTACATATTGTTGCTCGTGCCCAGCTTCGGCCCGCGATCGGCGGGTCGTGGCATGATCCAAACGTCCTGAACGGCCCGGCCTTCGAGCGCCCATCCAAAGTGCACCTCGGCCCGAAGGCGCTCGGGCGATACATTCACGGCCTTGTAGTGCACGACTTCAAGCTCCCAGCTGCCCACCAGCCAGCCATATACATCCTCGCATTCGGGGATTTCCGGCGACCGGCCGGAACTTGCTAAAAGATTAGTAAATCCTTCGGCATGCCGAATTTGCGTTGCGTTCATGGGCTTCCCCCTCCTTTCGCCGCTACCAGTGCGTTCCTTTCTGGACGACTGGCGCATCGAATCGCTGTACTTCTGCGATTTGCTAGAATGCTTGTACAACAGCGGCGGAGAGGACTTCTTGGCAAAAATTGCGGCAGAATTGGAAAGGGCCCTTGCGCGGCGCGCCGCCAATGGCGAGCCAGGACGCATGGCGGCGCGCGTCCTTGGCCAAGGGGACGGCTGGCACGTTGCCGACGTAGTGTGCACATGCGGCCCGCAAGACAGGCCATTCGAAGAGCAGCACGACTACGCTACGGTTGCTATCGTCGTAGCAGGCACATTCCAATATAGAGGCTCGCTCAGCCGTTGCGGGATGGGGCAGGACCTGATGACCCCGGGTTCACTGCTATTAGGCAATGCGGGGCAGTGCTTCGAGTGCGGCCATGAGCACGCCTTGGGCGACCGATGCCTCTCGTTTCGCTACTCGCACGACTATTTTGAGGGGCTTGCGGCCGACGCGGGAATGCAGCGCGGGCAACGAAGTTTTCGCGTGCATCGCTTGCCTCCCTTGCGTCCTTTGTCGCGCGCAGTTGCACAGGCATGCCTCGGACTGATCCGAGGTGCGGACGCGCGCTGGGAAGAGCTCGGCGTTCGACTCGCTGCAGAAGCTCTGCGGCTCGCCAATGGAAGATTGGCCGAAGCCGGCAGCATGCCGCCAAGCGCAGTAGCGCGTGTAACACGAGCGGTGAGGATGATCGACTTGCATGCTGACGGCGAATTGCCCCTGGGAACCCTGGCAAAAGAATCGGGACTAAGCACTTACCACTTCCTGCGTACCTTCCAACAAGTGACCGGCCTTACGCCGCACCAATACGTACGGCGGGCCCGTCTTCGCAAAGCCGCGGTGCGATTGGCCTCGGAGCCGGAGAAGGTTCTGGACATCGCGCTCGATTGCGGTTTTGGCGATGTGTCGAACTTCAATCGCGCCTTCCGTGCTGAGTTCGGCGGAAGCCCGCGAACCTATCGGGCGCGCCAATAATCCCTTGCAACCTCGCTCCTGGTCTCAGGGCAGGCCAAACGCGAACAGCGTGGAGCCGGCGGCAATAGCGACGTACTGCTTGCCATCCATCGCGTACGTCATCGGCGAAGCGTAAACCGAAGCGCCGCACTGGAAGTGCCAGAGGATTTTTCCAGTGGCTGCGTCCAGCGCCATGAAATTCCCTTCCGCGTCGCCGGTGAAAACGAGTCCGCCCGCCGTGGAAAGTACCCCAGACCACGACGGCGAAAGGTGCTTGAGCTCCCACTTGATCTGGCTCGTCGCAGGATCGATGGCGCGCAACGCGCCCCAGAACGGTTGAGCATCATCATTGGGAAAATACGCGCTGCCGTAAAACGCATGACCCGCTTCGTAAGGCTGCGGCGCGGTGCTGAAAATGTCGCACTGCTCGCGCGCCGAAACGTAAAAGAGTTTCGTTTGCGGATCGTAGGTGGGCGACATCCAGTTCGTCGCGCCGAGGGCCCCGGGGCACACCGGCACACCAGCCAAGGTCGGCGACGCTTCCTTGCGCTCAATGGGAACTCCGCTCGCGTCTTTCGAATTGCTCCACGTCACGCGGCCGTACGGCGTTGCAGACAGAAGTTTCCCCGACGCGCGGTCAATCACGTAGAAAAAACCGTTTCGGTTCGCCTGCATAATGAGGTGGCGGTCACCGTCGTCCACCTGCACGGGAATTTGTGTCGCATCGTAGTCGTGCTCGTCATGCTTGGTGAATTGGAAATGCCATTTCAGCTTGCCGGTCGAGGGATCGAGCGCAAGCAGCGAATTGCTGTACAAATTGTCCCCGGCGCGACCCTCGCCGCGATTGGAAGGCGCAGGATTCCCCGTGGTCCAGAACGTCGTGTTCGTCGCAGGATCGTACGTGCCGGTAATCCATGCAGGCGCGCCGCCGATTTTCCATGAGTCGCCTTCCCACGTGTCATGCCCGGGCTCACCGGGAGCGGGAATCGTGTAGAAGCGCCACTTGCGCGCCCCGGTGGCTTCGTCGTAAGCATCAATGAAGCCGCGAATGCCATATTCGCCGCCGGAGACGCCGATCAGCACAAGATCTTTGATCACCAGAGGCGCGAGCGTAATGCTGTAGCCCATGCTGTGCTCGGCAGCGGCAACGTCCCAGACGACGTTTCCTGTTTTCGTGTCGAGCGCAATCACATGGGCGTCCAGCGTCCCGAGAAAAACTTTATCGCCGAAAATCGCAAGTCCCCGGTTCACGCGGCCGCAGCAGGGACGAATATCAGCCGGCAAGGCGCGCTGATACTGCCAGATCGGGCGGCCCGAACGCGCATCCAGCGCAAACGCTCGGTCGTCCGCGCCCGTGGCGTAAAGCACTCCGTCAACGACGAGCGGCGTGGTCTCGAATTTTCCGCCAGCCATCGTCTGGTAAGCCCACTTGGGTACAAGCGCGGATGCATTCTTAGTATTGACTTGCTCGAGGACACTGTAGCGGTGGCCGGCGTAGTCGCCCGAATACATCAGCCAGTTTTGCGGCTCCTTGGCCGAATCGAGCAACCGCTGCGCAGTAACCTGTGCGGAAGCAACAGAAGCCAAGCCAAGGCAAACCATTCCAACCAGTAAAGTGGCCGCCACTCGTCCTGGAATTGTCATTCCGAGGTCGCGCCTTTTGCCTGCCTGCGCAGGCAGGCGGCCGAGGAATCCAAGCACATTCACTGGCTGCCCGAAGATTGTCATTCCGAGCGAAGGGAGGAATCGGCTTTTCGCTCTTTTCGAAGACAGCGCACTCTTCATTGGGCACCTACCGTTTGCAGGTAAGCGATCAGGTCCTGCAGATCCCTGTCGCTAAGCGTTTTCTGATCATAAGCGGGCATCGCCGATTCGCGCCGCTTTTCCAACGACCTCAGCTTCTCCTTTTCAAATAAGTGAAGCTGTTCGCGCGTATCCAGCATTTGCAGCGTGAACTGGTCCTCGTTCACAACGACGCCGCTCAGTTTCGTTCCGTCCGCCGTTACGACCGATACCGACACATACTCCTGCGGAAACTCCTTCATCGGCTCGAAAATCCCCTGCGCCAGGCGGCGGCTGGGATTGCGCAGCGATTCGACGAGATATTCTGTCGAACGCGAGGCGCCCACACTCGTAAGGTCGGGGCCAAGCCTGCCTCCCTTCCCTTCGACCATGTGGCACCCGGAGCAGCCCGCTGCGCCGTTGAAAAGCTGCTTTCCGTGCGCGGCGCTCCCCACAGGCTGCGCCGGAGCTTTCACCTCCAAGCTGCGAATGTAAGTGACCACTTGCCAGATTTCTTCGTCGCTCATGCCCACCCCGATGCCGCCGTTGGTAGCCGCAGGCATGGCCGTGCCGGCAATTCCATCGTGGATGTTATGAAAAATCTCGGCATCCGAGCTTCCGTGCCGCTTTGCCCGCGTAAGATCAGGGCCGCGGCCTCCGCCGCGCGCGCCCAGTCCGTGACAAAACGCGCAATTCAGTCGAAATTGGTACTCGCCGACCTTGGCGATCTTCGCATCACCCGCGTAAGGATTCTTCTCCTGCGCGAAGAGTGGGCGATTTCCGACAAGAAATACCAAAAACACGAGGAATACGAGGCCGGCAAACCAGCGAAAGGCCATGGCTCTCCCTGTCGGAATCAGCGAAAGCAGATTCGATCGGCACATGAATCTCTCAGCTCCTTCGAAGAAGCTTGTCGGATGGCCGCAACTATACCATTGCGAGAGAAAGACCGAGGCGAGGAAATTCTGCAGCCACAAGCCGTTGTTAAAAATTCTTTAGCTCGATTGGCTTTCCGCAACTCCATCCGATAAAATCTCCATTCCGTTCGCACCGTAGCGGCCGCGCTGAAATCAATGACTTGCTGAAACGAGGCTCTGCATGACAGCAACACCATCCGCGCAGGAACGCATGAACCGCCCGCTCGATTCGGTCGACCCGCAAATCGCCGATCTCCTGCGCGACGAAGCGCGGCGCCAGGCCACAGGGCTCGAGCTGATTCCCTCAGAGAATCTCGTCTCCGAAGCGGTGCTCGAGACTATGGGCTCGATTTTCACCAACAAATACGCGGAGGGCTATCCCGGCAAGCGCTATTACGGCGGCTGCGAATTCACGGACAAAGTCGAGCAGCTAGCCATCGATCGCGCAAAAGAACTTTTTGGGGCGGAACACGCGAACGTGCAAGCGCACTCCGGAACCTCCGCAAACGTCGCGGTGTACATGTCCCTCCTTCAACCAGGCGACACCGTGCTTGGCATGAATCTCTCTCACGGCGGCCACCTCACGCACGGACATCCATTGAATTTCTCCGGTCGAATGTACAAATTCGTGGCCTACGGCGTTCGCAAAGAAGACGAGCGCATTGACTACGACGAAATCGAAAAACTAGCGCACGAACACAAGCCAAAAATGATTGTTGCCGGCGCGAGCGCCTATCCGCGCATCATCGATTTCGAGCGCATCGCCATGGCCGCAAAGACAGTCGGCGCGATTTTCTTTGTAGATATGGCCCACATCGCAGGACTCGTAGCCGCAGGCGTACATCCGAGCCCCATTCCCCACGCCGACGTCGTTTCCACCACCACGCACAAAACGCTCCGCGGCCCGCGCGGCGGCATGGTCCTTTGCAAAGCCGCCTACGCCAAGCAACTCGACAAGCTCACTTTCCCCGGAACCCAAGGCGGCCCGCTGGTCCACACGATTGCTGCCAAAGCCGTCTGCCTCAAAGAAGCGATGGAGCCGGGGTTCGAGGATTACCAAAAACAAGTCGTCGCGAACACGAAAGCCATGGCCGCGACCGTAGCCAAGCTCGGATTCCGCATCGTCAGCGGCGGCACCGACAATCATCTTTTCCTGATCGAAGTCCACTCGCGCGGCATCACCGGCTCCGACGCCGAAAAAGCCCTCGACCGCGCCGGCATCACCGTGAACAAAAATTCGATTCCGTTCGACCCGCTGCCTCCCATGAAGGCTGGCGGCATCCGCCTGGGCAGTCCTTCCATTACTACGCGCGGCATGCGTGAACCGGAGATGGAGCAAATCGCCGGCTGGATCGCCGATGTGCTCGCCAACATTGGCAACAGCGAAGTCGAGCAGCGCGTCCGCAAGCAGGTCGCCGACCTCGCCGCCAGGTTTCCCGTTTACACCGCGCGCATGCACGCCGGCAGGGTGCATTCCGAACACGCACGTGTGTAGCGCGGCGACAGAGATTCTCTATCCTGCATGAACATCTTCGACGCGACCGCAGAGTTCGAGCGCTGGCTGGCAAAACGCCTTCCCATCGTGCGCCAGGACATCGCTCTCAAGCACCAGCATATGGCCGAAGCAGCCTTCCCCTTTTTTCGCGCCACGTTTTACCGCTGGCTCCAACTCTGGCCCGAAGTCTGCCCCGACTTGGCCAAAGCGCCTTCCGTTCTCGCCGTGGGAGATTTGCACATCGAGAACTTCGGCACCTGGCGCGACGAAGAAGGCCGCCTCATCTGGGGCGTAAACGACCTCGACGAGGCCTGGCCCTGCGCGTACACCCTGGATCTCGTGCGATTAACGGCCAGCGCCTATTTGGCCATTTCGGCCGAGCATCTCTGCCTCACGCGCCGTGAAGCCGCCGAAGCCGTCGAGGAAGGCTACCGCGATGCCCTGACTGCTGGCGGAAAGGCTTTCGTTCTGGCCGAGCATCATCAATGGCTGCGCCTGCTGGCTCTCAGCAAATTGCGCGATCCCATCCGCTTCTGGGAAAAAATGCAGCTGTGTCCGCCTTACACCACCAAGCCGCCTGGAGAAGCGCGCAAGCTCATCGAGGAATCGCTTCCCGATCCCTGCCGCGCCTACCAACTGAAGCGCCGCATCGCCGGGCTCGGCAGCCTGGGCCATCCGCGAATCCTCGCGCTTTCCACCTGGCAAGGCGCCTTTATCGCGCGCGAAGCCAAGGGCATTCGAACGTCGGCCTGGGCCTGGTTCAAAAACAGCTCCGCCGAAGAACTCTACGGCGCAAAACTGGTAAATTCAGCCATCCGCGTCAAAGATCCCTGTGTCCGTTTTCATGGACATTGGCTCGTTCGCCGTCTGGCGCCCGACTGTTCCCGCATCGAACTCTCTTCCCTGCCCAAAGAAAGGGACGAATCGCGATTGCTCTACGATATGGGCTGGGAAACCGCTAACATGCATTTCGGCAGCCGCAAAACCATCCCCGACGTAAAGCGCGACGTGGCTTCACGCCGCGGCCGCTGGCTCCACAAAGCCGCCAAAGCCATGTACAAAGCCACGCTCAAAGACTGGGACAATTGGCAGCGAGGCTGGAAGAACCGCCTGAGATAACCGGACAGATTCGCCGTTCATCTATTCCCAACCACCTGGGAGAGGTTCATGAAGATTGGCCTATTCGCCGTCAACTACGGCACGTGCGGACACCCTGCGTCTGCAGTTCGAATCGCCCAGGCTGCCGAAGCCGCGGGCTTCGAATCCGTTTGGACGGGCGAGCATATCGTTCTGCCCTATTCGAGTCTTCCCTCCTTTCCGCTCGCCCCGGACACCCCAATGCTGGACACAATCGTTGCCTTGACATGGCTCGCAGCCCACACAAAACGCGTGGGCATCGCCAGCGGCATCATCGTCCTGCCGCTACGCAATCCCGTCCTTCTCGCCAAGGAGCTGGCCACGCTTGACGTCGTGTCCGGGGGACGTCTCATCATTGGCCTAGGAGCCGGCTGGTTGGAACCTGAATTCAAAGCGCTTGGAGTCCCCATGGAAAAGCGAGGCGAGAGGATGGATGATGCCTTACGCGCCATGCGGGCGCTTTGGACCATGGAGCATCCGGTACACCACGGCCCTTCAGCATCCTTCAGCGGTGTTGTCTCCTACCCACTCCCGATCCAGCGCCCCATGCCACCCATCGTCATCGGCGGTGGAAGTCCGTCTGCGTTCCGTCGCGCCGTCACCCTGGGCAACGGCTGGTATGGTTTTGGCCTTACCGTCGAGCAGACCAAGCAACACATCGAGGGCTTGCGGCGTGCCGCCGATCAACATGCTCGCCCGCCCGAACTCGGCAATCTCGAAATCACCGTCACGCCCGTCGGTCCTTTTGACAGACGTACCGTGGAAGCATTTGCCGCCGCGGGGGTTCACCGCCTGGTCGTGCTGCCCAATCACGCGGCAAGTCAAGCGGAGCGCCACAATCCACTGCCCCTCGACCAAATCCTCCGCAACATCGAAACCGTGAGTCAGATTGCTGCCGCCGTTGCAAAATAAGCAGCCAGTCGAATCATCGGCTTTAAAGATTTGTCCCCTTTTATCCCTTTGAGTCTCTACCCGAGGTCGAATAGATAGAACCAAGGACCTAGGAAAGCATTCCCTGTCCTCGCAACGCCTCTGACAACGTCCGCCCGCGGCACCAAGACGGTCCTCGCGCCGGTTGCGCCGGTTTGCAGCCCTTGTCCTGCACGTCCAGTTGTGCTTTAATCCCTCAACTCCCACAGGAACGGGTCTCCGAAAACCACAAGGAGGCACAGCAATGAGCACACCGTCATTGGTCACCACCGCAAAGCAATCCGTCGGCTGGTCCATCGCCCTCAGCATTCTTATGATTCTGGCGGGCATTCTTGCAATCGTTGTCCCCGCGGCTGCGGGAATTGCCGTTACCATTTTCGTTGGGTGGCTGCTCGTGTTCTGCGGAGCAGCACACCTGGTTTTTGCGTGGCATACGCGCAACACAGGCGCATTGATTTGGGAACTCCTCATTGGCATCGCCTACATTGGCGTAGGCGCCTACGTTTTGCTTAATCCCGTCGCTGGGCTGGCCTCCCTCACCTTGGCGCTGGCCATTTACCTTTTCGCGGAAGCAATCCTTGAATTTGTGTTGTCGTCGCGGCTGCGGCTCATGCCCGGGTCGAGGTGGCTGCTGTTCGATGGAATCATCACTCTGATCCTCGCCGTCCTGATTTGGAGGAGTTGGCCCTCCAGCGCTCCCTGGGCGATTGGCACGCTAGTGGGAATCGGCATGGTGTTCAGCGGCGTACCCCGCTTGATACTTTCCTTAGCAGCCCGAAAAGTGGTGGCCAAACTGGCATAGCCGCCGCTGGCATGGCCCCGCGGCTCTGCGGGCGCGCAGTCGAGAAGCGCCAAGAGTTAGCAGAGCCGACAGCCGGTCGTAATGTAGCTCGACGAAGTCAAGCTTGCCCAAACGGAGGATACGGTGGGAACCGTAATTCCCCTTTCAGACGCTTCGCGCCGCCCGGCGCGATTCCCGGTCGCGACAGCTTTCATCATCGCCATCAATACCTTTGTTTTCATTATGGAATTGATGGGCGGCGAGCCCTTCGTCCTCAAGTGGGCCGCGGTGCCTGCCAGCATTTTCTCCGGCCATCACTGGATCACGATTCTTACCGCCATGTTCATGCATGGAAGCTGGTCCCACATTATCGGCAACATGGTGTTTCTCTGGGCTTTTGGTCCCGAAGTGGAAGACGCCATGAATCCGCTGCGATATTCAATCTTTTATTTGCTCGGAGGGTTAGCGGCCACGCTGGCTCAGGTCGCGGCCACTCCCGCCTCAACCGTCCCCAACCTTGGCGCCAGCGGGGCGATTGCGGCGGTCATGGGCGCGTTCCTGGTTACTTATCCCCGCGATAAAATTAAGGCCCTGCTGATCATTTTCATCTTTGTGCGCGTGACCTTCATTCCGGCTGCGCTGTTGATCGGCGTGTGGTTCCTCATCCAGCTTCTAAATGCCGGTTCCGTAGCTAGCGTCCAGACCGGCGGAGTTGCCTATTTGGCGCACGTTGGTGGCTTCATCTTCGGAGCCATCGCCGCACGATGGTTCGAGCGTTCTCGCCCCATTGTCAACGAACCATGAACCGCTAAAGGCAGCAAGGCCTGCACACACCAGCGCCGCGTTCCGCCTGCCCTCACAAGAATCGCAGAAACGAAAAGTGTAGTCCGCCTCTACCTGTACCCCAGCCTCCGCTTCCAACGCCGGTTCCGCTGCACTAAGACTGTCCTCCTGTTCAGTAGATTCTTCGCCAAACGTCATGTACGTTCAAAAAGGACTGGGATGGGAAACATTCTCGCAACCGTCGTGCTTGCGGTTCCGCTGCTCACCTGGCTTTGCGGAGCACTCCCTTTCGGCAATTCCCGAATGAGGTTGGCGCGTATACTCTCCGCGCCGCGCGGGAACGCCCCCACTCCCTGGGATTCCAATTCTTCCGCCGCCCGGATTTGTCCGGCGCGACTGAGGTGAGACGATGATGGATACGGAAGCTTTTCGCGAGTTCAAGACCGGTCTGACCCTCCTTCGAGACAGACACGCGGACAAAGCTCTTCCCCACATGCGGAAGGCAGTGGAACTCGACAAGAACAACCCTTATTACATGTCCTACCTCGGCGTGGTCATTGCGCGTTCGGAAGGAAAATGGGGCGAAGCCGAGCGCCTCTGCGACTCCGCGGTTCGCATGAAGAGGAATCAAGCGCAGCTCTATTTGAATTTGGCAGAAGTTTACGCCGCCGCCGGCCGCCGCGAAGATGCCCGCGAAGCCCTTGAATCTGGACTGAAATTTGCTCGCCGCGACGTTCGGCTAACCGTCGCGATTAATAAGCTGACGCAACGCCGCGCTCCGGTTTTGAGTTTCCTGTCTCGCAAGCATCCTTTGAACCGCCAGCTCGGCATGATTCGCCACCGCACAATGCGGCTCCTTGGACAGGCGTAATAGCAAAGACAGGCATCCTAACGAGTTCTCTCCACCCCCAAACGCAGGAACGGGCGCCCCTTAACTGGGACGCCCGTTCTTGTTTCTGGAGCATGTCGCAACAGAATCTCCGGCAAACGCTTGCCGACGCCAATCCCTTGTAGGGGCGCAGCACCGCTGCGCCTTTTCTCGTCGCGATCAGATCCTAGGTAAGAGGCTCGAGTATCTGACTCCATTCCCGGTGGTGGGATCCATCAAAATGGCGTGCTGCCGCCGAAATTGTAGGAGTGCTGCATCCCCATCTCCATCAGGATTTTGATCCCGATGCCAAACATGCCCGTGGGCAAAACGTCGCGGCGCACCACTTCCGCCAGATACTCGCGATTCAGAGCCGCCGGGTCATTGGAATAGGGCATGGTCACAAAGAGCCGCAAGCCTACTTCGTATCCTGGCTCGCTGGAGTGAAAATACACGCCTGACCGCGATACGCTCACCGAGCCACGCAAATCCTCGAAGTGCGGCTTCTTCGGATCCGAAGGGCGAATGCGCATCAGCTGCGTAATTCTGCAGCGGCGATTGCTCCGCCGCTCGGGCTGCGAGGCCTGTTTGGTTGGCGCTTCGGTTGAGGGTTTCTTAGTCATCAGTTCGTGTATTGCGTGGTGCTGGGTCGCCATGCCGAAACCGACTTTCCGGACAAACACCTGCTTGTCCAAAGAAAGTCTAGTTCGGCGGCGACACGAAAACCCATAGCGAAAGCGTACCTGTGAAGGGGTAGTGCGCCGCGCGAAAAATAGTAGTACGCGGGTACTACAAAGGGAAGGCCCGACCCTTCGGAGCTTGAGGAAAAAGTGAGAGCGAAATGGGACTTCGGGACGCAAAAAGAGAGAGAGTCCCAAATTGGAGTACTCGCCCTGTAGGGCATAAAGACTTTCTTCCCAACAAGTTACGGCAAACAAAAGGAAAATCCACAAGGCGCGTTCGCGGATTGCGAAATGGCTGAATTGCGGGGCAGTCCGGAGTGTTTCAACCACCTCCTCCGTTTCTGATTCTAACGCACCCTGCGGGTTAGCAGCCAACCTGTCATCCGGAGGCCGAAATTAATCGGTGACGCGGAAGAAGTCGCGCCAAACGGTTTGCTCGCCGAAAAGCAGATCGACGCGATAGATCGCAGGGGCAAGATTCTCCACGGACAGATCCCAGGAGGATGCGAGGAAGTTGCCAGGCGCGAGACTCAGGTTTTCAGGTTTGGATTCTGCAATCTTCTGATTGTCAGAATTGAAAACCCGCAACATGGCCTTGCCCTTGGCTTTGGTCGTAGGCTGCCAGTTGACCAACATGGTGGCGTGGCCTTCGCGACGACTAAAAATCCATCGGTACTCGTGAGCCACGTTGGCTGGATTTCCGCGTTTACCAGGTGGCGACCGCTAGCTGCGCGAACCCAATAAGGCCCGACTTTGTTACCGGAGGTAAAAACTCGCCGCGACGATCCAGTTCTTTCAGAGAAGTCCCGGCAGATGTCGGAGCACCTTCAGGGACTTGCGATATCGGAACCGCCATCGCCCCATTCTCATACACGATCGGGCCGCCCTTGAGGGACCGACCCTCCCCCAACAAATCGAGCATCCTCATTGCGCTTGCGCCCGGGAGGATGGTTCCTCCGATAATGCCCACGTAATCGCCAAACTCATCGAGCAGAGGGCCGCCGATGGACATCTCTGTTGCAGCTGAAACAAGGAGAAGCCTTTCGCCGGCGCGTGGAAAAGTGTTCTTTCCGGTAATCGTGCCATCGGTGAGGCGGGAACCGCTCGTACCTTTCTCAAGAAAGACGCAATGGTCACCCACATTGACGAAATTTGCGGCGCGTTTCAAAAAAGGGCCTTTGGTACGAGGCAGACTCAGCAGCGCCCAGTCCTGCCAGCGGTTCCAGGCTATGACTTCGTCAATAGCAGCGGAGATGCCGTCGGAGAAAAGAATGCGCAAAGAGACCGCT
>DATFRZ010000097.1:0-69728 GCA_035262885.1 Candidatus Acidiferrum sp.
TACGCCCTTGATTCAAGACTTCCGCGGTTGGGCTCGGCAGGAACCGCGGACAAACCTTCGGTTCGGACCGGGAGTCGTTCAAACTTTCACAAAGCTACATAGGCCCTGAGGAAACAGAAGCGATCCCTTGGTCACCCTAGATTAGATTTAAGAACCGAGCGAACCGGTACACGGAAAAACGGGAAGAAATTTGAGCGGCTATGAAAATTCACAGCGCCCCTCTCGAGCCACGGCGCATCTAAATTAAATGGATCCAAGCTGCCTGGAACCAGGGAAACAGGCGATATGAGCCATTTCGTGCAACTCCGGTCCTGGTTGAAGCTGCTGTTCGCGGGTCTTGGCGGATTCGGATTGCTTCTTTCAACGTTCGTTGACTCCTCATTCATCCCTCTTCCACTGGTCTCGGACATACTCCTGATGGAGCTTTGCAGCCGCCATCCGGTGCGCATGGCGTATTATGTAGCGATGGCCGCGCTGGGCTCACTCGGTGGATGCGTGTGGATCTACTGGCTGGCTCGAAAGGGTGGGCAAGCCTACTATCGCAAAACACAAGGGCATGCTCCAGGCAGGGTTCGACGTCTGGTTCAAGAGTATCCGGCGGCGGCCGTTTTCTTCCCCGCGGTTGCCCCGTTCCCGGTGCCGTTCAAACCATTTGTAATCGCGCAAGGTGTTTTCCAGGTGCCATTAGGCACATTTGTCGTTGGGACGCTACTCGGGCGCGGCTGCCTGTTCTTCTTTGAGGGATACCTCGGCGCGCGCTACGGTGTGGCGGCGAAGGATTTTCTTTTTAGTCAGAAATGGGCTTCTCTTGGAATCCTTCTCACTCTTGTGGTTCTCGCTCTCGCGATTCACCGGCTGCCGATTTTCAAACGAACAGCGCAACCTCAGACCGACTGAAGTTCCGTGATGCGGCGCTCCAGTTCACGGGCGATATCGTCCGGGTGGTCTTCGCGCGAGAAGCGGACAGGGGGCCCTATCGTCACTCGCACATGACCTGGTCGAGCGATTATCCGCTCGGTCTGCTTCAGGTCAAACAAGCCGTCCAAACGTATAGGGACAACCGGAATGTTCAATTGCTTGGCAAGCAGTCCGATTCCGGAGCGAAAGTGAGCCATCTTGCCGTCCTCGGTGGTTCGGCCTTCCGGGAAAACGAGGATGTTCCAGCGGCGGTCTACAAGATTTCCTGCGAATCGGAAACTTTGCAGGAATCCAGATTGCTTCGGCAGTGGAAAGACGTTGAAGAGGCTCAAAGCAAGAAAATATCTCAGCCGCTCCACGAAGCGTTCGAACAGGTTCTTGGTGTTTGCCGGGCGACGCATTTCGGCAAGGCGCTCGCCGCGCATGGCAGTCGCCAACTTGTTGCGAAACCGCGCAGGCAGCGCCGGAAGAATCCAGGCAATGTCCAGATATGTGACGTGATTGGAGATGACCAGCACAGGCCCCTGCAATCCGCGCAAATTCTCGCGGCCGCGAATGCGGGGCGCAGCGAGAAGGTAGGTCGCAGGCCAGGCGAGTAGATAGTACACAGCAAACCGCAGGGCGGTGATGGCCCTGTGTTGCGGCCAGTGAGGGAAGACATACTCCGTCGTTGAAACCGTTCCCCGCGCAACGAGTTTCTCGAGCTGGCCAATTGTGGCGGCGTCCTGGAATTGAACTTCATTCAAGCCCACCTGGTATCGGTCTTCCAAAACGCTCATCAGCTCGACGCGATCCAAGGAAGAAAGCTGCAAATCAGCTTCGAGGCTCGTGTCCTTGGAGCCGGGCGGAACTGGACGTCCCGTAATTTGAGCGATCAAGCCCGCTAACGAATCTCCATTCCGACTGCTCCCTAATTTGGCGCCGTTTTTCTTTTGAATGGCCTCGCGAATGCGAGGAAGAATGGGTTTTTGTGTTGGAGTCCGGGGAAAATCCGGCTCCGGCCACACAAGCCAGTAGCGGATCCTCTGATACTCGGCCAACGATTGATTGGCCTGTTCGACGGCTGATGTTGCGCTCGGTCCAGGGCTGCTCATCAGCAGAACCGCGCACGGCTCCGCATTACCATCGCGCTCGAGCCCGAGCACAACGCAATCTCGCACGCCCGGTTGACCGCGCAAAGCGTTTTCCAAGTCTTCCGGGTAAACGTTCATGCCAGCCGGCGTGACGATAACATTCTTTTTCCGGCCTTTGAAATATAGGCGGCCGTTTTCGTCGCGGTCCGCAACGTCTCCCGTTCGGAACCAACCATCCGGTTCAGCTACGGACTGAATCTGTCCACCATGCTGGTATGCTTTGGCGACGCTCTCTCCGCGCACCAGAATTTCACCGTTGTCGTCAACACGAATCTCCATGCCTGGAAAGACTTTACCGATTGAGCCTCTTGCCGAACGAAAAGGGTGATTCAAGCTAATGAGCGAGGCTGTTTCGGTCATTCCGTATCCCTGAATAACCGCGTATCCGAGGCGATTCCAGAACGTTTCGGTCTGCTCCGGCAAGGCGGCTCCACCGGAAATAAAGGCCCAAAACTTCCAGCCGAAGTGTTGATGGACTCGCCGGAATCGCCACCAACGGCGGAGAAAGTGTTGCTTTTCCGCCAGCGCGAAATCCCTGCGAAATCTCTCTAGCTTTCCGTTACGTTCCTCACGGCGTTCTACTTCTCGCTCAAGAGATTCAATAAATCGGGGAACGGCAACCAAAACGGAAACGCGTTCTTGGCGGATGGTGTCTACCAAATCGCGTGGCTTTAGCGAATCCGTGAAAACAACCGTGGCCCGAAGCATCGGGGGAATGAAAACCCCTAGCATTTGGCCAAACACGTGGCTGAGCGGGAGGAGGTTCAGGAAACGGAGCGGATGAACAAGCCCTTCGTAGCGAAGGTATTTCTGGACTTCCTGTTCGAGGCGCTCGATGTTGGCCAGGATGTTTCCATGGGAGATTACAACGCCGCGAGGCTCCGCAGTGGTGCCGGAAGTGAAGATGATTTCTAGGGTCTCTGGACGCGAAAGCTGCGGCGACGGATAAGCGGAGGTGCCGTGCTTGGAAGTTGCTTCGGCAAGCGACTCGAAAGATAGAGAAGGAATTGATCCAACTTCCGGATGGACCTGCGCGCGAAACACCAACTTTGCCTTGACTTCCCGGCCGACACGCTCCGAAAAATCGACAGTCGAACCATGATCGATGGGCACTACGACCACGCCGCGCAGCACACATCCCAGGAACCCGCAGATCCACTCCGCCGAGTTGTGACCCCACAAAAGAGCGGCATCGCCCTTACCCAAGCCGCGAAGTTCAAGCTCACGGGCCACGCGGTTGGCCTGAGCGGCAACCCGCCCATAGGTCCAACTCTCCATGCGATAGCCACGCTGCTGGCGCACAGCAACTTCTTCGCCGTTCCCCGTGTATTTCGCGAGGAAACTTAATAGTGACTCAGAGGCCATCTCATACATCTATCTGACGGAAGATTTAAGCCCGTGCGCTTTTGCGACTTCCTATATTTGGATTGGCTTCGCACCCTATGGGATACACAGAAACAGTCGCCGTGATCGGCGCGGGGATTTCCGGGCTGGCTTGTGCTCATCGCCTGAAGCAGTTGGGGATGCGTACACGCGTCCTGGAAGCTACCGAACGCCCGGGCGGCATGATCGCCACGGTGCGGAAGGACGGCTTTCTTTTCGAGGCTGGGCCCCAGTTTCCCCGTTTTCCCCCGTCGGTATGGCAACTCGTGCGCGACTTGCAGCTGGAACGCGAGTTTGTAGCCGGTGACGCCAAAGCCAAGCGATACATATTCCGGCATGGCCGCCTCTATCTTGCCCCTTTCTCGCCGGGGGGCCTGATTGCGACGCAGTTGGTCGGGCTGAAATCCAAGCTGCGAGTTCTCACCGAGCCGTTTGGCTACTCGCACCCTCCGGATCAGGAAGAGAGCTTGGCCGATTTCGTGCAACGAAAATTTGGTGCGGAAATCCTGGACAATCTCGTGGACCCCATCATCTCCACGGTCTTTTTGGGCGATGCCCACAAAATGGGTATGGCGAGTGCTTTTCCTGCCCTTGTGGACTGGGAACGGAGCCAAGGAAGCCTTGTGCGGGGAGCCCTCCACGCCCGCACATCCACACAAGACAACTCGAAACCAGCCGGTTCTTCGCAACCCTTTGCTCCCCGCAAAGACGCAAATCGCGAAACCTTGCGCGTCACCGATGCACTGCCAACTCTCGGCACTTTCCGCTCCGGAATGGCAACTCTTCCAGAAAGCCTGGCGCAAGAGTTGAAGGCGGAGATCACCTACAAGGTGGCTGTCGAATCAATCGCGCTGTCGCGGAAAGATGCCGGAGCGACAAAGCCAGTATGGCAAATCTGTTTGTCTGGTGGCGAGCAAATCAGGACGCAATATTTGGTCTTGGCTGTTCCGGCTCACGTTGCCGCTAGATTGCTGGAAACGAGCGCTCCTCAGCTGGCTTCGCACCTTAAAGACATGGAATACGCACCAATCTGCGTGGTCTCTTCGGCTTACGAGAGGTCCCAGGTCGCAAACCGTCTAGACGGATTCGGCTTCATGGTTCCGCGGCGCGAAGGTCTGAATACCATTTGCACGTTTTGGAATTCTTCACTGTTTACAGGGCGCGCGCGCGAAGGAACGGTTTTAGTCACCAGCTTTGCAGGGAGAGAAACCAACAGCAATCTAGGCCCGGCGAGTGAAGAAGAGTGCGCTCGAACCGTCACGGCCGAGAACGCACGCATCCTCGGAATCTCGGGTGAGCCAGTGGCCCGCCTGGTCTGGAGAGAGCCGCGCGCGCTGCCGCAATACAACGTCGGGCATGCATGGCGAGTTGCAGAAATTGGCCGAATTTTGCGCGAGCTTCCCAATCTCTCTCTTGTGGGCAACTTCCTCAAGGGGCGGTCTATCGGCGACTGCGTCGATGTTGCATATCGTATCGCCGAAGATTTGTATAGCCAACTCCGGCGTCAGGACATCTAAAAGGTGGGCTTGCTCCAGGGGGATGGGAACTTGCTTCATTTCCTAGCTTGGTTTGTCGTCTGCGCTTTGATTGCTGTTTTGCTGGGCGCAATGTATCAGACAGCAGGAACGCGCCGGGATCGCAAGCGCTTTCCGCCTCCGGGGAGATTGGTCGATGTGGGCGGTCATCGGCTTCATCTTCTCGAATCGGGAAGCGAGGGCCCGACGATTGTGCTGGAAGCGGGGCTCATGTCCACGGTGCTGAGCTGGAGCAGTCTCCAGCGCGAGTTGGCGGAATCTTACCGCGTGGTCAGTTACGACCGTGCCGGACTAGGCTGGAGTGAACTAGGTCCGATGCCGCGAACGGCGGAGCGCATCGTCGATGAGCTTCACGCTCTGCTCCACCGGGCGGCCATTCCTCCGCCGTACATCCTGGTAGGTCACTCTTTCGGCGGCTTGACCACGCCCTTATTTGCCACAAGCTTTCCGGAAGAAACAGCGGGCCTGGTGCTGGTGGATCCTGTTGTACCGACAGAGTGGAATCCGCCTTCCGCACACGATCGCAAACTCACGCGGATCGGCGCGAAAGTGTGCCGGCGCGCCGCGCTGCTCTCGCGCATTGGCGTCCTGCGTTTCCTGGCTTATCTGCTGACCACGCCGGCAGCAAAGCTAGCCGGTCACCTTGTTCGACTCATCGGCCGCGACGCTCCGGAGGAATCCGCATCTGTTTCAAGCCCGTGGTTCGCGGCCCTACCAGCAAACGAAAAAGCGATGGCCTCAGTTTTTTGGGTTGAGGAGAAATTCGCTCTGACCATCGCGAGTCAATTGGAAAACTTTCCGGTGAGCGCCGCACAGGTTTCTAAACTCAGTTGCACCGGCGATATGCCTGTGGTGATTCTCTCCGCGCGCACGGCGGCGGAGCGCCGGCGTAAGGAACACGCAGCAATCGTCAGCCGCCTGCCTCTTGGAAGTTATGTGGTCGCGGAAGAAAGCAATCATTGGATCATGCAAGACGAGCCTGAATTGGTGATTCGGGCTATCGAGAGAGTTGCCGAATTGTCGCAGGAATTTGTGACGCATCCCGCGTGACGATCTGTTCGGACGAGAAGCACACGTGGAAAAGTACTTAGAAAAGGAGGGTGGTAAGCCGTGACAATCCAGGTTGAGCGGTCGAAAAGATGGGCCGTCGTCGTTTTCCTGTTGGGAGCAACTTCAGGGGCATCGACTGCGCAAAGCCAGAGCTTCACCGCTAAGACGCCTGAGGAAAGGTCCGGATCGAGCTACGGCGTTCCAATGGCCCTGAAGGGCGAAGACATCATTGCAAAAATGCTGGAGCACAACCGCGTGCGAAACGAGCACTTGCAACGGTATTCGGGTGTACGAACCTACGAGGTCAGAAACCTTCAAGGGAAACTGGCGGCCCAGGAAGTGGTACGCGTGGCCTACGAGGCGCCCGGCAAGAAGACCTTTAACAGGTCATCCGAAAAAGGATCAGGAATTGTGCGCCACGTGGTGTTCGACCACCTGCTTCAAACCGAGGGCGAGACGTCTTCTGGCCGCGAGCATCACGACAGCGCGATCACCGAGGCCAACTATGCGTTTGAGCTGGCCGGCGAGGAGGATGTCGGCCCGTACCATTGCTTCGTTCTCACGGCCACTCCGAAGCGCAAAGATAAATATCTGTTCGAAGGCAAAATATGGATCGATGCGCTCGACTTCGCAATCGTGAAAATCGCGGGCCATCCTGCAAAGAAACCGTCTTTCTGGATCAATCGGGCGGACTTCGTCCGCGAATATCAGAGAATCGATGGTTTTTGGCTGCCCTTCAGAGACCAAACGTTCGTGGAAGTGAAGATGTATGGGCGAAAGGTCTTCACGATCGATCACCAGCAATACGTCATAAATCCTGCAAATCCTGTTCAAGAAGAGACCCGAGACGTAGGTGACCCGGAGCAACGATATCGTTAATCTCCGGACTCACCTTGTTCAGTCTCTCGAACTACCACTCGTTGTAGGGAGTGTTGTCGAAGGGTGAGACACGGGGCGAATTTGAATGCACGTCCACCATGCCTGTGGTGGTCTGGTCGGGGCTTAGAACCACGCTGTCGAACTGAGGCACCCAATCCTTAGCGTTGGTCATGGGGTCTGTTGGGACCGAGCGAAGATAGCCCGCCTGATATAAGTCGTCAACGGAGTGCGGGGCGGCTTGCTTGTCCAGCGTGTAATTGTCGATGGCGTCGCGTATGGTGCGAAGATCGGTTTTCAACACCGATTCCCTGGAATGCTGGACGACCTTGTCATAGCGAATCACGGCGATGCCAATGAGAATCAGGATGATGGACATGACGATCATCAACTCAATCAGCGTGAATCCGAGATTGTTCCTGCCCTCGAGACCGTTCCGCTCCGGCCGCGTGGTAACCCGATTGTGCAATTGAATCTTCACCTTAAGTTCAACCTCCTATTACCAGTCCGAATACTTCGTGCCGTCCATGGCCGTCCTGGTGGATTGGGAATACACATCAAAAACGTCCTTGCCGCTCCAACGCGTCGAGTCTGGTTCGTCTTGGACGGCCCGCAGGCCCCAGTCGGCGCGCCCAGTCATGGGGTCAATCGGAATTTTCCGCAAAAAAACAATCTTCTTGTCACCGTTGTTCCCCAGCTTCACGCCGCTGACGAGCGTCTCTAGATCGGGAGGATAACCTTCGGTGCCTATTTCGACGTGGATTGCCTGGTGGTCCGCAGCGTCCTTGTAACGATCGATGGCATCGCGGACTTCATCGAGGTTGTGGCGCAGGATCGCTTCTTTCTCGCGGACCACAGCGTATTTGGCGATCGGCAGAGCTGCGGCAGACAAAATCAGCAGGATCGCGCAAGTCAGAATCATCTCAAGAAGAGTCAATCCCGCTTGCGAGTTGTCTCGCTGCCACCCAGTACGCGGTCGAACTTGCAAATACAGAAGCATCTCTCCCTACAGTAAATCAAAACGTTTCGGAATGGGTTCCTTTAAATGAACTACGGCTGAACTTGCAACGTTGCTTCGCTGCTGACCAGCGGAATGGGCTTCTGCTGCGAGTCTTTGGCGTTCACCTGGACAATGGACAAGTTCGTGGAGCCGGCCGCCAAGGCCTTCACGACCACGCCGATGAGTGTGCCGCTGCCGCTGACGCCGGGAGTGCTGGGCGGACGCGTAGCGGAAATAATCGCCTGGCCTTTGTCCTTGAGGACCTGCCAGGGAATCGCGATGACCTGCGAGCCGCCGCCAGAGAGGAAGCCGCCATGCTGCACTTCTTCCACGCTGATGACTTTGGGGTCGTACTGCAAGAGCAACGGGATCGAATAAAGATCGTTTACGTTTTCGACGACCACGCCCAAGGTAGCGGTCTGACCGGCCTTGAGAGTGAGAGTCTGAGGTTCGAAACGAATCTTAGCAACTGCGCCACCCGGCTGCGCCTGTGGAGCCTGCGAAGATGGTGCCGCCGCGCCCGGGGCCGTTGGATTCATCGTAGGTTGCGGCATTTGCAGCGGCTGTTGAGGTTGCGTAGGAGGAGGTGCCTGTGGGGTAGGTTCCTGTTGCGGCGTGCGCAATTCGCTCTCGCGCCGCGTTTGCACCGCGGTTTCTGTTCCGGAGAGCAACGGTTGCAAATTGGCTTTTGTCAAATAAGGCATGCGCACGATGTGGGGAGTCAAAACGATCAGCGTCTCGTCTTCCTGGTGGTCCACCTTGGTATCGGCGAAAAAGTGGCCGAGAATAGGGATCCTTGCGACACCGGGCCATCCACTTATGCTTTTTGTGTCCGTGCGCTCAATCAGGCCGCCCAGGATATTGGTCTCGCCCTCTTTGAGCCGGATGTCGTGCTCGATGGTCTTCGAGCCGATCACCGGCTGTGAAATGCCCCCGATATTCACGGTGCTTAACTGGGAGGATATCTCAATGCGCAGTTTCAGGGTGACTTCATGGTTCGGATGCACACGCGGGGTTACGTCGACGTTGACACCAACGTCCAGGTACGTGAACTGCGTGTTCACGAGAGGGTTGACGAAGCCCGCACCGCCCGTGCTGCCAACACCCACGCCTGCCTGAAAGCTTCCAGTGGCTACCGGAATGCGCTGGCCAATCTTGAGCTTGGCCGTTTGGCCATCTACGGAGCGAATTTCCGGATTCTGAATGATCTTTGTGTCCGCGTCACTTTCCACAAGGTTGAGGGTGAGGCTCGGAAGCGTGACGCTAAAGCTGTTGGGGTTGAGACGTCGAAAGGTATCGAACGTTATCGGATTGCTTGTGGTGGTTCCGCCGGAGGTTGTCGTGCCGTTCGTAACCGCGACAGTGGCTTGCGAACCGGGTTGAATGCCAAATTCGCGGAGCCGGTCCTTGCTGACTTGCAGGACTTCGACCTGCACGACGACTTCGGGCTTGGCTTTATCAATGTCGTCAATCAGTTTTTGAACCAGCATCAGCTTGTCGGGCGTGTCGCGGATGATGATGGCGTTTTGCGCGTTGACCTGCTGGACGCGCTTCAAGTCGAACAATTGTCGCAGCCCGGTCATGATTTCCGTGATGTCCTGCGGCTGAGTAACGTTCGAAAGATAGAATGTGCGCACCACTTCCTCTTCGTAGTCACGGCGTTTCGCGATCTGGTCGGGAATAACCAGGAGCGTGTTTTCCGTCACTGGCTTGATAAACGCTTTGCTTTCGAGCGACGCGATTTCCAGCGCCTGCTCCAGCGTGACATTGTTGACTTCAAAATGGATGCGGCGGGCAGGGAAGTCGGGGTCAAAGATCATGGTAAGGCCGGCGTACTTCCCGATAGTCTCAAAGACGATTTTGGCGTCGTTGTCCATCTTCATGCTGATGGGCGTCCGGGTAAGCGGCTTGATTTCCGGCGGGAGAGATGCAAGCGGCTGCTGATTGTGGTCGGTGGGAGCTTCGGATTGCTTCGGGTGGTCCCTTTCCGCAATCATATCCACGGTACGCTTCAATTCCTGCTCGGCTATGGAACTGGAAGGGTCGGCGACGAACGCCTTCTGGAATTCAAGGGCGGCGCCGTCCAGTTCGCCTCTCTTTCGCATCTCCAGGCCGCGCTTTATGTGGTATTCGCCGGCATCAAATCGCGCCTGGTGCAGCCTGATCTTGAAGGTTGCGTTTTGGGGATCAGCTTTGACGGCTTTTTCGTAGTACGCGACAGCCACATCGTAGTCCTGGAGGTTTTGTGCCTTCAAACCTTGGTTATATTCGTCGCCGCCCTTTGGGCATCCGGCGGCGACCAGGCCGAAACTCACACAAAGGATTAGGGTTCCCCACTTTTGCTGCATACTCTCTCCGAGGCCTGGGATTTAGCTTTTTGAAGTCTAACACTCGCATTAGACGTGCGGCAAGGTCACAGAGGTTGACTGGCCTCTAGGGCACAATACCGATTTTTGAAGCCGTTTTCACCCGAGGGTGACAACTTTTTCTACTGCGGCTATGATGGACGGTCGTGGCGAAACCTACAAAGAAATCTGCGAAGGGTGCCAAACCCGGCGAGCAAATTGTGGCGCAGAACCGCGCCGCCTCGTATAACTATCATATTCTTGAGAAACATGAGGCAGGTCTGGTCCTCCATGGCACCGAAGTGAAGGCCCTCCGCGAAGGGAAGGCCAACATTCGGGACGCTTATGTTGATTTCCGCCCGAACGGCCCCTGGCTGGTTAACGCACACATTGCACAGTACTTACCTGGCGGTCCCTGGAACCATGAGCCGCTCGGGGCACGGAAACTGCTGCTTCACAAGAACGAAATCCACAAACTTTCGGGCCGCGCCGAGTCTAAAGGGTTGACGGTCATTCCCTTGCGAATCTACTTCCGCAACAGCATCGCCAAGGTAGAGATCGCGCTGGTGCAGGGCAAGAAGGCTTGGGACCGCCGCGCCGACGAGCGCGCCAAGGAAGCTCGCAGGGAAGTGGAAGAATCCATGTATCGCAATCGGAGGCGATAAAGCAATCATGCAAATCACGCTGGAGAGTAAGCCGTTCGCAGGAATCGAAACGGAGGCCCTGGTTTCGTATGTGTTTGAAGAGACCGACCCAATCCAGGGGCGCGTTTCCGAGATTGACAAACTCGCGGGCGGGTTGCTCGGGAAACTGGCGAAGAGCGGCGAACTGACCGGCAAACCGCTGGAGTTCACGCTGATTCATGCACCCGCGGGATTGAAAGCGGCGCGATTGCTTTTGGTCGGGGCGGGGAAGAAGGAGCAATTCAATTCGGCCACGCTTCGGAGGATTGGCGGCGCTGCGCTGCGTTATTTGAAGGCGCGGTCAATTAAGAATTTCGCGCTCGTGGTGCGGGAAGGCGGCGCAACAGAGGAATCCGCGCAAGTAGTCACCGAGGGAGTTCTGACTGCCGATTTCGAACCGGACAAGTACAAGACCGACAAGAAGAGCGACAAGAGAATCGAGAGTGTGACGATTGCTGGCTATTCGGACTCAGAGCGCGGGCGGGGCGAAAAAGGCCTGGCCAAGGGCCGCATCATTGCGGATTCACAGAATTTTGCCCGGGATTTGGTGAACGAGCCTTCAAACAAAATGACGCCTACGATTCTGGCGCAAAAAGCGGAGGCAATGGCGAAGGCGGCGGGCCTATCGGTTGAAATCCTTGATGAAAAGAAAATCGCGGCGTTGAAGATGGGCGCGCTGCTCAGCGTGGCGCAAGGCAGCGTCGAGCCGCCTCGGATGATGATCATCACTTACAATCCACCGACGGCCAAGCCGGGCGCACCGGTGATTGGCTTGATTGGTAAAGCCGTAACGTTTGATACCGGGGGAATTTCCATCAAACCGGCCGATGGCATGGAAAAAATGAAGTACGACATGGCCGGCGGCGCGACCATGATCGGCGTCATGCGGGCTCTGGCTTCGCTAAAACCTGGTGTCAAAGTGATTTGCGTGGTGCCGTCCACGGAAAACATGCCGGGCGGCCGTGCGCAGAAGCCGGGAGACATCCAGACGGCTATGTCCGGCAAGACCATTGAAGTGCTGAACACTGACGCCGAGGGCCGGCTGATTCTTGCTGACGGCGTGCATTATGCGAAGCAGCTTGGCGCCACGCACTTGATTGATGCGGCCACGTTGACGGGCGCGATCGTCGTCGCCCTTGCGGGCGTGAATGTCGGCGTTTTTGGATCGGACCAGTCGTTTACGGACAAGCTGTTGGCCAGTGCGAAGGCGGCGGGCGAAAGAATGTGGCAGATGCCGATGGACGACGAGTATCGCGAGTTCATCAAGGGTACGGTGGCCGATATTCAAAACATCAGCAGCGGGAAGGGAGCCGGGGCCACCATTGGTGCTATGTTCATCAAGGAATTTACCGGCGATTCCCCCTGGATTCACCTGGACATCGCGGGAACGGCGTGGAATGACGATGCCAAGCCGTGGCTCGCCAAAGGCCCCACCGGCGTGGCCCTGCGTACGCTCGTGCATCTGGTCATGTCGTATTAGGTTTCCCTGGTAGGGGCGCAGCTTGCTGCGCCCCAATTGGGCAAGATTGCTACATTTTTTCCGGGGCTTCGATTCCGAGCAAACTGAGGGCGCGGACCAGTTGCGTTTCGACCAACTCCGTTAATTGCAGTAGGAATGCGCGTTTCTGCTCATCGGTTTCAGAAAGAATGTGATGCTTGTGGTAGAAGTTGTTGAACGACTGCGCTAGCTGAAACGCGTATTTGGCGACGAACGCCGGCTCCTGCGTAACAATGGCAGCATCCACGGAATAGTCAAGCGATCCCGCGCCCAACAATAATTCCCACAAATCAGCAGTATCGGCCCCGGAAAGAAAGCGGCCGGCAGAATCCGCATTCAACTTTGCTGTGTGCGTTTCCACTTCCGCGCCTTTCCGGCGAATGCCACGAATCCGCACGACAGCGTATTGGCAATAAGGCCCGGTTTCGCCTTCGAAACTCAGCGCGTCCTTGAAGTCGAAACCGATGATCGAATTGCGCGTCACTTTCAGCAGGAAGAATCGCAGCGCTCCCACGGCAATGGCGTGAGCGGTGCGCTTTTGATCTTTCTCGCGCATTTCCGGATGCCGCTGTTGGACTTCCCGCAGAGTCGCCTCTTCGAGTTTGTCCATCAAGTCGTCCGCTTTGACTCCGAACCCTTTGCGGCCGCTCATGTCCACAAACGGGCGCTTGGCATCTTCCGGAGAAAGTTCATAGCCCATTTCCGTGGCGCAGCGAGGAGTCAGCACGACAAAGGAATAAGACAAGTGGATGGAATTTTTGGCAGCCTCCGAGTGACCGAGACGGCGTAAACCTTCGGCGACGACGTCCTGTGGATAAGCCTGACGCGCATCAATCACGTTATAGACCTTTGCCGCAGCTTCGCCAAAGTGCGGCGCGTCGGGCTCGCTTTTTCTGCTCGTCGTAGCCCAAACCGTCTGGCCAGCGGGCGGGCCCGGCCATTTCTGGTAGCAGAAATCTTTTCCAAGCAGGCCAAATTTCCAGAGCTGGTAGGCGATGTCTTTTCCGACGTACGTTACCGTCCCATTTGAACGCACAATGATTTTGTCCTGCTCGTTCTCGTCTTCTTCCTCGGAGGTCTTTTCCTTTACTTCCTTTGCCTCCTTAAGTTCCTGCTCCCACGGCAAAACCCAGCACCCCTTCATCTTCCCGGTTTCGACAAAGTGAATAGCGCCGGATTTCTTGAGCATCTCGAACGCGGTATCCCAAAACTTCAAATACAGGATTTCGCTCTCGCGCGCCAGCAAATCGTAATGAATGTCCATGCGCGCCATGGTGTCCAGATGGCAGGTCACGATAGCGTCGGCCACGACTTGAGCCACTTCTGCGTCCTCGCCGCGGTTCTCTTCGATGGCCTTTAGAGTTTCCCCGCGGAGCTTGGCCGCGCGCGCCGGGTCTTCCGCGAAAAAGTTTGTGGCTTTCGCGTAAAGATCCCAGCAGTAATGGTCAAATTTAGGCTCGCGAGAGAGCATCATCACGTTGGTGGCGGTCCGCTGCTCCATACGGAGAAGCCCGATGACCACGTCTGCGACCTGCACGCCCGTATTGTCGATGTAGTTTTGAATCTGCACGCGTGTACCCGCATGCCTCAGGATGCGAACCATGGTGTCGCCGAGTACCGCGTTTCGCACGTGCCCGATGTGCGCCGCTTTGTTCGGATTGATGCTGGTGTGCTCGACGATGATTTTCTGGTGCGAGCCTTCCGCTGCTCGACGAGTCGCGCCTGCCTCCCTCTGCGCCCTCTCCCAAAATGCGCTGCGGTCGAAGTAGGCGTTCAAGTATCCGCCGCCAGCGACCTCCACGCGCGCGATGCCTTCGATCTTGCCCAGGGCGGCAGCGATTTCCTGGGCCATCTGCCGCGGAGCTTTTTTCAGCCACTTGGCCAGCTCAAAACACACTGGCGACGCCGCCTCGCCCATATCGAGCTTCGGCGGGCGATTCAGCACAATCTTAAGCTCCACGCCGTACTTTTCACGTATGTGTGAAGCCAGCGCCTCGCTTAATCTCTTTGCCAGTACCTGATACACGAGTCCTCTAGGTGAGCCTGCACCCGATTGGAATCACGCCAGTATAGGAGATGCCCGCGACGGGGGTCAAAGACGGCCGCGCAGCAACGCCGTTTGACAGTGCATGCCTCCGCCGATAGTATCAATTTGAATCCGACGGAGTGACAATTCCGGCTTGAAGTCCTACCGTTCGGCGGTTCTCCCATGAAACTGGCGTATTTTGACTGTTTTTCCGGCATTAGCGGCGACATGACCCTCGGCGCACTGGTGGACGCAGGTTGTCCGGTCGAGCATCTGCGCTCGGAGCTTCGCGGGTTGCAAGTTCCGGGTTGGGAGCTTGCCGAGGAAAAAGTCTGGAAAAACGGGATGGCCGCGACATATGTCAAGGTGAAGACGGAGGATCAACAGAAGCATCGGTCCCTCAGCGCGATTCTGGAAATTCTGAAGAATTCGCAGCTAGCGGAGCCGGTGCGTGAGCGCGCCGCCGCGATCTTCACGAAGCTTGGCGAAGCCGAAGCGCGCGTACACGACGTGCCGCTTGAAAAAATTCATTTTCATGAAGTAGGCGCGGTAGACGCGATCGTGGATATCTTTGGCGCCTGCGTTGGCTTTCACTTCTTGGGCATCGAGAAATTTGCCTGCTCCGCGCTGAACGTCGGCAGCGGCACGGCAAAAATGGCTCACGGCTTTTTGCCGGTGCCAGCGCCTGCTACGGCAAATCTGCTGCAGGGGAAGCCAACGTATTCGAACGGCGTGCAGAAGGAGCTTGTAACGCCTACTGGTGCTGCGATTGTGGCGACGCTTTGCGATTCCTTTGGACCGCAGCCGCCAATGCGTGTAAGCGCAATTGGCTATGGCGCGGGCACCACCGATTTGGAAGATCAGCCGAATGTCGTGCGACTGATGATTGGCGAAGCGGCCGAGAAGACGGTTCCGGGCTTCGAAGAGGAGATCGCGGTCATCGAAGCCAATTTCGACGATATGAATCCGCAGATCTACGGCTACTTTCTGGAAAAGGCTTTGGCTGCAGGCGCGCTGGACGTGTACACCACGCCGGTGCAGATGAAAAAGAATCGTCCCGGCACTTTGCTCACAATTTTGTCGAAGCCGCACGACACGCAGGATCTGATGGCGCTGATTTTTGCGGAGACCACCACGCTCGGAGTGCGCACGTACCGCGCGCAGCGCCGCACTCTGCCGCGGGAATTCGTCAGCGTCTCCACCGATTTTGGCGACGTGCGCATCAAAATTTCCCGCGCGAACGGCCGCATCTTGCACGTCGCGCCGGAGTACGACGATTGCCGCAGGCTGGCGGTCGAGAAAAATGTGCCGCTGAGGCGCGTCATCAGCGAAGCGTTGCGACGCTATCAGCAAGGATCCTAGCTGGCTTGCCGAGTGCGTCGGAAGCTCCTAAGCCCTCTACAATCATTGGTTTGGTGCGGGAGAGGTGGAGTTCGCCGAGCTAAAGAGAAGCCGTAAGCTAGCGTACTTTGCAGGTTGCGCCGGCCCACCCAAAGACCGGCGAAGGGCGCCGCCCAGCAGGGTTTTTTGGAGCCTCCGAGAGGTCGAGAGTGGCGAGGAAAGAACGGAACAATGCCTAAGAAGCCAAAATTCTATCTGACCACGCCGATCTATTACACGAACGGCCTGCCGCACATCGGCCACACCTACACCACGGTCGTGGCGGACACGATTCGCCGCTACAAACGCATGCGCGGCTATGAAGTGGTCATGACCACGGGCACGGACGAACATGGCGTGAACGTGGAGCGCGCAGCGAAAAAGGCCGGGATGGCGGAATCTGAGTTTGTCGCCAGAATGGCAGCGGCGTGGCGCGCGCTGTGGGACGAGCTTGGACTCAGTGCGGATGAATTCGTGCGCACGACGGACTTGCGGCACGTTCGAACGGTGCAATGGCTGTTTCGGCTTTGTCGCGAGAATGGTTACGTCTACAAGGGCCAATACACCGGCCAATACTGCATTTATGACAACGCTTTTGTGAATGACGCGAAGCCGGGTGACAACTGTCCCGATTGCGGCCGCCCGACCGAAACCATCACCGAAGAAAACTATTTTTTCAAGCTCTCCGCGTTTCAGAAGCCGCTGCTCGATTTTTACAAAAAGAATCCCGATTTTATCCAGCCCGAAACGCGCCGCAACGAGATTGTAAGTTTCGTCGAAGGCGGCCTCAAGGATCTCAGCATCACGCGCACGACGATTCGTTGGGGTATTCCCGTTCCCGGCGAAGAGCCGCACGTATTTTATGTTTGGTTTGACGCGCTGACAGCCTATCTCAGCGCTGTGGGCGGCCCGGAATTCGAACGGCGCGGCATGTGGCCGGCGGATTTGCATTTGGTAGGCAAAGACATCATTCGGTTCCACTCGGTTTACTGGCCCGCGTTTTTGATGGCGGCGATGCAGCCGGTGCCGAAACAAGTGTGGGCGCACGGCTGGTTCCTGATGGACGCCGCCAAAATGAGCAAGTCCAAGGGCAATGTGGTTTTGCCGCGCCCGATTGCCAACATGCTGGGCATGGATGCGTTGCGGTATTTTCTTCTGCGCGAAGTGGTGTTCGGCCAGGACGGAAATTTCAGTTATGACGCGTTGGTCACGCGCTATAACAGCGACCTCGCGAACGGCCTCGGCAACTTGGCGAGCCGCACGGCCGCGCTGATCGAGAAAAATTTCGGTGGGAAGATTCCTAAACCGGGCCCCCTATTGTCGCCGGATGTCGCGCTCGCTGAGGGAGCCTCCTCCGCCATCGGGGAAGTGCTTGGACGTTATGATACGCTCGATTTCGCGCGCGCTTTGGAATGCATCTGGTCGGTCATCGCTTTCGCGGACAAATATCTCACGACCGAGCAGCCGTGGGCGCTGGGCAATTCCGAGGAAGAGCAATCGCGAAAGGCTACGGTTTTGTGGACTACGGCAGAGTTGCTGCGGATCGTGACGGTACTAGCGCATGCAGTTTTGCCGGCGAGTACGGAAAAGGTGTGGACTCTTCTGGGGCTGCCGGGTTCCGTTGCAGCAGTCGAGCTGGACGGACTTCGCTGGGGCCAATTGACACCCGGGAAGCAATTGGGTCCAGCGCAAACTTTGTTCCCGCGCGTGGATAAGAACGAAGCGATAGAAAGGATAGAAGCGATGGCAAATGAAGAATTGAATCCGGCACCGGGCGCGCCGCCGGCGAAGCCTGCGTCGAGCCCAACTTCGGGGGGAGCTGGTGTCGCCGCGCAAGCTGCTCCCGAGAAAATCGGCATCGAGGATTTTGCGAAAGTCGAGATGCGCGTCGGGCAGATCAAAACAGCGGAGCGAATTGTCGGCGCGGACAAGTTGCTGAAGCTGACCGTTGATATCGGCACGGAGATTCGGCAGATTTGCGCGGGAATCGCGCAATACTACGAGCCGGAAAAACTCATTGGGCGCAAGGTCGCGGTGGTCGTGAATCTCGCTCCGCGCAAGCTGCGCGGCGTCGAGTCCAACGGCATGATCATCGCCGCTTCGGTTGGTCCCGAAGGACGGCCGGTCCTCGCAGGCTTCCCCGACGAAGACGTGGAAGTCGGCGCTCGACTCAAGTAGGGATTCCCTTGTTGGGGCGCAGCATGCTGCTGCGCCCCACAAAGAGGGCAGACCAGGCTAGACGATGGAATTGATTGACTCGCATGCGCACATCGATTTTCCGCAATTTGCAGAAGACCGCGCTGCCATGCTCGAACGTGCGCGAGCGGCGGGTGTAACAACACTTCTGGCGATTGGCACTGGTCCCGGACCTGAAAAGCTCGACTCTGCATTGCCTTTCGCCGAACAACACGATTGGATCTATGCGACTGTCGGCATTCACCCTCACGAAGCCACGGAAGTGACGCCTGGCCATCTTGATGAACTGTCGAACCTAGCGAAGCATCCCAAGGTCATTGCCTGGGGCGAAATCGGCCTCGATTATTTCTACGACCACTCGCCGCGGGAAACACAACGCAAAGTCTTCCGCGAGCAAATGGCGCTGGCGGCGCGAGCAAAGCTCCCCATCATCATCCATTGCCGCGACGCCTGGGCGGATTGCATGAACATGCTGGAGGAGCATTGGAAACCCACAGGCCTCGGCGGCATCTTGCACTGCTTCAGCAGCACAGTCGAAGACGCGCGCCGCGGAATCGGCATGGGCTTCCTGATTTCCTTTGCGGGGAATTCGACTTATCCGAAAACACAGGATCTTCGCGACGTTGCAAAGGCTTTGCCGCTGGAGGAAATTCTGATTGAGACGGACTCTCCGTATCTGGCGCCACAAGCTCACCGCGGCAAGCGCAACGAGCCCGCCTACGTTGCCGAAGTAGCGCGCATGCTTGCGAGTGTGAGAGACTTGTCGCCGGACGAAATTGCCGCCACGACTTCGGAGAATTTCAGGCGGCTGTTCCATCTTGCCCAGCCGCAGGGGACCACGGCTGCCAAAAACAGGAACTAGATGGAGGCCAGGAGGAAGGCCATCGCACTGCTCACGGTGAAAGAGGTTTTTGATCTCGTTCGCGACGACCTCGCTCTCGTGGAAGACGAGCTTGCCCGTCAAAGCGATGCGGCGTTTCCAGCCGTGTCAGAGGTTGCCGCGTACTTGCTCGGCGGCGGCGGAAAGCGCCTGCGTCCGGCGCTCCTGCTTCTTTCGGCGAATTACGCGGGACGAAAAGACCTCAGCGCCATTCGCCTCGCAGCAGTGGTCGAGTTGCTGCACAGCGCCACGCTGATTCATGACGATGTGATCGACAGTGCCGGCACGCGGCGCGGGCGCCCTTCGGCGAATGCCCGGTGGGGAAATCATCGCAGCGTGCTTACGGGCGACTGGCTTTATATGCAGTCGTTTCAAATGGCGCTGGAAGAGCGCAACTTCCACATTCTCGATATCCTCATTGACCTGACGCAGAAAATGGTGGAAGGCGAGTTAATTCAGCTTGAGAAGATCGGCCGCATCGACGTGACCGAGGAAGATGCGTTGCGACTGGCCACCTATAAAACAGCCTGCTTGTTCAGCGGCTGTGCGCGTTTGGGCGCGGTATTGGGGCGGCTCGAGGACGATGAAGAACACGCACTGGCGGAGTACGGAAGAAACGCGGGGTTGGCGTTCCAGTTGGTGGACGATTTGCTGGACTTCACTGCTTCCGCGCAGCAATTGGGGAAGCCCGTATTGAGCGATTTGAAAGAAGGCAAAGTCACGTTGCCTCTGATTTATGCCATGGAAAACGGCCATCGCGAGGCGCGTGAACTCATTGCACGCGTGCTCGCGGAAAAGGAGTTTGCTTCCGTGCGGCCGGAGACGATCGTTTCGCTGGTGCACGACTCAGGCGCGCTCGACCGGGCGCGCTGCCTGGCGCAAGACTACGCGCAGCGGGCCAAAGCTTGCCTCAACAGCCACCGCGACTCAGAATATACTCGCGCTCTGGCTACGCTTCCCGATTTCATTCTTGAACGCGAAAATTGAGTGTAAAGCTTTGTAGTGGCGCAGCGTGGTGCGCCAATCTCTCGAAAGCCCCAACGTTAAGTCAGAAGCAAGAAAGATCCGAATCCGCGAAATGAAATCTATTCTTCCCTTCAAACTTGTTTACCACGAACGCTACGATCTCAACCTCGGCGCGCACGTTTTCCCCTCACAAAAATTCCGTCTGATTTACGAGATGCTTCTGCACGAGGGTTTGGCTAGGGAAGCGGATTTTCTCCGGCCCGACCCAGCCAGCGATGAAGACATTTTGCGTGTGCACACCCCCGACTGGGTGCGCAAGCTGAAAACCGGCACGCTCAAGGCTAGCGACGTCATGCGCTTGGAAGTTCCGTATTCGCCGGAAATGGTGGAAGCGGTGTGGCTGGCGGCCGGGGGAACGATCCTCGCCGGCCAAATGGCGCTTCGGGATGGATTTGCTTCGAATCTCAGCGGCGGTTTTCATCACGCGTATCCCGACCACGGCGAAGGCTTTTGTGCGATTCATGATGTGGCCGTAGCGATCCGAAAGCTGCAGGCGGACGGCGCCATCAAAAAAGCCGTCGTCGTGGATACGGATGTGCACCACGGGAACGGCACCGCGGCCATTTTTCGAAACGATCCGACAGTGTTCACCCTTTCGATCCATCAGCTGAACAATTATCCCGGGCACAAGCCGCCCTCGAACGTCGACTTGAACATGGATGACCGCGTGGGAGATGAGGAGTATCTAGGCACATTGCTTCCCGCCGTGCAGCAAGCGCTCGATACTTTTCGCCCGGAAATTCTTTTTTACGTGGGTGGCGCTGATCCGTACTGCGAAGATCAGCTCGGTGGCCTTTCTCTCACGAAAGAAGGATTAAGAAAGCGCGACCACCGCGTGTTTGAGGATGCGCGGCGGCGGGGCATTCCCGTCGCCACGACATTGGCCGGCGGCTATGCGCGCCGCGTGGAAGATACGGTTCGCATTCATGTGAATACCATTCTCGCCGCGAGCGAGGTGGCATTCGCTTTTCCTTCAACGTCCGCGGCGCGAAGCTGATACACTCCCGTTCCTAGATTGCCCTGATTCCAGAAAATCCCAGAGGTGCGTTTATGAGCAATTCGCATCGCATTTGTCGTGTACTCCTTATCGTTAGTGCCTTTGTGTGGGTCTTGTGTCCTGCCGCGAAGTCACAAGCCTCCGCGCCGGCGGCCAAGAAACTCAAGATTTACATCTCGGTGGACATGGAAGGGGTGGCGGGAGTGGTCACCGGGGACCAACTGGGTCCCGGAGGATTTGAGTACGAGCGCTTCCGCCGTTTCATGACCAACGAGACGCTGGCGGCGGTCTACGCAGCAAATCATTCCGGTGCAACGGAGATCGTCGTGAGCGACTCGCACGGGAACGGCGAAAGCCTGCTGATTGAGGAGTTCCACAAGGACATTCGCATCGTTCGCTCCTGGCCGCGTCATGGTGGCATGATGGCAGGCCTCGATTCGAGTTTCGATGCCGCGCTCTTCATCGGCTACCACGCCTCGACCACGAACATGCGCGGCGTGCGGGCCCACACTTTTTCGAGCGCTCATCTTACGCGCGTGTCGCTGAATGGCAATGCCGTCACGGAAGGCGAATTCAACGCAGCTTATGCAGGCGCATTAGGCGTGCCGGTGATTTTTGCTTCGGGGGACGATGCTGGAATGGAAGAACTGAAATCGCGGCTCGGAAATATCGAAACGGTGGAGACCAAAAAGAACCTGAGCTTTCACTCTGCGGAGACCCTGACTCCCGAAGGTTCCTGTGAAAGAATTGGGGCCGGAGTGAAGGCCGCGCTCGCTCGCCTGCACGATTTCAAGCCGTACGTGATTAAGACCCCGGTCACTCTCGAAATCAGCTTCAAAAACTACATGCCGGCGCAGATGATTAGCTATCTGAGGTCGGTCGAGCGCGTGGACTCGCATACGATTCGCTTCGTGGGAAAAGATATGGCCGAAGTGTCCGACTTCGTGGATGTCGTGGACGGCTATAGCCCGGACTTGACGCCCTGATGGTTTGTCATGGCGCGGCCTCCATTTTGTCCAGCGCGCGTCGCACCGCCGAGGAGAGGTCGCGTTCGAAAGTGTCCGGCTGGAACCCATCCGAGCGAAAAGCGATTTTTCCCTTGCGATCAATGACGACGACCGTGGGAAAAGAATAGATGGAAAAGAGCCGGTCGAGCCCATCAGCGAAGACAACTTCGGTCGTGACCTTGTCCTTTTGCAAGTAGGGAGCAACAAGAGTCTCGTCTTCATCGCAATTTGCGGACAGAAACAAGGCCTCCGGCAGATCGTGAAAATCGGCGGCTACGTGCGCGAAGAGCGGCTCCAGCGCATGGCAAGGGCCGCACCAGGTGGCCCAGAAATTCAACACGACGACTTTTCCCTTGGTGTCTTTCAAGGGATAGGGCGCGCCGTTCGATGCTTTCCGAATCATGAATTCAGAGAACTCCTTGACGCCCTCATTTCGCGCCGATTTTTTCGGCGGAGGCCACGTCACTGCGTCATAGGTGTTCAGCAAATACTCGCCCAACCCTTTTTCCGAACCGTGTGCCAGCCGCCAGACGTTTCCGATTTTCTTGCGAATTTCTTCCCGGCTAACGTTTCCGCTCTTTCCCTCCGCCAGAGTGAAGGCGCGCGCGTATTCTTGGATCGCGGTATTCAAGTCTTTTTGGAGTTCGGCGGTTTCTCCCAGCCTTTGCGCCGCGCCCGCGCTGGGGAAAATCTCATAGCTGGTCTGCAAATCCTGTCGAGCTGCATCGTAATCCTTCAGTTTGAAGTAGAGGTCGCCGCGCAAAAAGTGCGTGTTCGCGAGATCGCTCTTTCTTTGCAGCTCCCACTGTTCGAGAGAAACTCGCGAGGAACGTTCTGAGGGGGACATACGCTCCACAAGGTCCAGAATGCGCGTCGAGTAGCTGACGGCGCGCCGCAATCCAGCATCGTTCTCCTGCCGCTCGAGAAGCTCAATGGCCAGCAACAGCATGGAAATGTCGTTGGGGTTTAACGACACCATGCGCTCCGAGTAGTCAGCAGCGCGGGTAGTGTCTTTTAATTGAAGACTGGCTTCCACAAGCGCGCGGTAAATACTGCCGCGCTTGGGATAATCCGGGTATTTCTTCAAGAAACCCTCGAGATTGCGAACGAGCGCGGCGCGATCGCCTCCAGCATCGCTGAGGGCGCGTTGCAACTCCTCCTCTGGGCTTGACGGCTTAACTGAGGAGTTGTCTTGTATGCCACCAGCGTTCGAGGTTTGCGAGACAGTTTGTGGGGCAACGCACCGCGGTGAAACCAGGGCGCAGAGCAGGAGCGCCGCCAAAGTGAGGGAGAAGCGTTGGGAGGGCATGCCGCAATTCTAGACACTCAACGAGAAATTGTCGCTATCGAGACGAATCCTTGCTCGGTAGGAAAGTTTCGGCTACCCAGTTTAAATTAGATTTCTCGTTTAGACCTGTGATTACTTTGAGCCGGTGACGCGAATTTCACCCGAGGCCGTGCGCACTTCGATGCGCCCACCGCCATTCCCCACGCGGGCCCGGAGAGAATGTTTTCCTTGTTCTTCAACCACGATGGGGATGTCCGTTCGAATCTCCCCGGAGACCGCTTCGGCGGAAAGATGGAAGTTTGCCGAAGGGGGAACGCTGATTTGCACGCCGCCCGAAGCGGTCTTCAAATTCCAATAGCCCTGTGCACCCGGATTTCCCTGAACGTAGACGCGGCCGGAGGCGGCATGCGCGGTCACGTCATTGGCGGCATCCTGAATTTCCACTTCACCGCTGGCTGTCTTTCCCTCGACGCGACCGCCGGGATGGGAGACGCGAATGACGCCGGAGATGGCTTTGACTCGGACATCTCCTTTTACGTTTGAAACCGTGACGTTGCCGGAGGCGCTGGAGACGTCAACATCACTCCCGACATCACTGGCGGTCACCGAGCCGCTCGCAGTGGTGAGATCGGCGTCGCGGTCGATTTTTTCCACGCGAATTGTGCCGGATGCGGCGTGAACTTTGACCGGTCCGCGCAGATCGCGGATGTTTTGCGCGCCGGAAGCGACGCTGGCATCCACTTCGGTATCATGCGGAACCTGGATGGTGTAAGCGATGCTGACGTTGCGCAGGTGCGAGAAATCCTCCCCGACGCGAATGGTGTCGCCCCGCTGCTCGACCGGAGGATTCGAAACAGTGTCATCAAGGCGCTTTTGCGGATTCTCAAATCCGAAGCCGGACGCCCGCACCTCCCCATGCACGTGCACTTTGCCATCGGTGCTTCCAGTGATGTTTACGTCACCCGAGGCATTGGAAAGTTCGAGGCGAACAACACCGCTGACGTTGAAGCTGCGGTCGAAGTTGCCGGTCGCCGCTGCGCCGGCATTGCACCCCCCCAGGACGGCCAGGGCAAAAACGGCGGGGAAGAGCAGCAGGAATCTGCCATGCTTGCGGTAGCGTGCCATTCTTCCTCCAACTAACTCCTGACTACGCTGATGTTCCACTAATAGCTACGCAAAAACAATCGATTATGTTCCGGAAACTGGTTTGCGCAGGGGCGCCGAGCGCCCCAGGACTTCGTTGGGAGAACCCTGGCGATAGCCTTGCAGGTCCAGGGCAACATAGGCGAATCCGGCCGATTTGAGGCGCTCGGAAATGGCCGCGGCCATTTCCGGCGACAGGGCGCGCGGCATTTCGTCCTGCGAGATTTCGACACGCGCAAGATTGTCGTGGATGCGCACGCGAAATTGGCGGAAGCCTAGTTCACGGAGAGCGGCTTCGCCGCGCTCGATGAGCGCAAGCCGCTCGGGAGTAACTTCAGTGCCGTAAGGAACGCGAGAGGCCAGACAGGCAGAGGCTGGTCGGTCCCAGGTGGGCAGGCCGGCTCGCTGCGAGAGCGCGCGAATTTCTGATTTGCTGAGGCTCGCATCCAAGAGAGGCGCCAGAACTTTGTGCTCCGTGGCGGCGCGATGGCCGGGACGAAAATCGAGCGTGTCATCGGCATTCACCCCATAGGCCACGGCGGCAAATCCGCGCGAGCGAGCCAGATCGTCCAGCGCAGAAAACAATTCGTCTTTGCAGAAATAGCAGCGGTCGGGCTGATTCGCACGGTAGGCGGGGTTTTCCATTTCGTGCGTTTCGATGAACTCATGGCGCAGCGCCAGCTTCTTCACGAACTGTTTGACGATTTCTCTGTCGTGTGCGGCGAAGCTCGGAGAGAGGGCGGTGACTGTGAGCGCGCGGTCTCCCAGGGCTCGATGCGCGGCCCAGGCAAGATATGCAGAATCCGCGCCACCGGAAAGCGCAACTATGATTGCTGGAATTTCGGCAAGCCGGGAGATCAGTAGGTTTTCCTTTTCTTCGAGCGAAAGATCCGGCTGCTCTCCATTACGAATTTGAACGAGACTTTTCATGCCATGCTGAGTATAGCGCAGGGCTGGTTATGCGCTGATTCCGCCAACCGCAAATTCATTTAAAGTCCAGAAGCACATCGACCGTGCCGGTGTTTGCATCAGCTTGCAGCCAATGGCCAACGCTTTCGTAATGGAGCGGCAGTTCGCCAAAGATCTGCTCCTGGTGCAGCTGCAGCTTGGTCAAAACCTCTTCGTATTTAATTTTGTCGAAGATTTCCCCTTGCGAGATCGGCCAGGCAGCATGCAATTTCTTTTCAGCCGCCAGCGACAGGCCGGTCAGCACGATTTTGCCGAAGCGGTACTGCCGCCCTTCCTGAATGGCCACTGAATAGGAAACCGTGTGCGCCGCTTCGTCAAACGTCGGGACAGGATCAACCTTTGCGTCAAGATAGCCGTGATGGGCAAACTCTTCGCGGACGCGCCCCCAACCCGCTTCGATTTTCATGCCGTCCGCGACTTCACCGGGTTTCAGCCCGATCGCGCTACTCAAAGTGAACTCGGAGACCGTGGCGTTTCCCGTCCAACGGGCTCCTTTCCAGTGATAAACCGGACCGGGCTCAATAGGAACAAAAACGGGGACCTGCTCCGGCAGTTTTAGATTGGGATTGCCGGTCAGACGTATTTCCGGCGGCCCCAGCTTTGGATGCAAGCAGCCCTTAGCAAGGTAAACTGGGTGGATCGCTTCGGTTAGAAATAGATCGATCGCCATTCTCGAATAGGGTTTGCCCACGATTTCCTCGAGATGCTGCTGCACGGCTTTGGAGGCCAGTAGAGAAGCATCACCGAACTCCAGCTTTTCGATTCGCAGCGACGGGCCCTCCACCCTGAACATCTGAATCTTCCCGTCTCCGTCCGGATTGCCAGTGACTTCGTGTTGGAGCGTGACCTGCAAGCCGTGCGAAGCGATCAATTCTGTGATGGCGTCCGCCGCTTGATCGACAGCGCCGCCGCCCTCCGGAAGTGTTCCGTCGAAATAGGAAAGCTTCTTGCGAATGGCGTCGAGGAGCTCGGAATCGGCGAACCAGGGAATGTTGTCAAAATACGCTGGGACCCTCGGAGATTCTTCAACGTGGTAAGTGACAATAACTCCGGCGCGGGTTTCAAAGCGGTAGCTGACTTTGTCGAACAAGCCGGTTTGCACCAGCCTATCCGCGGCGGCTTGCAAATCGGCGCGGCCAATTTGTGAGCCAAGGGCAAGACCAGTCATTGCTGAAATCTGCGCCTCAGAAAGATGTTTTTGGCCTTCCATGTGAACTTCGCGCAACTGCGCCGTCACGTTGTCAGCCGTTTGCGCCAGTGACGGGCCGGCCACCGATGTCAGAAAGAGCAGCAGCCCAGCGTCGATGATGTGGAAATTGCGCAGCATAGACCTATTTTAGCCAAACTTCATCTTAGGCCAAACTTCGCAGCGATTACTCGACGGTAACGGACTTCGCGAGATTGCGCGGCTGATCCACGTCGCAACCGCGGCGCACGGCGATGTGGTACGCGAGCAATTGCAAGGGAATGATTTCGAGCAAAGGTGCCAGCAATTCCGGAGCAGGGGGCAGCTCAATAATGTGGTCGGAAGCCTCGCGAGCGAGCTGATCGTTCGTAGTGACGACAGAAATCACGATGCCGTCGCGAGCTTTGACTTCCTTGATATTCGACACGCTTTTTTCATAGCGGGTCATGGCTTCGGGATCGGACTCATCGCGGGTAGCCAATACGACGACGGGAAGGTTTTCGTCAATGAGCGCGTTCGGCCCGTGCTTCATTTCGCCGGCAGGATAGCCCTCCGCATGAATGTAAGAAATCTCCTTGAGCTTCAGAGCACCTTCGAGCGCGATGGGGTAGTGGATACCACGGCCCAGATAAAGGAAGTCTGTATTGCGGAAGAATTGGCGCGCAAGATTTTCGTAAAAACCGGATGCATCCGCTTGCAGAATGGTTTCCATCTTGTGGGGGACACGCAGGGATTCCTGCATGAGGTTTCTTGCCGCAGCGTCGCTGATTCTTCCCCGGACCTGGCCGAGATAGGATGCAAGAAGCAGCAGCGCGGCCAATTGTGAAGTAAATGCTTTTGTTGAGGCGACGCCAATCTCCGGGCCGGCGTGCGTGGGAATCGTGCCGCTGGCTTCGCGGGTGATCATCGAGCCGATGACGTTGCAAATCGCCAGGGTGGGCGAGCGTTTGAGTTTTGCTTCGCGCTGGGCGGCGAGGGTGTCGGCTGTTTCGCCCGACTGGCTGATGCAAACGGTCAAAGTATTGGAATCGATTATGGGATCGCGATAACGAAATTCGCTTCCATAGTCGACCTCGACCGGAAGACGCGCGAGGCGCTCGATCATGAATTTTCCGGCCAGCCCTGCGTGCCAGCTTGTTCCGCAGGCCACGATACGCACCTGCTCGAAGGCGCGGAACTGTTTTTCGGTAAGCTCCATTTCATCGAGGAAGACCTTGCCGGTGTCCTGGGAAATGCGGCCAAGGAGAGTGTCTCGCACCGCGCGAGGCTGCTCGAAAATTTCCTTTTGCATGAAATGTTTGTAGCCGCCCTTTTCCGCCATGATGGGATCCCAGGCGACGTGTTGAGGGGGGCGCTGGACGGGATCTCCGTCGTGATCCATGACGCGGACACCGTCTTTGGTGAGCACGGCGATGTCGCCATCGGCAAGAAAGAAAATCTCGCGAGTGTGTTCGAGCAGGGCGGGAATGTCGCTGGCGACGAAATACTCCTGTTCTCCCAGTCCAACGACGGAAGGGGGACCAAGCCGCGCCGCAACGATTTTTTGCGGGTCTTTTGCGGAAAGAAAGACCAGGGCGTAGATACCGCGTAGTTCTTTCAACGAACGGCGAACGGCCTCTTCGAGCGGAACGCCGCCTTGCGAATTTTTCTCCACGAGATGGGCGACGATCTCCGTGTCCGTTTCCGTAACGAACTTGTGGCCTTCCTTCTGAAGTTTTTCCTTGAGTTCGAGATAGTTTTCAATGATGCCGTTGTGAACCACGACAATTTGACCCGTGCAATCGCGGTGTGGGTGCGCATTTTCCTCGGTGGGACGCCCGTGGGTGGCCCAGCGAGTGTGGCCGATCCCGTAAGTACCTTCGATGGGCGACTTGGCGATGGCTTCTTCTAGGTTGCGGAGCTTTCCCGGCGCGCGGCGAATCTCCAGCTTGCCGGTGCCGTTGACGACAGCGATGCCCGCAGAATCGTAGCCGCGGTATTCGAGTTTGCGAAGCCCCTCGATGACCACGGGAACGACCTTCTTGGGGCCGATGTATCCGAGAATTCCACACATGCGCGAGAGCACCTCGAAAGAGTCTTACCAGCTCTATAGGATCAGGGGCACCGAAGGAAAGTTGCCATGGGCCATCCGTACATTACCTCAATCCACAATCTCAAAGCGATATTCCTCGATCACCGGATTGGTCAGGACTTCTTTGGAGATGCGCTCGAGCTGTTTTTGGGCTTCGTCGCGGTTCCAGCCATCGAGGTTCAATACGAAGAATTTTCCCTGGCGCACGTCTTTCACGGCCGCGTAACCAAGACCGGAAAGCGCGTGATGGATGGTTTGCCCTTGAGGATCGAGAACCGTGCGCTTTGGCATCACCCAGACGTGTGCTTTCATGCCAGCATTATAGCATTGCGGCGCAACGCGTTCTAAGGAGGCGGAAATTTGCTTCTGTCAACAACCCTAGATGCAGGAAAAGCGGCGGCAAGCCACCGCACTCCAAGCAAAAAGCCGGGCTGAAGCCCAGCTTCGACAAAGGCGGGCGCCGCAGTGCTGCGCTCCTACAGCCTGGCGCCGGGGACAAGCAAGAATGGCTCTCCCACCACTTTTTGGCGGTCTGTTAGGGCCAACGGCCCTTGGCGGCAGGGTGGAAGGCGTATTGGAAGCCCATGTCACAGATTTGTTCCAGTTCGCTTTCTTGGAGGCCCATGCGGGCGGCGTTGGCATATTCGCCGCGGAGCGTCGTGTCGAATAATGCCGGATCATCGGTGGAGAGGACGATGGGGATTCCGTGGCGGAAGAGATTTGGAAGCGGATGATCCTCGATCTGTGCGTCGTCACGCGCCAGTTGGCGGGCGAGACCGCCGGTTCTGATGTTGCTTTGGGGGCAAATCTCCAGAGGGATTTTGCGTTCGGCGAGAAGGTCCATCAGAGCGGGATCTTTGATCGCGGCGATGCCATGCCCGATGCGTTCTACTCCAAACAATTCGAGGGCTTCCCGAATTTTTTCCGGGCCGCCGATCTCTCCGGCATGAATCAGGCGATGCAGACCAAGCTCGGCAGCACGATCATATACTTCGCGAAATGCCTCGGTGGGTACTTGCAATTCATCCCCGCCGATCCCGAAGGCTACGATGGCTTTCGAGGCGCAATTCTTGGCGGCTTCTACAACGGCCATCGCGGCTTCGGCTCCAAATTGGCGGACCGCGTCAAACACCCAGCGAAAGCGCAACCCGCGGTGCTCGAATGGCTCAACCGCGCGAAGGACAGCTTCGAAATTGGCCCCTGGTTTTTGCTTTCGCAGCAGCATGACGCCTACGGACAGGGTCACCTCTGCGTAGACGACATTTTGGGCGAGTAATTGTTCCCCGAGGTCGTGGGCGGCAAGAGCATAGTCCTGCGGTTCGCGCAAAAACGACGTGAGCCGTTTGAAGGTTTCGAGGAACTCGGCAAAATTGCGGAAGGCGTAAAGCTGGCGCACCTCTTGCTCGGTGGCCTTGACACCGTGACGAGCCATGAGCGTCGACGCCGTAGCCGCCTGGATGGAGCCCTCCAGATGCAGATGAAGTTCAGACTTCGGGAGGGAATCGATTAGAGGCGAAAGACGGAGCGAGACCATCTTAAGAGATTAACGTGAATTTCAGAATTGCAAAGCAGATCCCTCCGTCTCGGACTGCGGAGGACCGCATCCCGAAGGTCGGGATCACAAGGTTAGGTTGGCTGCTGGTGTGCGCGGCCGTCCCGATGGACGTGGAGCACGCCCTGGCACACGACCCAGCTTCGGCATATAAGATCAGTGTGGGAGAGCGGGGCGGCCGGCGTTGATCCAGGCAGTGACCCAGAAGGAGCCGACATCGGTCGCCGCGTCGGAGAGTTGGCGGATCAGAATGGCTCCTGCTTCATTGTAGAAGCGATCGTAATATTCGTCGGTGTAGGAATTTTGTCCGCGGAAGGCGTTGCGGTCGGCAAGGAGAAGGGACTCGAGCCAGCGATGAGCGCTGAGGCTGGCGTCAAAGGCGTGGTCGGTCGGGTCGCTGATGAAAGCCGCATCGTTGGGGCGCATGGGAAAAAACGAAGAGTAGCGGTCAATCAGCGTGCTGCCGAAACGTTCGCTGATGCCGGTCTGCCCGCTCAAGCGGCCGTCGAAATTGTCGGTGGTGTTGAAGGGATCGTGCGCTTGCGCGACATAGTGCGCGAGGATGGCGGCATCCAGCCGGGCGTCGTCCCATCTTCCGGCTCTCATTGCGTTCGTCAGTTTTTCGCTGTAGACGCCAATTTGCCAAGGGAGGAGGCCATTGGCTTCCAATTTCAATTTGCCATATTTCGTCACGGCCGCTTTGTAGCTCCGAGGCAATGCCTCGAAGGGGAAGCGGCCGTACTTGTCCAGGGCGATGAAGTCGTTGCGTTTCTCGGTGGGATTTTTTGTGAGCGCGTCGAGCGGATCGGTTACGTGCTGGAGGAGCGAGCCGCGGCTGGCTTCAAAAAAATAGCGAACGTCAGCGGGAAGCGTGTCCACGGCTTTGTTGATGATGAGCCGGTGGGCGTTTCTGCCCCAGGCCCAGGACTGCTGGGCAAGAAACAAAGAGGCCGCAAGGAGAGCGAATACCAAGCTCATTCGCCAACACTTTTGATGGTCATTCCGCCCCGCCATGCGCGAATCCTTTATGCCTGATTTGCGAGACGCAGCGTGCTTCGTCTCCGTCCGTAGTTGTAGTAAATCACAAGTCCAATGGCCATCCACACGAAGAATCGGATCCAGTTCATGATGGGGAGGCCGGCCATCAAAAGCACGCAGGTGAGAATCGTCAAAACGGGAGCAATGGGTCCTCCGGGCGCGCGAAACGCGCGATGGCGATCGGGTTCCCGGTAACGGAGAATCAAAACGCCTCCGGCGACCAGCGCGAAGGCAAAAAGCGTGCCAATGTTGGAAAGGTCCGCAAAGGTTCCGATGTCCAAAAGGCCTGCGGGGATTCCCACGACGAAGCCGGCGATCCAGGTGGAGAAATCCGGGGTTCGATAGCGCGGATGGACACGGCCGAAAATTTTTGGAAAAAGGCCGTCGCGAGACATGGCGAACCAGACGCGCGCCTGGCCGATCTGGAACACGAGCAAAGACGAGATCATGCCCATGAGCGCGCCAATCAGGACGACCAGACGGACGCCGGAAATGTGCAAGCGCTTCAGCGTGTTGACCACGGGCGCGGCGTCATCCATCAGGGTTTCCCAGCGGACCAGGCCGGTGAGCACGACGACAACCGAGACGTAGAGAATCGTGCAAATTATCAGCGTTGCGATGATACCGATGGGCAGATCGCGCTGCGGGCGGTTGCATTCTTCCGCCGCCGTCGAGACCGAGTCGAAGCCGATGTAAGTGAAGAATACGATGGATCCGCCGGTCAAAATTCCGGGCCAGCCGTTGGGCGCGAACGGGTGCCAATTGGCAGGATGAATGAATCGCGATGCGAACATGACGAAAACGAGAATCGCGACGATCTTGAGCATCACCATCACGTTGTTGGTTTCCGCAGATTCGCGAATGCCACGAACCAGAAGAACCGTGAGAAGCATCACGATGATGAAGGCTGGCCAGTTGAAGCCGAAATGCCATCCGGGCGCGTAAAGCATATTGCCTTCGAGGTCGGATAGGCCGCTGGGAAGGTAGGCCGGCGAAATCCATCGGGGATTGGGATGAACGCCGAACCAGTCCAGCAAATTCACCACGTGTTGCGAGAATCCCACGCTTACGGCCATGTTGCTTACGGCATACTCGAGAATCAGGTCCCAACCGATGATCCAGGCGACGAGTTCGCCCATGGTTGCATAAGTGTAGGTGTAGGCGCTGCCCGCGATGGGGATCATGGCGGCAAGTTCGGCGTAGCACACCGAAGCAAAACCACACGCGATGGCAACCAGAACAAAGGAGAGAGCGATGGCTGGGCCGGCGCCGGGGCGTCCAAAGGTAGCGGAACGGTGAATCAAGTATTCGAGGAGAGGGGCATTGAGAATCGATGATGCTTGGAACTTTTGGCCGGCAATCGCCGTGCCGATAATGGTGAAGATTCCTGAACCGATGACTGCGCCAATGCCAAGAGAGGTCAGGCTCAACCACCCAAGGGATTTTTTTAATCGGATTTCAGCATTTTCGGAATCGGCCAGAAGCTGGTCAATACTCTTACAACGGAAGAGTTGTGCAGCCACTCATCTTCTCCGATCGCGCCCCTGAAGCCGGCGGAGTTGAATCACGTAGTGCTGAATTGAGGAAGAAAGACGAGCCTCAATTTACCGCGAGACGCTCTGTCGCGCAACCTGTGGGATGCGTTTTGGTGCGGAATTGCGCTCGTTTAAGCCTGCTCAAGCTGGGCGTAGCGCTCGATGAATTTTTTTGTGCCGCGCCCGGGAAAACTAACGGAAACGCGGCGATCTTCGTCGTCGCCTTCGATGCCGACGATGGTGCCAACGCCATAGCTCGGATGCCGCACTCTGCGCCCGAGCATGGGATTTGCGTCACCTCCGCGCTTTGCGGACGGCCGGGTGAACGAATTTGAACTAGGCGCAGCGGTTCGCCGAGGTGCCGCGGCCGGTTTTTGTTCGCGGCGGACGCGACGAAGAAATTCTTCGGGAGAATACGAGTACTCCGGATCGAGCTCGTAGCGGCGCGTTTCGCCAATCTCTGCCAGCGAGCCGCGGACGGTGTCCACGAGTTCGCTGGGTATCTCCCCGAGAAAACGCGAGGGCAGGGAAGCGCGCAACTGCTGTTCATTGCCGAAAATGCGGCGGTAGACTGCGCGTGTGAGTGTCAGCGATTTTCTCGCCCGCGTCATGCCCACGTAAACGAGGCGACGTTCTTCTTCAATCCCTTTCTCTTCGTTCACGGAGCGGCTGTGCGGGCAAATGCCTTCTTCCATGCCCGTCAAGAAAACATGATCGAACTCGAGTCCTTTGGTGCTGTGCAGCGTGATTAAAGTTACGCCGGGCTTACCCTCGTATTGATCCGCGTCGCTGACAAGCGAGGCGGCGTCTAGGAAATCCGTGAACGTCTCTCCGGCTTCCATGCTCTCTGCGACTGCGCGTGTGAGCTCCTCCAAATTCTCCATGCGAGCAACATCTTCCGCACTGTTGCGGTCCTTTAACATGTCCAGGTAGCCGGATTCTTCCAGGACAACATGCAAGAACTCGGCCGGTTCTTTTGAGGTAAGCGCTTCCTGGAGTCTGCGAATGAGTTCCTGAAACGCGCGCAGCGGAGCAACGGCGCGGCCGGTCAATCCGCCTGAAACGGTTTTCTCGATGGCATTCCACAAAGGAGTTCCGTCGGTTCGCGCAGTTTCACGTAACGCATCGACCGTGGTCTTGCCAATGCCGCGTGGGGGCACGTTGAGAACGCGCAATAAAGAAATGTCGTCTTCGGGATGCATCGCCAGGCGAACATAGGCTAGCGCGTCTTTTACTTCGGCGCGGTGGTAAAAGCTGAATCCGCCAACGAGCTTGTAGCGAAGGCCCTGGCGACGGAAAACCTCTTCGAAGGCGCGCGATTGGGAATTGGTGCGATACTCGACGGCGCAGGTCTGGTCCGAGTCTTCGTTGAGGATGCGTTCCAGTTCTCCCGCGACGTACTCGGCTTCGGCTTGCGGATCGCGCCCCTCGAAGTATTTTAAATTGATCCCCGCGCTGTTCTCCGCTGTTAGCGACTTGCCCAAGCGCTCTGGGTTATTGGCAACGACTGCGCCCGCCGCGTCGAGAATGTTTTGAGTCGAGCGGTAGTTGCGTTCCAGCTTGACGAGGCGCGCGGCAGGGAAGTCGCGGGAAAAACTCAGGAGAATGGAAACATCGGCTCCGCGCCACGCGTATATGGACTGGTCTTCGTCGCCTACGACGCAGAGGTTCTGCTTAGGTCCGGTGAGGAGCCGCATGAGTTCGTATTGCACGTGGTTGGTGTCCTGATACTCGTCCACGTGGATGTATTGGAAGCGCGCCTGCCACTTTTCGCGCGTGGGCTGTGATTCGCGCAGGAGGCGCGCCGACCGCAGGAGCAAATCGTCGAAGTCCAAGGCCTTACTGTCGTGGAGAGCTTTTTCGTAAGCGGCGAAGACGTCGGCGGCCTGGCGCGCCTCCTGCGTAAATGCTTCGGCGCGCATGTGCTCGGGGCTTTTGCCGTGATTTTTAGCGTAGCTGATGCGGCCCATCGCATTTCGGGGAGTCAGGTCATCCCCATCGATTTGTAATTTGGCCATGGCCAGTTTCACCGCTGCGACCTGGTCGTCGTCGTCATAAATAGCAAAGTCGCGCGGCAATCCGGCGGCAGGCGCTTCGCGGCGCAAGAGCCGCGCACAGAGTGAGTGAAACGTCGAAACCCACGGCTGCCCGGGAGGGACGCCCGCGCGCAGGAGCAAATCGGTGACGCGATTGCGCATTTCTTCCGCGGCTTTGTTGGTGAACGTGACCGCAAGGATCGACTCTCCGGGCACGCCTTTGGCGATCAGGTTGGCCATGCGGTAGGTGATTGCCCGGGTCTTGCCCGTTCCTGCGCCTGCGAGAATCAATACCGGGCCATCTTGTGTTTCGACCGCCTGGCGTTGTTCGGGATTCAATTCGTCGAGAAGTTTCCGCATTTGGTCCGTGGCATTCGAGAAAAGTCGCACACGTCATGGTAGCCGACGATGGCGGCGCGCGCAAACGGGGTCCTGTGCATAATGATGTGGCGGAGAATTCCTTTCGGAAAACCGGACGGAGAATGACTTTTATGAGAAGCCTACTGTCCGCCGGCTTGGCTCAAATCAATTTCGAAATACATTAATCCATGGTTTTTTTCGAGCGCTACGATATCGGGAACGTACAAGCGGGCGCTGCTGAGGAGATCGAATTGGTGCTCCAAGTCAAAATAGAGCAGTCCTTGCACCGAACTGTGCGGCGCGACGACGCTGGCTTTTACTCCCGCTTCCCGCAGTTCCTGCTCCACTTCCACCCATTTTTTGTCATGACCCACTTTGGGGCCGCCGATGGGGATGGGAAACCTGCTCCGGCCCAAGTTCTTCACACTTGGACTCAGGATTACGTCGGTCGCTTGTTGGGAAGTCAAAGGATCCAGGGCCTGATGGTTGTCTTCCGAGAGCGCGATGTTTAGGCGTATGCGTTCCAGGTTCACTTTCAAGCTGTCATCGGAATCATTGCGAAAAACAACTTGCAAGGCGACAATTCCAGCCGCGTACGGCGACTTCTTGTGAAACCTTTCTTTGTAAAGAGCGGCGTTGGTCCACGGAAGCGCAGAGATCGTCAGTCCCTCGTGCGATTCGAGCGCAGAAGTTTTGAGAGGAGCTTGTTGCCGAGCCGTAGCTTTTCCGGCCGCTAAATACAAGGCCAGAAAAATTGCTAGGAAGAGAGTTAGCTTTCGGGGCAGGTTATAATAGACTTTTCTCATATTGACGCCTTCGATTCCTGGGGAATACGCAGGGTTGCCCTGCGCCAAGCGCCCGCCTACTGCCGGCGGGTACTGACGAACCGGAGCCACGCATAGTGTATTTCATTTATAGCCTGCTGACGGGCCTTGCGGCTCTTTTGCTAACGCCGTACTGGCTGGTCAAGGGGCTGCGCCACGGAAAGTATTTGTTTAATTTGAAGGAGCGGCTGGGATTCTCTTTTCCGGGTTTGGCGAAGCTTCCCGCGGACCGCGAAAGCTCGATCTGGATCCATGCCGTCAGCGTGGGCGAAGTGTTATCCGGCGTTACTTTGGGGCGACAGTTGAAAGCGGCATATCCGGACCGGCCTCTCATTGTTTCTACAACGACCATCACGGCGCAGACGCTGGCGCGCGAGAGAATGTCTTTTGCTGATGCGGTTGTTTACTTTCCGCTGGATTGGAGTTTCTGCGTCAGGCGCGCCTTTGAGGCGGTCCGCCCCTCACTTGTTCTTGTGTTGGAAACAGAAATCTGGCCGAATTTTCTTCGGGAGGCTGGCAGTCGCAAAGTCCCTGTTCTTTTTGTGAGCGGACGGATTTCGGGCCGCTCGTTTGCGCGCTACCAGAAATTCTTGAGCATCTTTGGTTTCTTCTTGAGGCCGCTCTTAAAGGATGCGCTCTCGCAGGCAAGCGCCTTCCTGATGCAAAGCGACAAGGATGCCGAGCGAATCCGCGCGCTGGGAGCGCCCGGCGACCGCGTTGCCGTCAGCGGCAACTTGAAATACGACTCGGAGCTGCCGGCGGCGACGCCGCTCTCGAATTGGCTCGAAGCGGAGGTCCGGCGCAGCGGCCGCTCTCCCGTCATCGTTGCCGGAAGTGTGGTAGCCACGGAAGAGCCGCTGGCGCTGATTGCCTTTGGAACTTTGCAAGGCGAATATCGCAACGCGTTTTTGGTCCTTGCGCCGCGAAAGCCAGAGCAATTTACCGCGGCAGCGGAATTCATCGAGGAATCGCACCGCAAGTTTATACGGCGATCCGCCTTGCCAATTCCGAACCCTGGTCAGGCCCCTGCCGGTGCTAACGGCCACTCGGGAGATTCCTCGATACCGAGCGATGTGACCGTTCTTCTGCTTGATAGTATCGGGGAACTGGCGTCGCTTTATCGATTGGCGGACGGCGCTTTTGTGGGTGGCTCGCTTGTCCCTTCCGGCGGCCATAACATTCTGGAACCAGCCGCGTTCGGCAAGGTTCCGGTTTTTGGCCCTTCGATGGAGAATTTTGCGGACATCGCCTCGCGCTTTGTTTCGGCGGGGGCGGCCATTCAGGTGGAAAGTCCCGAGGACGTGGGCGTGGCGTGGATTGAATTGTTTCGCAATCTCCGGCGCATGAGGGAGATGAGCGAAAAAGCGCGAAATCTGGTGGAAACTAGCCGCGGGGCCACAAGCCGGGCTATCTCGGAAATATCAAGACATTTAGCCCGTGCGGCTCAAGTCGAACCGAATCGGAAAACGGCGAGCCGAGTCACATGATTGTTCCCCGGACTGTGCGAGTCTTGCTCTATCCCCTGTCCCTTCTCTACGGAAGAATCGTTCACCTTCGGACAAGGCTTTATGAGAAGGGATGGCTGAAACCAAAACGATTGGACTCGACGGTAATCAGCGTGGGTAACCTGACGGTAGGTGGGACTGGCAAAACGCCGATGGTTCTTTGGCTCGCAGAAAAGTTTATCGCGCAAGGGAAGCGAGTGGCCATCTTGAGCCGCGGCTATCGGGGCGCAAACGGCACCAGCGACGAAATCGAACTGCTGAAACGTCGCCTGGGGAGCCGCGTTCTTTTTGGTGTTGGGAAGGACCGCTTTCAGGCCGGTGTCGCGTTGGCGTCGAAAGAGCGTGTGGACATTTTTCTTTTGGATGATGGCTTTCAGCAGTTGCAACTCAGCCGCAATCTAAACATTCTAATGCTGGACGGGTCGGTCCAGCTCAAGAACGAGTGGCTGCTTCCGGCGGGGGTTTTGCGTGAGCCTATTTCAGCATGTCGCCGGGCAGACATTCTCATCGTCACGCGTAACACAGAGCGGCCTGACGTAGAAGCCGAGGATTCTCGCAAATTGTCTATTTTTTACCCTCAAACACGTCTCCTGGGATTCCGGTTGGCAGGTGAGCGGAAGTCCCCAAGCGATCTCAGCGAAATCGGGAGCGGTCCTTTCTTTGCGTTTTGCGGAATTGGAAACCCCCGGGCCTTTTGGAATGACTTGGAACGTTCGCGCGTTCCGTTGGCGGGAACCACGGAGTTCCGGGATCATCATCGGTACACGGATCGCGACCTGAAACGACTGGAACGAGCTGCTGACCAAGTTGGGGCAAAGGCGTTCATCACGACGGAGAAGGACGAACAGAATCTCAAAGAAACGCGTCTCTCCAGACGACCCCTCTATGTTGCGGTAATCGATTTCGTCTTCTCTTCAGAAAGAGAGCTTCTCGCCGCCATTGACCGCTTCCTGCTAGGTCGACGAGGGGCTGCGGCATGAAGATTCTCATACGCGCGACAAACTGGGTGGGAGACGCCATTATGGCATTGCCCGCACTGCGAGCCGTGCGCTGCGGCTTTCCGGAGGCAGAAATTGCGATACTTGCTCGACCTTACGTCGCCGACATTTATCGAGACCAAGGAATATGCAATCAACTCGTGGCTTATGATTCTCCGGCGAAACACGCGGGAATTTTCGGCCGCGAACGGTTGGCCGAGGAATTGCGGGCTCAGAAATTCGACGCGGCGCTTCTGCTGCAGAATGCTTTCGACGCTGCATGGCTAGTTTGGCGCGCGGGTATTCCTGAGCGGATCGGCTACGCCCGCGACGGGCGGAGTTTCCTTCTAACCAAGCCCATTCCTGTTCCTAAAATAGGTGACATCCCCCCCCACGAGAAATTTTATTATCTGGAACTTCTTCGCCGCGCCGGCTGGATCGATTCGCTCGCCGACGAATCTTTCATCGCTCTCAATGTGTCAGAGGCTGGTCGCCGGCGCGCTGAGCAGTTTCTCGCTCAGTCTGGAGTGCGTCCCAACTCTCTGCGGATTGCCATTGGAGCCGGAGCCTCGTACGGCTCGGCAAAATGCTGGCCGCCTTCGCGCTTTGCGGAACTCGCCAATCGCTTGCAGGCGGAGAGCGACGCCGACGTTATTCTTTTCGGAACTGCGGGCGAGGCGGCTGTCACGCGGGCAATCTGTTCGGAGCTGCGCCGGCCTGCCGTCGATCTCACGGAAAAAACTTCAATAGCCGATCTTCCCGCGTTGCTTTCTCAGTGCCACCTTTTCATAGGCAACGATTCGGGAGCGATACACGTTGCCGCTGGCGTTGGCTTGCCGGTGGTTGCTGTGTTTGGCCCCACAGATCCATGCGGCACCGCTCCGGTGACGCCGCGCTGCACAGTCGTTCAGCAAAAACCATATTGCAGCCCTTGCTTTCTTCGCCACTGCCCAACCGACCATCGCTGCATGCGCGCCATCACGGCTGAAATGGTAGAAGCGGCAGTGAAACCTTGGCTCGCGACCGTGGAGGCGCAGCGTGCCTGAGTCCTATCGTCTGCGGGCCGCGGTGTTCCTCGACCGCGACGGCACCATTTGTCAAGAGGTCGGCTACTTGAATCACATCAGCCGTTTTCGTATGTTCCCGTTTGCTGCGCCAGCGTTGCGGCGGCTCAATCAGGCCGGACATCCGGTCATTGTAGTAAGTAATCAGTCCGGTGTTGCTCGCGGATACTTTCCGGAGTCTTTGGTGCAGCAGGTAAACCAATTCATGGTGGAGCAACTCTACGAGGCTGGCGCCACAGTGGATGCTGTTTACTATTGCCCGCACGCTTCCGCGGAGAATTGTGTGTGCCGAAAACCGAAGACTGAGATGCTGGAGCGCGCAGCGCACGAACACTGCATCGATTTGCAGCGTTCTTTTGTCGTGGGAGACCGGTATGGGGACGTGCAACTCGCTCACAATGCCAACGCGCGGGGCATTCTTGTGCGCACGGGCTATGGAGAGGGGGAGCTCGCTTGGCATGCGGCGAGCTGGCCCGCGCCGCCGGACTTCGTAGCCGACAGCTTGACCCAAGCAGTGGATTGGATTTTGAGGGAAGCACGATGAAGCGGCCCCCAGCCACAAAGGCAGCCGCAGCATCGGTGGACCTTCGCGATCTTGGGGAGTGCGTCGAGAGATTCTCCGGGAAAGCGATTGTACTGCTGGGGGATTTCGTCGCCGACGAATTTCGTTACGGCGACATCTCTCGCGTTTCACGCGAAGCTCCGGTCTTGATCTTGAAGCATCGCGAAACGCAGGTTGTTCCGGGAGGAGGGGCCAACGCCGCTAATAATCTCGCTTCCCTTGGCGCAAAAGTGCTGCCGATTACCGTCGTTGGAGATGATGCTGCGGGCGACGCCCTTTTCCAATATTTCCGCCAGAGAGGTGTGATGACGAGCGGCATCCTTCGCACCAAAGGGCGGGCAACCCCTACCAAGAGCAGGTTTCTTGCGGGCTGGGCTCATACCGTAGCGCAACAAGTTCTCCGGTTCGACTACGAACCGCAAGTGCCACTGCCTGAGGGCGCTCTCAAGAAGATTTATCAAAAGCTTTTGGCGAACCTGCGCAATGCTGACGCCTGGGCCGTCTCGGACTATGGTTTCGGCGTTGCCACTCCTGAGCTTGTCCGCGAGGTCACCAGGAAGCTCAGGAAGCCGGTGCCCGTCACACTTGACGCTCGCTATGGGCTGCACCGCTATGCAAAATCGGGTGTAACGTCTGCCACTCCGAATGAGGCCGAGCTAGAGGCCGAGCATCACACGACCATCGGGGCTGATACTACGGAACTTGCGCGGGCAGGGCGGGCAACACTTTCATTCATGAAATTGCAGGCCCTCTTGGTGACTCGTGGCCGTCACGGCATGGCTTTGTTTGAACCAGGCGACCGCCACACTCACATCCCCGTGCACGGGTCGGACCAAGCGGTGGACGTCACCGGCGCAGGGGACACCGTCCTAGCCGCTTACACGTTGGCTCTTGCCTGCGGCGCAGCGGCTCCGGAGGCCGCAGAAATCGCCAACATCGCCGGCGGTCTGGTGGTCATGAAGCGCGGCACTGCAACCGTTTCCCGTCAGGAGCTTCTTGATGCCATCCGCGGCGAGATTTCCGGAGCTGCTTCCTGAGTCATGCGAGAAGCTCGAAGCAAAATCGTTCCTCGTGAAGCGCTGCAGGGCAGACTCACGGAGCACAAGCGCCGCGGCGAAAAAATCGTTTTCGCCAACGGCTGCTTTGATATGTTGCACGTGGGCCACGCGCGTTATCTTGAAGGCGCGCGGCGCGAGGGCGACCTCCTGGTTGTGGGCGTCAACGACGATGCCAGCGTTCGCAAGCTGAAGGGGCCTGGGCGTCCGGTGCTCGATGAGAACGCGCGAGCTCTCCTGGTGGCCGCTCTTCGCTCCGTGGATTACGTTGTGCTTTTTTCCGAGCCCACCGTGGAAGCGCTTCTCGAAGAGTTGCGGCCAGACGTTCACGCGAAGGGCACCGACTATTCCCTGGAAACAGTTCCGGAGCGCGCAACCGCAGCGCGGCTCGCGATTCGCGTGGCCATTGTTGGCGACCCGAAGGATCACTCGACAGCAACCCTTTTCGACTCGGTCCGCAAGGCAGCGCATGAGTGAGCCGCGCTTCCTCGTCGTTCGGCTGGGTTCCCTCGGAGATATCGTCCATACTTTTCCCGCGGTGGCTTCAATTCGGGAGTCTTTTCCCAAAGCGGAAATTGTGTGGCTTGCACATCCTCGCTGGAAAGCCTTGGTCGAAAGCAGCGAACTCTCCACAGAGATTTGGGGGGTTGAGACGCGCTCTTTTGCTTCAGTCCGCGACGTTCTCGGCCGCATCCGAAAGAGTCGATTCACCGCGGCAATCGATTATCAAGGACTCTGGAAGTCTGCGGCGCTTCCATTTCTTGGGGGTGTGCCGCGCCGCATCGGGTTCTCTTGGTATTCGGTCCGCGAGTTCGGCGTGCCACTGCTTTACACGGACCGCGTCCGTTGCGCACCGGCTCACATCGCCCAACAGAATGGCAAGCTTTCCGAGCGCGTGGGCGCACGAGACGGTGTTGGACCCTTCCGCCTCTCCGTGCCTCTACTGCAAGAGGCCTCTGCGTTAGAGCTCTTGCGTCGTTTTGGAATTGACCGCTATATCGTGCTGAGCCCTGCAGGCGGATGGCGCTCGAAATGCTGGCCACCGGAGCGTTACGGCGCGCTCTGCCAGCAAGTTTATGCGAACCTTGGGCTGCGCAGCGTCCTAAATCAGGGCCCAGGCGACGAGGAGTGTATTGCAGCCGTGAAAGCCGCCAGCGGCGACGCCGCTCCCGTCGCGTGCAACAGCTCACTTCATCAGCTCATGGTTTTGCTGCGCAATGCGGTTTGCGTCGTTGCTGGTGACACCGGACCCTTGCACCTCGCAGTGGCCTTGGGAACTCCCGTGATTGCGCTTTTTGGGCCGACAGACCCTGCTCGCAACGGTCCCTATCGGCTTGCTTGCGATTCCGTGAAGGACATCGTTCTGCGTGACCACAATGCGGTGACGACTTACCAGCGGAGACATCAGCCCGATCCTTCTTTGCTCGAATTGGAAGTCGGCATGGTTTTCGACGCCGTCCACAAGCAAGTTGAGGGGCGCCGATGAGCGTTCGCGGCGCCTTCTTCATGCGCTGGCGCGTTCGCCTCGGTTATCCGGTGACTGCTGCCGTGCTTTGGTTTTCCCGTCCCGCACCGCGCAGCATCTTGCTCGGAGGCCTCGTTGGTGCGCTTGGCCTTTTCATCCGCGCCTGCGCGGCTGGGTATTTGCACAAGCAGGAAGTTCTTACCGTCACGGGTCCGTATGCTTACACACGCAATCCGCTTTACCTCGGGAGTGTGGTCCTGGCTCTAGGCGCGGCTATCGCCATGCGTTCGTGGGCCTCTGCCTTTCTCCTTCTTCTCTACTTCGCGGTTTTCTATTGGATCGTGATGCAGAGAGAGGAAAAGGAATTGCACTTGCGCCATGGCACCCCGTTTGAAGAGTACGCTGACGCCGTTCCTCTCTTTTTCCCGCGTTTGCGGCCCGCGAAGTTAACCGCGGCGCCCGCCGGCTCCTTTTCGTGGGGGCAATACAAAAAAAATCATGAATGGCAAGCTGCTCTCGGTTTCTTATTGCTTCTCAGCGTTCTGGTTTTGATTTGGTATCTTCGCCAGCATTGACGCTGCTTTTGCCGCCGGGGCAAGCAACGAAGCAGCGCATCCTCCGGATGTCTCGTGAAGCTCACACGCAATGCAACTTCGACAGGAATATTCGCGCCCTCAAACGCGACTCCGGACAAATCGATTTCCAAGCGGTAGCCCCCCGGGGAGCATTGCGGGTTCGTCGCCGAGGTGTCCATGCCATCGCAAAGGCGTTTGCAAGGAGAGGCTTCCTGGTTCTAGGAGGGATGCGACATGATGGGCCAGCCGTGGCTGTTCTACGATGCAAGCTGCAAGAAAGCCGAGCCGTGCCCAGCTCAAAAGGGAAATAGCGGCCGCAGGGAAGAGACTCCGTTCTTGCGAGTGCAAGTCCCGCAACAATGAGCAGGAGCGCACTGAGGAAAAAAGCCGAGAGGAACAGACTGACGTGACGGGCACCAGCTTCATGATGCTCTTCGCAACCTCACCAGCGTCTCGATGTGAAACGTTTGGGGAAACAGATCGAACAAATGCATTTCAGTGATTTCGTAGCGACTGACCGGCGCGTCTATCTCTTTCGGCTTTCGCACCGAATTTGTCAAGACCGCCAAATCACGAGCCAATGTGGATGGATCGCAAGAGAGATAAACAATCTCGTTCGCACCAAGCTCCGCGAGGTCTTTCGCTGCACGCGCGCCTAGCCCCGCGCGCGGAGGGTCCAGGACCACAAACTCTGGTTTCTCGCTGGTATGCTTTAAGAACTCCTCCGCCTGTTGGTTTTGCGATGCCACGGCGACCTTTGCCAGTTCCGCATTGGCAAGCAAATCTCTTGTGGCCGCCAAGTTCGCATCTACGCTCATGACTTTCGCAAAACTCTTCGCCAACGGAAGTGTAAAGAATCCCACTCCTGCGTATAAATCCAACGCCACCTCGCCACGGGCATTTGCCACAACGGTCTTGAGCAAGTCCTCGATCAAAAACCGATTCACTTGAAAAAAGGAGAGATGGCTGACGCGGTATTGATGCCCGCTCGCTTGTTGTGTGAGGTAACCCGGCCCGCTCAATTCAAATTTGTTTTTCTTCTGATCGAGCAGCAGCAAACTCTCAATTTGTGGAAGCGCGTTGCGAAAAACGGTCGTGAGTTCCTCGGCTGGCTTTGGGAACTTGTCAAACGCTACGTTGAGCGCGGTTTTCTTATCCGCCGAATCCGCGAACGCTTCAATCTCCCGAACTCCTGCGGGCAACGTGCCCGAGCGAGTCATGTCCTGCAATTTCAAGAATGTCTGCACGAGCAGAGGAGAAAGCACCGGACATTCATCAATCGGCAGAATGATCGAGCTTTCCGGCAGAAAATATCCGAGCGCCCGCGGCATGCCTTCGCGCACCGCCCACTGGGCGCGGTTCCGGTAACCATACGGTTCCGCCGAATGCTCCGCAATCAGTCCGTCCCAGGAGATTCCCCCGAGTCGTGAAAGCGTCTCGCGAAGGATCTCCTTCTTTAGCCTCAATTGTTCCGCGGGAGAAATATGCTGGTAATGGCATCCGCCGCATCTCTGGAAATGCGGGCACCTTGGTTTGCTGCGTTCTTTGGCGGGTGAAGTAACTTCAAGCAGTTCGGCCCAAAGCAGTTTTTGTTTCTTCGATTTCGTGGCCGCGCGCACTTCTTCTCCGGGCAGAACATACGGGACAAAGATGGTGTTGCCGTCGGCGTGCGCCAAACCGTCGCCTCCGTACACCAGCTTCTCGATTGATAATCTCCACTCATCAGCCATCACATCGTCCTATCTGAAATGGTGTCGTTCATGCAGAAAAAGCTATTTAGTGACGAGGCCAGTAATCCGCCAGCGCTGGCCTACGCCAAGTAAAAAAGGCTCAGCCGCGGCAGACCGAACTCTTCGAGCAAGCGTTTCTGGACGTACTGCTTTTCGATGAGTGCCAGTTGTTCGGCTTTCATTTTTCGGCGATAGGTGGCCCATTGCCCGTCGAGTTCGCGGCGGATCCTCAACATCAACTCTTCAGGTGCATGGCTCGTGAGCGTTACCTGTACCTTCTCGTCCAAAACCGTCAGCCGCCGCTCCAAATCTTCCAAATCGAGCGTCGCTCGGCTCTCAAGCAATTCGCTATACGAATCAAGCGATTTCGCAGTTTCTATGAGCCTCGCTGCCACCGGCTGTTGAACTCCTTGATTCTTGTTTGCCGCTTGCCTAAGTTGCGCCGCGTTCCGTTCAAAATATCTTTTTAACTCTTCGCGCGAGAACACCTCTTTCTGTCGCTCTCGTTTCGAAGCCGGCGCTTTCCCGGCCGCGGTTTCCAATTGTTCTTCCGCTACTTCCAACACGGCGTCGCTGCAATACGCCAGGCTTTTCATCGGTTTCCCGGCGCCGCGCCGCGAGCGTCCGTAGCTTTCGAAGGCTCGATCGATTCCTTTCAGCACCGCTTCGAGCGGCACACCCGCCTTCTGCCAGGCTTCCATGATTGCCCAATCGAGCGGCGACACCAGCAGATGCGCTCCCCGCTTCTTCCAAAAATATTCTTCGATTTCCGTGAAGTAATTGAAATAGTTCCAGCCGTCCATTTTGTTGAGCGAAAGCGTTGAAATAACCTCGATACCAGAAGCGCCAGGGATCAAGCCATTCTTTTATGCTGAGATGCTTCGCTCGCCCGGCATGACAGCGTGTGACAAGTGATTTGCCTGATCGGATGAAAGCATGGGTCTGGCTTCGGCAAGAAGCCTCAGCCTAAAAAAGACCCGCCACTACAAAAGCGAGAGCCCTAGCGCTGAGGTTTCTTTGCAGGAACCGCGCTCCGTGCTCCCTGGGCATCTACGGCCACACTCTTCCCTTGATCCGCGGGCTGATTTTTTTCCCAGATCAAGCGCAGTCCCGTCAGCGTCAGAAACTCGTCCGTGTATTCGATGTGCTTCGACCCTTTTGCCACGAGTTTCGCCTGGCCTCCCGTCGCCACCACTTTGGCGCCTTCGCCGAGTTCCTTCTTCATGCGCGCGAGCATGCCGTCCACCATGTCAACCGCCCCATAGTACAACCCCGCTTGCATGTTGCTGATGGTATTCGTCCCAATCACCCTTCCCGGATCCTTGATTTCTACGCGAGGCAGTTTTGCCGTTCGCGCAAACAAGGCTTCGGACGAAATTCCGAGACCCGGCGCGATCACGCCACCTAAGTATTCACCCTTAGCGGAAATCACATCAAATGTGATCGCCGTTCCGAAATCCACCACGATGCACGGCCCGCCGTACAAATGAAACGCAGCCACGCCGTTCACGATGCGGTCGGCCCCTACTTCGGAAGGGTTGTCCACGAGCACGGCCATCCCGGTCTTAACACCCATTTCTACGAACAGCGCTTGCTTCGCTAAGTACACACGCGACATCTCTCCCAGCGTCCAATTCACCGGCGGCACCACGGAGCTGATGATCACTCCGGTGATGTCGTTCCGGTCGAGTCCCGCCAACGTGAACAAATTCCGGGTCAGCACGCCGTATTCATCAACGGTCTGCTCGCGCGCTGTGGTCAGCCGCCAATTGGCAATCAGCTCTGTCCCGCGAAACACCCCCAGCACGGTGTTCGTGTTTCCGACGTCAATGGTCAGCAGCATCTAGCGAGCCTCAGCGACGTCCCCGGCAATCACCGTTACCACGCGCCCGTCCTCCCGCTCCACTTGGAGCAGGCCTTCCGGCCCCAATCCTGCGGTCGTGCCCACATAGCTCTCCGTGCCGTTGGTCACGCGAACCTTCTTTCCATGCGCGTAGCTGGAAACCACCTCGAAGCGCTGAATCACGCTGGAGATTCCTTCGCGCAAAAACCGATTGTAGTCGCCCTCGAATTCGCGCAGCAACCGCACCAGCAATTCCATACGCGATTGGGTCTTGCCGGTTTCCTGGCGTAGGGAAGTGGCGAGGCCGACAAGCTCGCCGGGGAATCTCTCTTGATTCACGTTCAACCCGATTCCCACGACGACAAAACGCACCATTCCCGGCTCCGCATGCATTTCCGTCAGGATGCCGCCCGCTTTTTTTCCGCGGATGATCAAATCATTCGGCCACTTCAAATCGACTGCCAGGCCGGTAACCGCTTCGACCGCAGTGTGAGCCGAGAGTCCAGCCATCATCGTCAGCAGCGGAGCCTGCACCGGCGCCAGCTTTGGCCGGAGCAGCAGTGTCAAGTAAATCCCAGCAGCGCGTTCCGAATGCCAGGTACGTCCCGCGCGGCCTCGCCCTGCGGTTTGCTCCTCTGCAAGAACGACCACGCCCTCCGGTTCTCCCCCGTGCCCCAATTCGAGCGCCACGCGATTTGTCGAATCCGTCTTGAAAAAATGATAGATGCGTTTTCCAAACAGAGTCCCTTTCAATTGCCGCTTAAGGTCGTGGGGAGTCAAAACGTCGGGAACTTTCTCGAGGAAATACCCCGTGGCGGCCTGGCCCTTTACCTTAACGCCCAGTTCGCGCAAACGTTCGACCCATCGCCACACCGTCGAGCGCGACACGCCGATTTCGCGCGCGATGCGCGCTCCGCTGATGACGATGGTGGCGTTGTCCGCCAACAGCCTCAGCAGCCCTGCTACTCTCCGGTCGGTCGTTCCCGGCAAGGTTTCTGGATGCATGGGGATTATCTTCGCGCCTAAGCTTACGTGTCCTCGAGGCCATCTACAAGCAGGCTTAGGTTTGAGGCGGGGGCCGAGTGCGTCAGCATCCCCGAAGAAAGAAAATCCGCACCGGCTTTCGCGTAGGCGTGTGCATTTTCAAGAGTGATTCCACCGGAGATTTCAATCACACAATCCGGTCGCATGCCACGGGCGATTTTCACGCACTCCGCGGCGCGTTCGGGCGTCATGTTGTCCAGTAGCACGGCCTCGGCGCCGGCCCCGAGCGCTTCGATCAGTTCGCGCTCGTTGCGCACTTCAATCTGCACGGTCAAGGGAGGCGGTCCCACGACCTCCGGATCCAATCCGGCAGCATCATAGGCGCTCGCCGTCCGGGGCGTCGGTGCTTTCGGAGCCACGTACGTATGCGCTCTGTCCAGCGCTGCCTTGATTCCTCCCGCGAGGGCCATGTGGTTTTCTTTCAGCAGAATGGCGTCGTAGAGTCCGAAGCGGTGATTCGTCCCCCCGCCCATTTTCACAGCGTATTTTTCCAGTACGCGCAAGCCCGGAGTGGTCTTCCTCGTATCGCGAATCCGCGTCTTCGTCGTCGCGAGTTGTTCTACGAACCTTCGCGTGTATGTTGCGATCCCACAAAGATGCGAGAGAAAATTCAGAGCCGTTCGTTCGCCTGTCAAGATCGCCGCCGGGTTGCCGCGTATCTCGACCAGTTCGGTGCCGGGCTCTACAAAGGAACCGTCCGCGCGCAGGGAGGCGACTTCCATCTCCGGGTCGAGCGCGCGAAAGACTTCTTCTGCCAGAGGCAATCCGGCGCAAACAAGGGTCTGCCGGGCCAGAATGTGTGCCCGCGCCACCGCGTTAGGCGGTGTGGTTGCCGCCGTGCTGGCGTCCCCCGCTCCGATATCTTCGGCCAGAGCGTTTCGAACGATCTTCTGGATTTCTTCGGAATGCCAGTTCACGGGAATTAATGGCCTACAGCTTGGCTACCCTCTAGTTGCTCGAGCTGCGCTTTCAGTTTCTTTTGCTCTAGCTGTCTCTCCACCAAGGCGATACCCATGTTTTTCACGACGTTTTCAGGCGCCTTCCTGGTGAAGTCTTCATCGTCGAGTCGAGCCTTCTTCGACTGAATGTCTTTTTCTAACCGCTCGATCTCCCTTTTGAGTCGAGCAATTTCGGCTAACGGATCGATGATCGCCTCAAATGGAATCCGCAGATCATAGATCGCGGTTTGCACGATCATGCCGGTTCCTTTGAGACCTTCGGAAAAGACCTCGAAACTCGACAAGACTGCAAGCCGCTGCACGACTTGAGAGTTGTCTTCGAGGAGCTTTCTGAGAGCTGGATTACTGGAGGAAAGCTCTGCAGGCAGCTTCTTCTTGGCATCTTGTCTCTTTTCAGCCCGCATGGCTCTCAACTTTGTCACTACCTCTTGGATTAGAGCCAGCTCGTCAGTGGCTGTTGAGTTCTTCCAACGTGCTTGAGCCTCCGGAAAACGGTCCAGGGCAATGGATTTTGCCCCCGCTGCCTGCGGCAACTGATGCCACAACTCTTCCGTTAAGAAGGGCATGAAAGGATGCAGAAGACGCAAAGCGGCATCGAAGGCGGCGAACAGGTTTTTCCAGGCCACCGTCGCGCGCTCGCGGTCGGCGCTCTGCAATTCCGGCTTGACCCACTCGATGTACCAGTCGCAGAAGTCGCCCCAGAAGAACTGGTAAACCCCTTGCGCGGCTTCGTGGAACCGGTAGTTCGCCAGGGCGTCATTCACCATGTCGATCGTCGAGGTCAGTCTCGCGAAAAGCCACGAATCCACCAGCGGGACTTTACCGCCGGCTGCATAAGGTGCCTTTGCCCGCACCCCGGGTGCTGCCAAATCCTCTAGCTTTGCACCGCCCTGTTCAAACTTGTCCAGATTTACGAACAAGAATCGCGCGGCATTCCAAATCTTGTTGGCAAAATTTCGCGAGCTAGCCAGCTTGTCGTCCGACAGGATGATATCCGTTCCCGGCGCGGCCATGGACGCCAGGCAGAACCGCATCGCGTCGGTGCCGTACTGCTGGTTCAACGCCACGGGGTCGAGCCCAGTCCCTTTGGACTTCGACATTTTTTCGCCGCTACCAGTGCGCACGAGAGAATGCAAGTACACCGTGCGGAAGGGAGCTCTTCCGGTAAAATGCAGTCCCATCATGATCATCCGAGCCACCCAGAAAAACAGGATGTCGTATCCGGTGACCATCAAAGTCGTCGGATAGTACTTCTTAAAGTCCGCCGTCTCTTCCGGCCAGCCCAAGGTCGAAAATGGCCACAATTGGGAACTGAACCACGTGTCCAAGACGTCGGGATCCTGCTCCAGGTTCGAAGAGCCACACGTCGCACACTGCGCCGGCGTCTTGCGCGCCACGGTGATGTGCCTGTTTTCCTTGCAATACCACGCGGGAATGCGGTGTCCCCACCAAAGTTGCCGCGAGATCGTCCAGTCGCGGATGTTGTACATCCAGTTGAGATACTCGGTACGACGATTCTCGGGGATGATGTAAATGGTGTTTTCCTTGCCCGGCGCGTATTCCTCCACGGCTTTGATAGCGGGTGCGGCAAGGCCTTTCATTTTGCAAAACCATTGCGTCGAAATGCGCGGCTCTACCGCCGTCTTGCTGCGTTCGCAAAGACTAATCGCGTTGGTGTGATCGCTAATCTTTTCGAGCAGCCCCTGCGCCTTTAGGTCTTCCACAATCTTCTTCCGCGCTGCGAATCGATCCATACCGGCATACGCGCCGGCGTTGGCGTTCATGTGCGCGTCGTCGGTCATCACATCGATTTCTGCGAGGTGATGTCTTTTCCCGAGTTCAAAATCGTTTGGGTCGTGCGCGGGCGTAACCTTCAGCGCGCCTGTCCCGAATTCGCGATCCACCAGTTTATCGGCGATGATGGGAATTTCGCGGTTCATCAGCGGCAGCACGGCCTTCTTGCCCATCAGGTGCCTGTACCGTTCGTCTTCCGGATGCACGGCCACGGCTGTATCTCCGAGCATCGTTTCCGGCCGGGTAGTCGCCACCGTCAAGAACTCCTTTGTCCCGACTACCGGATACTTGATGTACCACAAATGTCCTTGCCGCTCTTCGTGCACGACTTCCAGGTCGCTCAGCACCGTTAGACAGTCTGGGCACCAGTTCACCAGCCGCGTTGCCCGGTAGATCAATCCCTCTTTATAGAGCCGTACGAAGACTTCGCGGACCTTTCGAGACATTTCCGGCGACAGCGTAAACTTCTCTCGAGACCAGTCGCAGCTTTCCCCGATCCCCTTCATCTGCTCCGTAATTTGCCCGCCAGCTTCTTCCTTCCACTTCCAAACCTGCTTCTCAAATTCGTCGCGTCCCAGCTTCTGGTAATCAATCCCCTGGTCCGCGAGGTATTTCACCACCACACGTTGCGTCGAAATTCCGGCATGGTCCGTTCCCGGGAGAAACAGCGTATTGTATCCGCGCATGCGGTGCCAGCGCGTCAGAATGTCGATTTCCGTATGCTCCAGCATGTGCCCGATGTGCAGCGAACCGGTTACGTTTGGCGGGGGAATGACGATGGAAAACACGGGCCCCGGCGCGTGGGGGTCGGCCTCGAACAGCGCCTCTTTCACCCAGAATTTGGCCCAACGCGGCTCTATCCGCTGCGGTTCGTATGCTTTTGCGATCTCCCGAGCCATTCGCTGCGTTTCTCCATTCAGCCGCGGACACCTGTCTTGCTGCCCAATGCTCGAATTAAATCGTTCAGAATAATCTTTGACTATACGGGGCAAAAACCAGCCGCGTCAAATTCGCCTTGCCACGGCAAAATAGGGACGCCGTTTGCGAGAGTGGTGATCCCTAGATTTCCATTTGATGGTTTGCGTTAAGAACGATCCGCGAAATTCAAAACAGGGCAGGGAATTACGATTTCTTGGACTTCAGCTCTTCCTTGACCATCGCTTCCACGACCGGCTTCAGGATCTCGCGGGTCACGGCTTGCAGCACATCTGGATTCATCTTAGCGAGAACTTTTGCGACGAGGTCATCCATGTTGGGCGCCGGTGACGTCGCCGGTGCTGGTGCCAGTGCTGGTGGGCTGTTCGGTTCCAACACTCCGTCTTCTTCCTGCGCGTAGAAGCTGCCTCCCGCGGACGATGCGGTCTCAGGCGTCTCCAGGATGAATGTGGCGTCTTCTGCGACCTGCGCGGCTTCTTCTCGAATCGCCTCGACAGTTGCCGGTGGAAGCGCGGCTTCTTCAATTACCGCCTTTGTTTCCTGGCTTGCGTGGCTTGCCTTTTCGTTTCCGTTCTTCGGTGCCGGAACCGTCGGCGCGTCCCACGTGGAAGCCAACTGGCTGGCCTTCTGAATCTCACTTTCCCATGGACTGGACGAAACGGAAAACCACGAATCCTTGCCATCCTTCTTCTCGGCCGCTTGCTTCGCTTCGCTGTCTGTTTTCCCTTTGTGGTCATCAACAACCGCTGTCGCCGTCTGCGTCACGCGTGCTCCGCTTGCGGCCGGAGGCGACACAGGCGCGGCAGGCGGCGTCCAGGTTTCCGCTACAAACGGCTTGCTTGGAACCGGCGGTGCAACTTCTTGGACCGGTTGGACAGGGGCACGAGGAGGGGTCGGTTTTTCCGGGACGCGACTCCTTGCCGCTGGCGCGACCGTTTCCACGGGCGCCGGTGCCGGTGTTTCGTCCTCCGGCTCCCATCCCATGCTTCGCGACTTGCCGGCCGCAATCTGTTCAAATCCGCCCACGCGCCAATCGTTGGCATTGCCTTTGGACTTCTTCGTCTTAGCGGCGGGAGCCCCTTCTTGGTCTGCAGTACCTTCGGGCCGCCACGCTGCCGGCTCCTCTTCTTGCTCTTCTGCGTTCGTTTCTTCTTCGTCGCGGTCGCGCCAATCGTGCTCCATCGCAAATTCCGGCGAGCTCGCGGTGGTAAAACTCGAATCGTCCTCTGTCGTTCCAGTCGTTTCGCCAGGCGTTTCAAGCAGGCTGCCGAACGCCACCGGCTGCGAGCCGGAATCAATCTGTAGCGGTTCCGGGCGCGGAGGCACGTCTTCCACAAAGCTCTCGTTCGCGAACTCCGGACTACTTCCTAGGTTGAATTCCGGTACCGGTGTTGCTGCCACCTTCGGCACGCTGTGGTTCGCCGGACTCAGCATTTCCTTGGCGCCGAATTGCGCTGGCTCGTCAAATTTATCAGCCGGCGAGCTCGTTTGGCTCGGTACAGATCCAGAACGTTGCAACGCGGACTTCACCATGGAGATCAAGGGGTCCGGCGGAATAAACGGCTTCTTCAAAACGCCGTCCGCGCCCACTCTCTGCGCTTCCTGCTCATCCAGAGGGTCGAACGCTCCCACCAGCAGAATCACCGGGATATGCGACAGTGCGGAATCCATCTTCACAAACTGGCAGACTTCATAGCCGTTTCTGACGGGCATGAATACGTCGGCGAGCACTAGGTCCGGCCGCACATCCGCGATCTTGCGCACGGCCGCTTCGCCGTTTCCAACGGCGACCACGTCAATGCCCTGATCTTTCAGTGCAAGACCGACCATCTTCTGGATGTTGCTGTTGTCGTCCGCAACCAGAATCTTCGGCACTACACACCCTCCGGCGATACTCCACCGCGCAAGGCCCTCCGGCTGCACCTCAGCCAAACGGGTGCCCTGCTTTCATTTTATTGGAGCATTCGCGGGCGTGCGCGTCAATCACCCCGCGGTTGGATTGTGTCGCAAATCAATACTGCCCAATTGCACACTATTCCCGGACGTACCCTACACCCCACTCGAAAACCACCGGGTGCTGGTCCGCGCACCCCTCGTTCAACGATTGTTAATGGCAGATGGAGAGTGCTACCACGGGATGATTTTTTTCAAGCCCTTCTTTTTCTTGCTGCTGGACTCTTTCTTGCCGTCTTTTTTGTCCGTTTGGGCATTCTCTGAAGGCCCACCCTGGGCTGCGGCGTCCGGCTTTGTTGTATTGGTGGATGGGCCAGTCGCAGCAGCCCCGCCATCGTCCTTGGCGGTTGCGTCTGCGGCTCCATCCGTCCTTTGCGCGGTCTCGCTACCTCCCGCAGCCGCACCGTCATTGGCTGTCGGGGGAGTCGCCGGATCCGGCTTTTGGGCGTCTGGCTTTGCTTCCGTTCCATCTGCAGGCGGCGTTACGTTTTCCGCGCCGCTCGGCGTTCCCCCTGTACCTCCGGCAGCCACAGTCGCCACAATGGATGTCCCGGAGCCGCCAATTCGCGGCTGGCTTCCTCCGGACAGGATGTCTATCCCTTCCTCGTTGCTTGACTCGGGGCTCATGGTCGGCGCGCCCGTCCTCGCTGCGGTGTACAACTCCGCCTTCGGCTTTGTTTCCACTAGCCTCAAGGGCTTGCCGATCAGCGATTGATGCTGCCGAGGCGCATTTTTCTCCGCGGTCATCCAAGCCACGGCCTTGGGGTCCTCTTGGGGTATGGGCGCCTTTAGCGCTTTCAACTTGTCTTTCGCTTGCGGAACGAGCGGCGACAGCGGGTACTCTCGTACAAGTCGGGCGTAATACGGTGCGGCCAGCTCCTTCTTCTCCGTGCCTTCCCAGATGTTTCCCAGCATCCACAGAGCGCGGTCCGCCCTGCTGTACAGCGGATAGCGGTTTACCAGGCTAGCCAGCCTGGAAGCTGCCGCCCGTTTGTCGCCTCGCGTGGTGTAATAAAAATAGCCAATCCGGAAATCCCCTTCCGCCAATACTTCCTGCACTTCGCGCAAGTGCTGCGCTGCTTTGTCTGCCAGCGGATCGTTCGGATACTTTTGCAGAAATGTCTGAAATGCGTCCTCGGCTTCGCGCGCCTGGGTCCGATCGCGGTCCGGCTTTTCCATCTGCCGGAAGTGCGCCATCGCCACTTGCAGTTGGGCATAGGCTGCTTCGGGCAGCATGGGGAAGAACACGCCAAAATCCTGGTACGCTTGAATGGCCTGGGTCGTATTCGCCGTGCCGCCCTCTTTGTAATACGAATCCGCAATCGCTAGTTTCGCCTTCGCCAGGTACTCGCTGTCCGGGTAGGTATTGATTAGCGTTTGCAGGCTCAGCCGGCCCACCTCATGCCGGCCGTGCTTGATGTCGTCCATCGCCTTGTTGTAGAGAATCTTGTCCGGCTCCGCGGTGTTGTCCGCACTGGTGGATTTGTTGATCTTTTTCTTCTTGTGCGGCCACTGTGCCCGGCTGGGTGCGGCGCTCAGCACGAATAGTCCTGCGGCCAACGCCCCCACGGTCAGCCACTTCGCGCTAACGCCGGAAAAAGGAATGCGCACTCCACACCTCTCTTGCGATTCTAGAATAACCCCACAACTGACCGCGAAAACCCTTTGTGACTGCAAAACTCCCAGTTTAACTATCCAATTATACCTGAACGAAAGGACAGGTGGGCCATATCTTTTGACAATAGCCGGATAGTCCCCGCCTCCTATCCCATTTCTTCTGATGCCGTTGCGGGCCCCCAAAGGTTGCCTTGGACCTCCGGTTGTTTCCACCTACTCCTTGAGTTTCTTGCTTGGCGTCGCCTGCTTTTCTCTCTGGAGTTCGATGACATCCGCCCCGGTGTCGGAGCTCCCTAGCAGCCATTTGCTGAAGAAGTCTCCCCGCGCCACCATCACATAGCTGTTGATTGGCATGTAGCTGTGCCGCATACCGGGAAAAATCAACATCTCGAAGCGCTTGTTTGCTTTTATCAGTGTGTCCGCCAGTCGCATGGTGTTGACCATGCTCACGTTGTCGTCCAGGTCTCCCGTCGTGAGCATCAAGTGTCCCTTTAGGTTTTTGGCAATTTCCGAGTTCTTATCAATCTCGTAGAAGAACTTCTCGGTCCCGTCTTTTTGCGTTTCTTCACGTACGCCGTGGTATTTCTCACTCCACGTGTTGTTGTACACGTTGTTGTCGTGGTTCCCCGATTCCGACCATCCCGCCTTGTAGAAATCCGGATACTGCAGCATCGCCGCCGCGGTCATGAATCCTCCACCGGAGTGCCCCCACATCCCCACGCGGCTCAAATCCATGTATGGATGCGTCGCCGCCAGGCGCTCCAAGGCCGCCTTCTTGTCCGCCAAGCCGTAATCCCGCAAATTTCCGTACCCGTAGCTGTCGTACCACTTGTCCCGTTGCGGACTTCCGCCCCGATTGCCCACCTCGACGACGATAAACCCCAGTTGGGCCAGCGGCACGTTGGGGCTCTTCGGCGAAAAGGCCTTGGTCACTTGCTCCACTTGCGGCCCTGGATACACAAACTCAATCACCGGGTATTTTCGGCTCGCATCGAAATCAAACGGCCTGTAAATTACTCCATACAGATCCGTCACGCCGTCGTCGGCTTTCACTTTGAACGTCTCGGGATACTTAAACCCTGCGGTAATCAATTGCGAGACGTCCGTCGTTTCCAGTTCATTGAGCGCCGCTCCTTGCCCATCAATCAGGACTGACTTCGGCGCCGTGTCCACCCGCGAATACGTGTCCACGAAATATTTGCCTGAATCCGGCCAGCTCACCGCGTGGCTAAAATTCCCCGGCGTCAAGAGTTTCAGGCCATTCCCATCTAGGCCAACACGGTACAAATGTGTGTAGTAGGGATCTTCTCCTGTCTCGCGTCCGTTGGCCGTGAAGAAGAGTGTCCGCGTTTTGCTGTCCACCGAAGCGATTTGGTCCGTCACGCATTCGCCCGACGTGATGTGGTTCGTCAGCTTGCCTTGCCCGTCATACAAATAGAAGTGGCCCCATCCGTCGCGTTCGGACCACCACAAAAGCTCCTTACCGTTGTCCACGAGGCGCAGCGGCTTTTGCGTCATCCACACGTTCGAGCGCTCTTGGAAAAGCTTCTCTACTTTGCCCGTGGTGCTGTCCGCCACGTCCACTTCCACTTGCCGGAAATCCCGGCTTCGGCTCGTGAAGTAGAGCTTGTCCGAAGTGTCCGCCAGCCACTTCGGGCTTATCCGCGAAAGTGGCGCTGGGTTGAGCCGGTTTTCTTCTTGCTCTTCCCGCAGTTCTTGGCGGTCGCGTTCGGTTTGCGCTGCGTCGGAAATGGCAAGGACCTCATCCACAAAGCTTTTTGGTTGCATCACCACGCGCTGTTTGCCGGCCACGTCAAAGATGTTGATTTCTCCAATCGGAACGTTCGTCTCGCCAGGCAACGGATAGCTGCGGGCCTCCAGGATGGGCCGCGGATTCGTCAGCGAATGAATCACCCAGTAGTCGCCTACTTTGCGGTTGTCTTCGCGCTCGAGCGCAAACTTCCTCGAATCCTTCGACCAATGAATCGTCACTGACGGTGTGCGTTGCCCCGCTTTGTTGGTATCACCCCTGTTTTGTTTCTTCAGTTGCTCTTCCTGTTCGGGCAGCAGCACTCGCGCGTAGCTGTATTTTTCCACGCCGTCGGTTGTCAGTTGCGTTTCGATCACGCTTGTATCGCCTGGTTTTTTCAAGGATTTTGCGTAATTCTGCGCGTCCATTTCATAGAGGTTGTGTCCCCGCGCGAACACAACGGTTCTTTCATCGGGCGATACGGAGGCCCACATTGGCTTTTTCTTCGGAGCTTCAAAATTATCCAGCCGCGTCACTTTTCCCGCTGCCAGGTCATATTCAAAATAAATCGTGCGCGTCTCTTCCAGTTTTTCTCCTGCGGCGGTTCCTGCTGCCCCCTGACCTTGCTGCTCTCCCTGCTTTATCTCTCCTTCTTTGCCTTGTTCCTCGATGTCCTCCTGGCTTTTTTCCTTTTTAGGTTCGTTCGGTACCACCGCGTCCTTGCGAATCTCCACCTCAAATCGCATCTTCGCGTCCCTGTCCACTAGTTTCAGGCGCTTGACCGGAAGGTGCTGCGCGTCGTACGGGAAGTTCGTCAGCCTTGAGAGTTCGGCGGCTACTTTGGGGTTGTCCCACAGCGGGTTCTTGGTTCTCTTGGCCGGGTCCACCACATAGTAGCGCGTGCCTTCTGTGCTCTGGTAGCTGTACCAGAATTTGTCCGATTCACTGAACCAGTGCGGAGTCACCGCCAGATCAAACACCAGCTTGTTGACGGCATCCGGCAGAAACCGTTCTTCAAGCGCGTAGTTGGGTACGACTCGCACGGCCGCATCCGCCTCGCCTTCCGCCTTGGCTCCCGTCGAAGCGCCGTCTGGCCCGGCCCAGACCCGCGCCACCAACAGGCTCACCCCTGCCAAGGCCACACCAACACCAAGCCCAGTCACCCGATTTCCCCTGGGAGACAGCGCGTGCTCCACTTTCACTGCTCTCATCGTCAGTTTTCCTTTCCACTCACAACACAACCCTTTTCCGCCTTCCAAAGGCCGCACATTATAGACCTAATCCACTCCCCCGATGGTTTCGCAAGCCCCCAGCAATTGCCCGCGAAGGCGGTAAACGCCCCCCCTTCTTAGGGAATAATTTGTCCTCTTCCTTGGTCTTCAGGAAAAGGCTAGCTGTCATTCGACCTTGAGGAGAGTCTTAGGCTTGGGAAGAATTCTTTTGATGAAACGCGCGCTCGTCGTTGGTTTGATTCTCGTCGCGGCGGCGGCCGCTCCTCCGCTCGCTCACCAGGTGCACAGGGCCCGCGATGTGGCCCGCATGTCTCTCAAAGTCGGCGATCCCGCTCCCGATTTCACTCTTCTCACCAACGAGTGGAAGACCGTCAGGCTCAGTGACTACCGCGGCAAAAAGAACGTCTTCCTGGCTGTTTACGTGCTCGCATTTTCCGAAGGTTGTACCCAACAAATGCGCGCCGTCCAGACCGGCATTGCTTCCGGCCGCATTCCTACGGAAGATACAGCCGTCTTCGGCGTTAGCCTCGACAGTCCGGCGGCGAACGCCGCCTTCGCCAAGCAGAACGGCCTCCGCTTTCCTCTGCTCAGCGATATGAACCGCAAGATGCTCACTTCCTACGGCATTCTGAAGACCTACAGCATCGAGAACGAAGATTATCAGTGGGCGCTCCGCGCGAACATCGTCATCGACAAGCAGGGCATCATCCGCTTAATTGACGAAGGCGACAACGCCATCGACCCCAACACCGCCCTCACCCTCTGTACCACGCTCCACAAGCAGGCTCCCTCCGGCTAGCCACGGCCCAGTCTTTCGGGCCAGCACCACACGCGGTCGCTGGCGCCATGCAAGCAGCGAAGGGGGCAGTTGGCGTTTCCGTTTGGTTGAAGGATCTGGGAATCGTTATCTTTGGAGGAGCCCAGGCTAGTTGGAGGTTCCCGTTGCGGCGTAGCTGTCTTTCGCCGCGTCACCATACAAGTGCAGAAGGTGCGACGCGCGTTTCAGCAGGTCGGAGGGCATGTCCCCGGGCTGGTAGTCCACCCAGCCCGTGGTGTACGCAAGCGAAATTCGCTTCCCGGCGCATTCCAGGTCCATCGATCCCATGCGATTCAACACCTGGGTCACTTCGCCGACGTTGCACTTGGGCAGCACCAGCACGAAGTCGTCGCTGGCCAGCCGCACCGCATAGTCCGAACCGCGGCTCACTTCTCTGAGCCGCCTGGCAAACTCTTTCAGCGCCTGATCCACGGCCGTCTTGCCATACCGCTGCGTCAAGTCTGCCAAATCTTCTAGGTGAATCGTGGCCATACTCAACGCCGAATTCTGCCTCTTCGCGCGGGCGATTTCTCTTCCCAGGTGCAGCAGCGCCGAAGTGCGCGTGTACAAGCCGGTCACCGGGTCAATCGCAGCCGTATCATCGGAAAGCGCCGCGCTGTCCTCGGATCCAGCGCTTGGTGCCGTGGCTTCTTTGCGCAGTTTTCGGAACGACCGCTGCCGGTACAGCATCCAGCCATTGAATAGCAGCAGCAAACACAAAATGCCCCAGCGCGCCTGCTCGGGGGTCACTTCGTAGAAGTGATTTTTCTGCCTGAATAGCCGGGAGAATTGAGTGAGGAGCAATCCCGCCGCGGAAAGCATGGTCACCGTCAGGGCGGAAAGCCACAGCCACCATTCGCGCCTGCCCAACTTCTTCAGGTCGATGACGGCGGACTGCCCGTAATAACTCGCAGGTCCTTCCAGGGGAGAGGGCTTGGCCGCGAGGCTTACCCGATCTCCGAACGCAGATGCTTTTGTTCTGTCAAGCCGGCCAAACATATCCCTCAATTTAGGCCGCAGCTACAAAGCGAGGCAATCCCTAAAAGGTACAGGCCCCTCTTTTCAGGAACCTGCACCAAGGTACTGCGAATCGTCCGCGCCAGGTCCTGCGCCCAGGTGGCAAAGCATGCCACGCCGAGGTCTCGCCTAAGGGGACCCTTACGCGGGGCAATCCCAAGCTTCTTGTGGAAGTCGACGCGATTCGCCGGCACCAGTAGGGTTTGTGTGACGAGGAGTAGAATCCACAACGTAAACGCTGCGCCGTGCACGTGGATCAGCCAGTTCGGCAAGGGAGCCGCGAACACTCCGGCAAGAAAGTAGGAGCGCGAATCCGAAAAACACTGTTGTGACCATCAGGAGCGCCATACCCGGAAAGAAATATTTGTCCAGGTGCGATTCCTGAGGTTCGAACACGGCTGTGGCCATCGCTCCTCCCGATCTTTCACCGATTTGTGATTGCCCTGCGGGTCTGAAAATGCCCGCATTCTGCATGATTTGTGAAACATTCCTTGCGGCACGTTTCAATGCGACCTAGGCTTTCGAGACGATGAGTACAGATCCGATTTCAATTTTTGTTATGGCTTGCTTGGAAGCTTGCCGGACCTGGTCCAGTCCTCGGTGCGGGGATACAGTTCGAGCCCTATTTCGTAGGAGCCATCCTGGCGTGCTTGGCAGTGCGCCACACGTCCGCGCGAGGGGAGGTTGCCCCGGATTGGTTGGAGAAATAGGTCGCGGTTCTTTTCCCAAAGGTTCTTGCTGACGACACGCGCGCCGTGGCAGCTCACATCAATGGTGGACGTAATTTCGAACGCGCCTGTCGCGGGATCCGACAGCTTGACGAACATCTTGAACGAAATGCGGTTTTCTGCGCGGCGCAGAAGGGGAGCGTCCACGAATGTGATCCTGCACAACTGTATTTTTCAGGGGAAATGAAAGGCAGGGCTGCTTTCACCTGCCATTTTTCTTGTGGCTCGCTTCGCGCGTCAATAGTACCGGAGTACTCTTGCGACGCATTTTTTCCAATACAGTCAGGTCCTTGCCCGTTCGCTACGCACTGGCTCCGTGGTCGAAGCCGAAGGGGCCCCGATCAAGTCAGCGTAAGCGGCCACGGCGAAAGACCGATGGCCGATGTTCCCATCTCGACCATGCGGAAACCGGCGGCAGCGAAGCGATGGCCCTGCGGCATCGAAAGGAGGGCCCCGAGCAGGTATGCGAAGTGGTCGTTTGTCGTTGCTCTCCTTCCACGAGTTGTGACTATTGCCGCTTTTTCGTTGCATGGTTTTTTCGGAAGGGGCGGATAGGAAGTTTGCCAATAACACAGTTCGTTAGCGGCTTATACGGAGCACGCATGAGATGCGCTCATTGCCTCGAATTATATATTCGTCATGATATAAAATGTACGGCAACCCCGCGGCCACACGACAAGTCCAACGAGAGGATTATTCTTGTGCAATCAGAACGTCCACGTGCACGCCGCTATCCCTTTGTAGCCAGTGTCGAAATGACGGATGTGGAATCGGAGACGCAGATTGTCGAACAAACCTGCGACCTGAGCTTGTTTGGGTGCGGCGTGACCACGCAGAGACCGCTTCAGCCCGGCGCGCGTATCCTGATCAGGATTCAACATGCCGGAGCGAACTTTGCGGCTCTGGGCAAGGTGGCTCATGCCCGGCAGGGGACAAGAATGGGAGTTGTGTTCACCAAAATTGAGTCTCCGCAACAATTCGTTTTAGAAAAGTGGGTCGCCGAGCTACGAGAAGCGCGCGGTGTGAGACCCGTGAAAGCGTAGCCGGAGAGAGTCATGGAGCACCGAACCCAGTTGAATTCGCTCTTTAACCCAGAAACTAATTGGCGACGGTGAGTTCGATCGTGGCGGAAGCGGGAACTTTCGCGCCGGCCATGGGCGACTGGTCAATCACAGAGCCGTGGGGCCACTGGGGCGCCCCAACATAATTCACCTTGCGGCGCATTTGCGCCTGATCCAGGCGGCGCTGCGCATCCACTTCGCTCAACCCCACAAGATTCGGCATCAGATAGGAGGCTTCTTTCGGGCCTTGCGAGATGAGCACATCCACGCGAGGCGTGGCGGCGCCTGCTCCGGGCTTGGGATTCTGGAGCACAATGGCGTCGGCGGGCTGGTTCGCCATGGTTACGGCCGATACTTCGCCGACTTGCAGGCCCTGGCGGAGCAATTCGACGCGCGAGGCGCGCAGGGAATTGCCTTCGAGCAAAGGAATCTGTAACTGGCGCTGGCCGAGGGAAAGAACGACGTGGGCTTGCTGCGAAACTTTCATGAGCAAGCCTGCTGTGGGCGTCTGACGAAGGACGACGTTAATGGGCTGGTCGCTGTAGATGCGGTCAGCGACCCGCAACACCAGGCCTCGCGATTGCAGCATCTTGCTCGCTTCGGAGACGTTTTTACCTACAAGGTTAGGCATGGTGACTTCGCGGCCATGGATGGCGATGCGCATGGCCGTAATCGCACTGAGAAACGCCGCGGACGCCAGGATGAACACGAGAAGCGTCATGCGGGTGAGCCATTCAAGTCGTTCTTTGAGGGTCATGTCGAAAAGAAATTAGAAAATAGAAATCGGAAAATAGAAAGCGCAAAAAGAAACAAATTGCCCTTAGAAGGGTGCAATCTGTATCGGTTTACTATTTCCTGGACAGCGGTGGTGCCGGATAGTCAGGCAACTTGTCTTTACTAGTGTCCGCGCGCTTCACTTCCAATTCGTCAAACAGCAACGAGGGGCTGATGACTGTGGTAGGCACACCACCCGGGCGATTGCTGACCAGGGGATCGTTGCCCGCCGCAATCACGGCGGTGCGAAGAGCGCGCGTGTCCAGTTCGTTGAACACGGCGCCCCGCACGAGTTCTTCGTGGCCATCGCTTGCGTAAACCCGATAGAGCAGCCGCGGCGTATTTCCGGGCTGCCCCAGCGTTTCCACCCGATAGCCGTACGGTTTGCCCTGTTCCTTGGCCATTTCCATGACTTTCTTTTTCAAGTTTTCGGGGGATTGTGCCTCGGAGCTTTTCAACAAGAGCACACCGAGATTTGGGCTTGCAGCCATTCCTGCGGCCGCACGGCCGTGGCCGTTCGAGGCAGGGAAGTCGCGTAGCGGCTGCCGCCCGATGAGGTAATTGGTAAGTGTTCCGTTTTCGATGGTACTGACGGGCTGAGCTTTTACGCCTTCGCTATCGAACATATAGCTGCCGACGAGACTCTTGCCTTGAAAATCCTTCAGCGTGGGATCGTCAACTACGGAAAGAAAATTCGGGAGCACGCGCGCTTTATAGCTGGTGGCAAAAGCACCGGTAGTGCGGTTCGGACGGCCGAGCGCGGGCTTGCGTCCAACTACGTTTTGGCCAATGAGAGAGGCGACGACGTCGTCAGCGGCATCCGCGGAAAACAAAACGGGGCCGCGATACTCTTCTTCGACGATCGGCGCCCGACGAAGCGCGACGATAGTGTCGAGCATGTTCTTGCTGTCAGCCACCAGCGCATCGTGTGTAGGCAATTCCTCCATGCGGGCAACCACGAAGGCCGGACTGCGGCTGAGGCGCATGCCGTCGTCGGCTTGTGCCGCGCCGTTCAGCTGCACCGAGTAGGTCGTTTTGCCGCAGCGCGTGACGGTTCCTTCGCTATTGACGAGGTATTCGTTGATCGCATTGAAGCGCGCGGACGCGGTCACCGATTGTATGTCGGGATACTGGCGGAAAAGATTCGTGACGTCCTCCAGCGTTTTCTTCCAGGAAGCTTCATCGAGCTTAAGCGAAACCGTGGGTTCCACCGCGATAAGCGGGGCGGATTTGGCGAAATCGTCGATGGGATTGGCGTCGGCGCTGAAGCGCTTGAGTTCGGCTTGTTTTTCGGCGAGCGCCTGGCCAGCGGCCTTGTAAGCATCGTCGGTCGCGAGCCAGATTTGATGGCGAAGCGCGATGGGGTCATTGTCCAGCGGGAGAATGGTGGATTCCCCTTCGCCGCGCGCGTAGAAGCTGTCTTGTTTGTAATCACCGATGCGCACGACCACTCGGAGGACGCGATAGTGCCCATGCTGGCCTTCCCGGAGCGCGCCAAAAGCGGCTTCGGCGTAGAAGTCGTCCACGTCGTTGACGCGATACTCGATGAAATAGGGCGGCTGGACTTGGTCCATTTTGAGTTGCGCCTTCGAACGGTCGAGTTCGGCAAGCAGGGCTTCGAGCAGGCCATCGCCTTTGGCAGCGGCGTGAGCGGCGGCCATCGCCGGGTCGGGAGAAGCCTTCGAGTCGCTCGAAGCGGCGCGAGGCGATAAAACGCTCAGCGCGATCGTCAGGGCTAGAAGGAAAGCAGATTTGCAGCGAAGTCCGAGGGCGCTCATGGCTTCACCTCGGTTTTGGTTTGCAAGCCGGTTCTTGAAGGCGCCGTGTTGTCTTCGAAACCGGGAGGCGGCAAAAGCGGCGGGCGCTCATGCTGATGCGCGCGCTTTTGCACTTCCATTTCGGAGAAAAGCATTGAAGGAGCGACGGCCGCAACGGGCACCTGGCCGCTTTCCGCGCCGCACACGCCGTTAAATACATGCGGCTGATCGCCGGTTGTGAGGATGCGGGTCAGCGCGGCGAGCGGCGTGCCAACAATGTCCACGCCGCGCACCAATTCATCAGGCCTGCCGTCGGCGTAAACCTTGTACACCATGACGGGAAGCACCTGAAACGCTTGCGGCAACTGGCGCGTGGTGATGGTGAAGCCGCCCTGGATGTCGTCGAAATATAAGCCGTACGGCTTGCCCTGCTTCTTCACTTCGTCGATAAGCTTTTGGCGCATCTGGGTGTCCGGCACGGTTTGCGTGGATGTGACGATTAAATTTCCTTGTCGGCCGGTTGGCATCAGTCCAGGTTGATTTCGGCCATGCCCATTCGAAACGCTGAAATTCTTGATGGGCATTCGCGACATCAAGAAGTTTTTGAGGATGCCGTCCTTGATTACGTCCACGTGCTGGGCGGGGGAGCCTTCGTTGTCATAGTCATAGGCGCCGGCGAGTTTCACTCCAGCGATCTCGTGACTGGTCGGATCGTCAACCACGCTGAGAAATTTTGGCAGAACCTCCTGGCCGATTTTCTTGGTGAAGGTCTGGCCCTCTTCTTCGTCGCGCTGGCGGTGGCCTTCGAGGCGGTGGCCGAGGACTTCGTGGAAGAATACGGCCGCGGCGCGGCCGCTGAGAAGCGCGGGGCCGTCGTAAGGTTCCGCCGCCGGAGCTTTGCGAAGATCGCTGAGGTCGGCGGCCATTTTTTCGATTTTTGCAATAAGTTCGGTTTCGGCGGGGAGACCCTTGGTATTTGGGGCTTGAAAAGTTTCGACGCGAAGGAGGTCCATGCCGTCGTCAGCGCGCGTTTGTGCTTCCATGACCAGGCGCGTAGAGGAACTGGGCGAAACAAGGGTGGTGCCCTCATTCGAAACCATGCGCGAATTGGAGTTCGCGACCTGCAGAACTACGGTGGCGAAATAAACGTTGGGATATTTGCGGAAGGCAGCGGAGAGGCGTTTGATTTCGCCTTCCCAAGCCGTTTGATCAAAGGGCGCGGCGGAGGCTTCGCCGATATGCGTTTGGGGCTTCTCCTTGGAAAAATCGGGAGACTTATCTTCTTCCTCGGCGCGAACCGCAGTGTTGGTGCGAACATTCATCAGGGACGGAACGGCGCGTTTGTATTCGCGGTCGGTAAGTTCCCACAAAACGCGGGCGATGGCGTCCGAGTCGTTGCCGACGGGAAGCGTGCCGGAAGTAACGCCGCTCGAGCGGCTTTGCCCGTGCGTGTTATCAAGGTCGGGAGAGCCGACGCGCATGGTGACGTCGGCAAAGCGCCGGTGCACGTTGTTGCTCCCAAACACGCTGCCATAAGCGCCGGCCAGCACGACGAAATCCTGATCATAGACGGTGTAACCGAGGTAGTAGGGAGGCTGTTCACTTTTCGCTAATTCGGCGACAGCTCGTGCCAGCTCCGTTTGCATGGCTCTTAAGACGGGATCGTTGGCTGAGACCGGTGTTGGCGCCGGCGTAGCCGCGGAGGCAAGCGTATCCCCGCCAGCGGTCGCAACGGGCAGGAACGCCAGCTGCGCTGCGAGGCACCAGGCAGCGGCGGCGCGCAGGAATTTCGGGTGGCGGGCTCGCATCCGCCCGCAGTGTTTTGAGGCTTTAGAGATGTGCATGTAAGAACGGACTCCCCATACTGCGGTCGATCCAAAGTAAATCAATCCGCGTCAATTACTGAAGACTACGAAGAATTCGAGTATGCCTTAGTGTTTTGGCGCGCGCAAATCAGGTGTGTCCGAAGCGTTCGCCGGGTTTAACGCGAGCCCCATTGGCGAATTCGGGGGCCCTGATTTGTTTGCGGCCTTCCAGTTTGACGGACTGCAGGCGCAAAAGAGTTGCGCTGCCGCAGGAAACGAACCAGTCGCTCCTGGAACCGAAGAGAGTGCCGGGGGCCGAGTCGGCGGCTAGGGAAGAATTGCTATGGACTTCTGCCGCCAGAGAGGCTGGCTCGCACCAAAGGTGGCAGGTCTGGCCCCGAAATGTGGTGTAAGCGCCGGGCCAGGGCGCGAAGCCGCGCATGCGGTTGTAGATTTCCTGCGCAGAGCGATTCCAGTCGATGCGACCGTCTTCTTTTTTGAGGATCGGAGCGACGGTGGCTTCGGCATGGTTCTGCGAACGCGGAACAATCGCGCCGGCAGCGAGGCCGCGCAGCGTCTCTTCCATGAGGGGTGCACCAGCTTCGGACATTCGCGCGGCCAATTCGGGAGCAGTCTCGTTTGGTCCGATTTCCATTTCGCGCTGAAGAAGAGTGTCGCCAGTGTCCATGCCCGCATCAATGCGCATGGTGGTGAGGCCGGTGCGCGTCTCGCCGTTCACAACGGCCCAGTTGATGGGAGCAGCGCCCCGATATTGGGGGAGAAGCGAAGCGTGCAGATTGATCCAGCCTTGTTTAGGAATGGAAAGAAGGCGCGAGGGGATAATCTGTCCATACGCGATGATCACGATGACGTCGGGGGCAAGCCTTTCGAGCAGCAGCTGAACTTCCGGAGCGCGAATCTTTTCCGGCTGGTGCACGGGAAGATTCGCGGCGAGTGCGACTTCCTTCACAGGAGACACAGAAAACCGCAGGCCGCGGCCGCGCGGGCGGTCGGGCTGCGTGATGACTCCCATAACCGCGAAATCAAACTTGGCGAGGAGATGCTTCAGCGTAGGTACAGCGAATTGAGGCGTGCCGCAGAAAATGATACGCAGTTTTGGCGCTCCTTGGGGAGGCGCAGTCGAATTCATCGCTGAGATCCTTCGCTTCGCTCCGGATGACACGACTCGGTGGCCAGCTCGAACAAGAAATATCGAAGCCTGTCTTTGAGGTGGGTATAAACGGAATCACCACTCGCCTTGCTTGCGCAGCTTTTTGATTTTGCGCTTAATCATGTCGCGCTTCAGCATGCCGAGATGCTGGAGAAAGAGAATTCCATTGAGGTGATCGATTTCATGGCAGAACGCGCGGGCCAGGAGGTTTTCGCCGCGAATTTCGAATGGCTCGCCTTTCACGTTTTGCGCTTTGACCGTGACAAACTGCGGGCGCATGACGTAACCGCGGAAGCCGGGAATGGAAAGGCAGCCTTCTTCTTCGCGAACTTCCCCTTCGGCGTGAGTTACCTCGGGATTCGCCAGGACAATTTTCCCCTCCGGGTTCTTCCCGCCGGTCACGTCCACCACGGCGAAGCGCATGCTTTTTCCGATTTGCGGAGCGGCCAGCCCCACGCCTTGCGCCGCGTACATAGAAGCGAACATTTCCTCGGCTAGCTCTTCAAGTTCCGCGTCAAAACTCTTTACAGGCGCGCCGGGTTTTTCCAGGATCGGATCGCCATATTTTACGATGGGGTAGATTTTGCGCGGCGGAGAAGACACCGGTGGCGTTTCAGCAGCAGAGGCGGGCGCTTTAGAACTCGTCGATTTGTCGGACATAGTTGTCGAAGTTTCGCCGCATTTCGGCGAGCGAGTCTCCCCCAAATTTTTGCAGAAAAGCATCGGCTAACACAAGAGCAACCATCGCTTCGCCCGCGACCGCGCCGGCGGGGACCACGCACCAGTCCGAGCGTTCATACGCGGCCTGCACCGGTTCCTTGCTGACCAAGTTGGCAGTGTGCAGCGGCTTGCGCAAGGTGGAAATGGGCTTGAGGTAGCCGCGAATCACAATGTCTTCCCCATTGGTGATGCCGCCTTCGAGGCCGCCCGCGCGATTCGTGAAGCGGCGAAAACGGTGCGTCCCTCTGTCGTAAGAGATTTCGTCCTGCACATCGCTGCCATGCGAGGCCGCGATGGATACACCGTCGCCGATTTCGACGGCTTTCACTGCCTGTACGCTCATTAGCGCCTGCGCGAGACGGCCATCCAGTTTTTCGTCCCACTGCGCATGGCTGCCGAGACCGGGAGGAACATTGTGGGCAACAATTTCGAAAATGCCGCCAACTGTGTCGCCCGCTTGGAGCGCCGCATCGACTTCTTCTTTCATTTTTTCCTGAAGAGCAGCGTCGGCGCAGCGCAGCGGCGAATCCAGGTCAGCGCTGACAGTGCGAATTTTTTTCCAGGAAACGGCATGCTCCAGGCGAATGTTGCCCACCTGAATGGTGTGACTCGCGATTTCCGTTCCGAATTCCTTCAGGAGGATTTTGGCGAATGCGCCTGCGGCTACTCGCGCCGCAGTTTCGCGCGCGGATGCGCGTTCGAGGATGTAACGCGCATCGTGATAATTGAATTTCAGCGAGCCGGCCAGGTCGGCGTGGCCGGGTCGAGGCGCGATCAGTTTCTTAGCGCCGGGATCGTCCTCGGCGGGCTCGACCGGAAGGATTTTCTCCCAATGCGCCCAGTCACGATTCTCGATGCGCAACGCGATGGGCGCGCCGATGGTCTTGCCGTGGCGAACTCCGGCAAAAATCTCCGCGTGATCCTTCTCAATTTTCTGGCGGCCGCCGCGCCCGTAACCAAGCTGGCGGCGGTGCAGCTCCTGGTTGATGAACTTCAGATCGATGGGGAGTTGCGCAGGAAGCCCGGAAATGTATGCGAAAAGCGCTTGTCCGTGCGATTCACCGGCCGTGTAGAACTTCAGCATCCGCGCCTCGATCCTCGCGTGTCCTTTCGCAATTCAGTCAAGTAGGAAGAGACAGTGTAGCGACACCGGCCTTTGGCGTCCAGCAAGCCTCGTGCGGTTTGCAGCGTAATTCTGTCGGTCGTGTATTTTCCAGGCACTCTCTAGGAACCGCTTCGAGCTTCCCCCAGCCGCACAAGGCAAGGTAAGATTTCACGAACAAATACGACTATTGTTGCGGGCCGCTTTTTCATGAACCTAGATGACATTCAACTGCTCTTCGAATACGACCGCTGGGCAAACCAGCGGGTCTTGCAGGCGGCAAGCGCGCTTAGTGTTGAGCAGTTCACTCGCGACCTGAGCGGTAGCTTCCGTTCCATACGAGACACCCTGCTACACATCATCGGCGGCGAATGGGGATGGCTTGCCTATTGGAAGGAGCCGTCCCAGAGCCCGGCATTCTTGGCCGATCTGTGGAATCGACACGATGCCCTCTTTCGCCCGGACGCGTTTCCCAACGTCGATGCGGTTCGGCTGAAGTGGGTGGAAATCGAAAGAGAGCAGACCGAGTTTGTCAATCGCCTTACAGATGAGGCATTGAGAAAAATGCTCCCCGTTCGCAAGACGCACCTAAGCCTGGCGCACCTGATGCAGCATCTCGCCAATCATTCCTCTTATCATCGGGGACAAATCGCAGCAATGATGCGGCAGGTTGGTGCGCAGCCTCTGGCGACGGACTTTCATGTGTTTCTGGTCGAAGGCGGCAACAACGCCCGGTCGTGGTAGGCCGGGTTCTTGTTAGCTCCCCGTGAACCTTTTGAA
>DATFRZ010000098.1:0-8863 GCA_035262885.1 Candidatus Acidiferrum sp.
AATACATTAACTACGAACTCGCCAAAGCCAGCACAAACAAATCCGCTGAGAAGAGATGAAAAGAGGGGAGTGGCGTCCCTAGGGCGGAACGACCCAATCTTTGGGTTCGGCCTCCAGTAGATATATATTTACGACTCGCTCTTTAGTTAACATAATATACGTTATGAGACGCGATATCACAGGCTCTCTTTGGGTTTTCCACAAGTTTTTTTGCGCCTGATTTGAGGATAAGAAGCCCGCCAGACCTTCCTATACCCCCTTCCCTAAGCGTCGACCAGGGTTAATGGATCGGCTGGCGCACCCCCGCGCCGGCCCGGTTCTGTGGGAATCCACCTGGACTGGTTGGGAATTCAAGACGCGAGTGGCGCTGCAATTCTTCGTTCACCGTTGGACCTGATATGAACTGGAGGGGAAGGTTCGGGGCAACTACTTCCCTGTTCAAATGCTGACCGATAGGAACCTGGGCTTGGTAGCTAGCCTAGGTCGAGAAGGACTCTTTGGCCGCTTCCTTTAGGTAAGCCGGATACGACATAAAGCGACACGTGGGGCGGGTAGGTGTAGGTCGCTCCTTGTCGCTTGCAGGAAGTTTCGAGACGCCGGATGCTGCGGGCACGATTGGCAGGCTCACGGAGACCCAAAGAGGCGAAGAAGGAGCACGGACATGCATTCCTCAGAGAAAGACAATTCCGGCAAGTGTGCGCGACCCTGCTTTCGGAACTGGTTCATACGGGGCACCCTGATCACGTTGATGACCTGGTTTGGCGGCCCGACCCAGGCGGCGAAGGCTCCGTCTTCTGAACCGGGGAACCCGCACGGTAGCGCGGAGGACTTCCTGAGGCTGAACGTGGGCCCTGTTGCGATTGGGCACCATGGCGTTGGGCCGTACACTTCGGCCACGAATCCTGGCTTGCCGATTGAGAACACGGTCGACTCGGTGCGGCAGGCTTATACCTTGGGCGCACGCGTGGTCGAGGTGGACGTGCAGCTCACAGCTGACGGGCGACTGGCAGTGTTTCACGATGACTTTCTGCGCGACTTTACGTGCATCCGGTCGCTGACGCTAGACCAGCTTCAGGCGCGGCTGCCCTACGTGCCGGAGCTGAGGCAAATCATCAACGTGGCGCGCGAGTTCAACAACCGGGCCGGGGACGACCTGGGCGGCATCTTGATTGTGGAGCTTAAGGCGTTTTCGCCGCTCTGCGATCCGGGAGATAGCCTGGAGCAGCCGCTGGTGAGCGCGGCGGTCAGTGAAATTCGTACGGCGCGGTTTGCCGACCGCGTGATGTTCGATTCGTTCTCGCCCGCGCTGCTCTACCTGGCCCAGCAGGCGGCGCCAGAGATTCCGCGTGAGCTGGACCTCGACGGTTTGCAACTGTTGACGCCCGCGCAAGTGCAGCAGGTTACGAGACTGCCGGTGACTGTGATCGACAAGAAGATCTCGCTCGGCCTGACATGGGCGGAGATTGGGCCGGTGTTCCGTCTGCCCGGGTATGCTTCGCCGATGCAGTTTCTGATCACGGGGGTCGTTACCGGCGTGCGCGTGGTAGGCGGCGAAATGGACTTCTTCGGCGCAGCAGAGCAGCAGCAGCCGGGAAGCGGCGCGGAGTTTGTCGCGGCGGCGCACTCGCTGGGGATGCGCGCATTTGCGGATCCAGCGAACACTCCGGCGGAATGGAACTTCTTTGCTTCGCTCGGCGTGGATGCGATTTACAGCACGATTCCGATGGGTTTGCAGTTGCAGCCGGAGATTCCGAGCCCGTGATCTGCGACCGGGACGGAATCGCGAAGAGTTGGGGAGGGGCCACGGCGGATATCGGAGGGGCATTACTTCCCTGCACCTCCTTCGTATCTCGCAGACAGTCTCTTCCCCGCTGAGTGCGGAGAACGATATCTCACGCCCTAAGGCGGCCTACTGGATGCCGATTTTGTGTAGCAACTGCGTGAAACGCGGGTCGGAGCGCAGGGGATCGGCCATTGGCTCGGCACCGAGGTAAACGAGGCGGTCGGTGCGCTCCTTGTAAGCGCGGTCTAGCCAGTCGAGGGCTGTGCTGTTTTCTCCAAGGCCCAGGTAAAGCATAGCGAAGTAGAGCGCAGAAACGTAGCGCGACTGAGCGAGATGCTGGAGATCGACGAGGGCTTTGCGGGCTCCTGCGGCATCGCCCGAAACCGCGAGCGCGTGTCCGTACAGGGCAATCATGGCGGGATGGTCTCCGGAAAGCTTGCGTCCCTGGGAAAAGGAATCCAGAGCTTCGCGATACATCTTTTTTTCGCGATAAGCCGAGCCAAGCCAAATATAGGCTAACGGATAGGCGGGGTATTGCTCGATGGTGCGGCGCCCCTGTTCGATCGCCGCGTCGTAATCCCGCATGTGGTATTTGATCTCGGCGCGTGTGGTATTGAACAGGGGCGAAACCGGGTCGAGTTCGAGGGTCAGAGAGTTTTGCTCGAGGGCCTGCGGCAACCGATTGCGTACCATGCAATAGTGACCGAACCAATGATGTGAGGTGGGATTATTGGGGCCAAGAGCGATGGCGCGCTGAAACTCCTGCTCCGCGGTCTCAAAGTTCCAGTCGTAGCTGAAAGCGACGTTGCCGAGAACGGCGTGGGCTTCGGCAAGGTCGGGATCGAGCTCCAAGGCGCGCTTGGCAGCATCGCGGGCTTTGGGCTTCGCATCTGAGGGGGCCAAGTCATCGTAAGGCACTTGGCCCAACAGGGCGTAAGAACTGGCGAGTCCGGCGTATGCGAGGGCGTATCGCGGATCTTTTTGAACGGCTTGCTGGTACGCTTCGATGCTCTTGTGCAGGTCGCCGCGATTGGTCCAGTAAAAACGGCCGCGGAGATAAGCGTCGTAGGCTTCGGGGTCCACGGTGCGTCTTGCTGCCGATGTGCGAGTTTTGGCAGCCACGGGAGTCAACGCGAGACGAATCTTGTCGGCCACGGCAGCGGCAACTTCCTCTTGAACGCCGAGGATGTCGTTGAGGTCGCGGTCGTATCTATCGGCCCAGAGATGCGTCTGGTCACTGACTTGAATGAGCTGGGCATCGATGCGAACGCGGTTGCCTTCGCGGCGCACGCTTCCTTCGAGGGCGTACTGGACATCGAGTGTACTGCCAATCTCGGCGATAGCCTTGCCGGCAAGCGCGTTCGACGAAGCGGAAGCAATCACACCGAGGCGCAGGGGATCGAGGCTGCCGAGGCGGGTAATCATTTCGTCGGTGAGGCCGGCGCTGAAATAGTCCTGCTTAGGATCGCCGCTGAGATTGGCAAACGGAATGACGACGAGACGAACTTTACTCGGCCGAATGATTCCTGGTTGAATCCCGCGATAAACCGCAAAGCCGGCAACTAAAACCAATGCAACGCCAGCCATTGCTATGACAGCGCGCGCCGTTTTTGAAGCAGGGGCCAACTGCGCGCGTGAATCGTCAGAGTCGCCCGGAGAGGCGGTAGCAGGCTGGACGGTTGAATGAGCCTTGCCATTGCCAGGGTCTGTAGAAACGTCGGCTACATCAGGCTCGGGGACGAAGGCGGCGTCGGCTTCGGGATCGTCCTTGGGCTGGCGCTTCTTGCGCCAATCGTCCAATTCGCTGGCGTAGGCGTAGACCGTGGACTTTTTCTGGTGCTCGTGGCGATGGACGGGGAGGCTTTCGGTCTTCTCCCAGCGCTGAACGGTGCGGACTTCGCGATCGAGGTAGTCGGCAATCTCTTTCCAAGAATCCAGCCTCTTGTCGTGAAGGCGTGACCCTTCCGGCCCTTTCGGATCGATGGGGGCTCCGCTAGCAGACATGAGGGGCGCCCGAGATGAGCATTTCGTTGGCCGGATTATAACCTATTTGTGTGCAGAATCGGCAAGAAAGGGCTTATTCCGCCGCTCGCAGCAAGGACTTGGCGCACTTTGTCGCATCTCGGAACCCGTAAGAGCCTGCCACATTTTGATTCATTGCTTAAGTTGATTCTACCGAGTGTCGCTTGGGCCCCGCGGTGTGCGACGGCCATACACTCGATCAAGTTCACCAGAGGCTGGGCTCCGCGTATTTTCAACTCTCGGAACAAAGAGCAACTCGCCTTGATTCATTGCTTAAGTTGATTCTACCGAGACCATGCTAACCCCCGGTTTGGCCTAGGCGTCTCTGAGGCTAGAGGTGAAGCATGCGAATTGTCAGCCCGCTCGCGTTGATACTGCTTATGGTTGGCACCTGCGTTTTGGCGAGCGTGCACCAAAGCGGCTACGGGCAACAGACTTCCCGAGCTGCGACGCCGGCACCGGTTCCTCCAGGCGCGGAGAAACTTCGCGCGGAAACCCGCGCGGTAGAGGAACTGCTTCCGCGAACTGTGGAGCGAGGGGCGGCCGTGTGCTTCCTCGCGCGGCGATACGCGCGTCTGGGCGACGCGCAAAAAGCTCTCACGCTCTTGAAAGAGTGCGTCGCTCTGGACGTGGGCTACGATCCCTCCGACGTTCCGGCATTTCAGGCGCTGCAAGCGAACGCGGAGTTTCGCGAACTCGCGGAGCAGGCGCAGCTTCAGTGTCCGCCAGTACATCACGCGCGCGTGGCGTTTACCGTTCCGGAGAAGGATCTGTTTCCCGAAGGACTCGCGGTGGATGCGGAAAAGCGTGTCTTCTACATGGGCAGCATGCACCGCAAGAAAATCGTGAGGATTTCGGAGTCCGGCCAAGTTTCTGATTTTGTGAAAGATGGTGCCTACGACCTGATGCCTGTGGGCGGAGTCCATGTGGACCCGGCGGACCACAGCGTTTGGGCCGCGACGGACCCGAGAGAGAAAAACCGCTCCGAGCTGATCCACTTCGACGTGCAGGGCAAGCTCCTCGAGAGATACACGGCGCCGGGAGTGGGGCCGCACAACTTGAACGACCTAGTACTGCGCGGCAAAAGCGAAATCTACACGACGGATACCGACGCGAACCTCGTGTTCCGATTCGACCGGAAGTCGCACCGCTTTGCGGCGTTGAAATTTCCGAGGGCAATGTTCTATCCGAATGGGATCACCGTTTCGGGCGACGACAATCTTCTATATGTCGGAGACATCCTGGGCGTGCTGGCGGTGGACCTCCGCAGCAACGCAGTTCAGGAAGTGCATCCAGGCCCGAAAAACACTCTGGCCGGAATTGACGGCTTGTATTGGTACAAGGGCGACTTGGTTGGCCTTCAGTACGGAACAGGCTCCTATCGCGTGATGTGCTGGCGGTTGTCAAAGGACGGTAGAAGCGTGGCCGAGAGCGAGGTACTCGAACGCGGAGCAGAATTACTCAGCTTTCCTACGACTGGAGCGATCTTCGAAGGGCACTTCTACTTCATGGCGAACACCGGAATCGGCAACTTGAAGGACGACAAGATTGTGGATGAGAGCAAGCTCGAGCCGGTGAAGGTCGCGGTGGTGGAGTTGAAGTAGCCAGCCCGAAAAAAAACAGATTCCTCCTTCGAAGAACCAGCTAATCCTGTCTGCTTGGTCCGCCACTCTTGAAGCTGAGGTTCTTTGCGCATCCTCAGCCTTTGCTTCGCTCCAAGTCGGATGCGCTGACCAGTTCCCTGCCCCTTCCACGAGTAACGTGAGATAGCTGAGGAGTTTGCGGATGCGCGCCGAGGGCGACCACTGCGGTGCCGTTGGTTCGTTCGATGAGCGCGCATAAATTGGCTTGGGTCCCCGGGGACCACTTGCGCGTTTTTTTTTGGTGGCAGTCTCGCGTCCGGTGTAGGTGATATGTTGATGGGCGCGCGCATAGGTGCATTCAAGACATCCTGAAGCTCATTTACCATTTGATATTGCAATCCAGCGGAATTGGCACTATATTGTTTGCAACTCGCTTGGCCAGCGTACACTGTGTATGTTGACTTTGGGCGGCGCGAAACACGCCGCCCTGTTTTTTTCCGCGTGCATTCGCCTCCACTGCGGTCGGCCTCCCGAGGCGACAACCTCCGCTTTCGGGCAAGGCGCGCAGGTGCGGCGACACAGGAGCCAGGAAGCTCCTTGAGTGCAAGAGTTCAAGCCACGGCGCATTTGAACTCTGCTCTACAGGCTTGACGGCGCAGCAATTCCGGCGCATAGTCCGTGCATCCTCAGATAATTTCTCGCAAGGAGGTCCCACATGCCGTTCTTTCTATCCCAAGCGAGCTACACACCAGAAGCCCTGGCGCGGTTGATCGCCAATCCGCAGGACCGTTTTGATGCTGTACGCGGGCCCATCGAAAGACTTGGCGGCCGGATTTTGCAGTCCTACTTCGCGTTCGGCGAGTACGATGTTGTCGTCATTACCGAGATGCCGGACAACGTATCGGCCGCGGCAATTGCGCTGGCGTTTGCGGCGGGCGGTTCGTTGCGCAATTACAAAACCACCACGCTGATGTCCAACGCCGAAGGCCTGGAAGCGATGCGCAGAGCCGCTTCGTGCGGTTACAAGCCGGTGCAGGCCGCTGCGAGCGCCGCGGCCGCCCCGCCACGCTAGCGAGTCGCGGCCGCCAAACACTGCGGCCACGCTTGAACCAGAACCAATGAAACGCCGCCGTTGGGCATAACCAAGCAGCTCGTTTGCCGGCAGGGCGCGTCTAAGGCTCCCAACCCAATGCCGGCACGGCATCGCCCCGGTCATAGCCTTGTATAACGCCGACCACTACGGCCAGATGGCCCTCTACCTGCGCGAAAACAACATCGTGCCGTCCGCCAGCCGGGCCAACCCGCCCCGAGCTGCCCGATCGTATTGACAAAAGCGCATGCGCTTGACATTTTACGACTTGTACGTTATTGTACAAATCCTAAGACTTGTACGTTTTCGTACAAATCATGACAGGCTCGCTATGACTGATGAAATTTACGCCGTATTGATCGCCGATGTTATGGCTTCGAGCGCCCGGAAAAACGTGCGCGTCCAGTTGGAGAAGAAGCTCGCGGCCGCCTCGGAAAAGCACCTGAAACGGAAGCTCATTCGCTTCCCTTACACGGTCACCGCCGGCGATGAGTTCCAGACCATCACCACGGGGCCGGCGTCGGTTCCCGCGCTGCTTCTGGACCTGCGCGCGATGCTTCATCCGCTTCCCCTACGCATCGGAGTCGGAATTGGCGAAGTCGCGGACCGCCTTCAGCCGCCGGTCAACCGCCTCACCGGCCCGGCGTTTCAGTTCGCCCGCTGGGGCATTGACAACGCCAAGGCCGGCCGCCTCTTCAAATTCGAGACCCTGACGGCCTTTGCTTCGCACAACGAGCGTTTCGACCAAACCATCAACTTGATCTACGGATTGCACGATACGCTGGTATCACAGATTACCGCAAAGCAATGGGAAACCATCCGCCAGTTCCAGGACCAGCAGGCGCTCGAGCAAACCGCCAAGCGCCTCAAACTCGATATCTCGACGGTTTCGAGAAATCTCAAAAGAGGGTACTATTGGCAACTCTCGGAAACGGCCAAAGCGGCCGGCGCTTTCATCGAGCGCACTTTCTCGTAGTTGTACAAAAACGTACAAATCAGGGAATTTGTGCAGATCTATGCAAATCTTCTTCCGGGCGTTTCTGGCGATTTACCTGGCTCATCTGCTGACCGATTTCGTCTTTCAAACGCATCGCCTCGTCGAACAAAAGAAGAGCGGCAAGTTCTTCGCCTATTTTCTGCACGGCCTCACGCACTACCTCTCCGTGATTGTCCTCGTGAGCTTCTTCCTCGCGGGATCCGGGCTATCGTTGCGAACGCATCTGGTTGTTCTGGCTCTTTCGCTCGCTCATTTGTTCATAGACTTCGCCAAGATCCTGCTTGTCCAGAGAACCATCATGAACAACGGCTCCGTCGCCTACGTTGCCGACCAGTTGCTTCACTTTGTGAGCATCGCATTCGCCGCTTGGCTCCTCGCGCCTGGGCGGTCCTTTACGGAACTGGCTGCGCTGCTCGGCAAAGGCCGCGCCATCCCGAGCAGGCTGCTGCTCGTTCCGATCATTTATGTCGGCGTGATTTTTGGCGGCGGCTACCTGATTCGTGCCCTGACTCGCCCTCTGGCACAAAGCATCAACCTGGAACAGCCGGAAAAGAGCGGCGAGCCCATGCAAAACGCCGGGCTGTACATCGGCTGGCTCGAACGCTTTCTCCTGCTCACCGCATTACTGCTGCAATCACCGGGCACCGCAGGGCTCATCCTGGCGGCCAAAGCCATCGCCCGTTATCCCGAATTCAAGTCCGAGCATTTTGCGGAATACTTTTTGATTGGCACGCTCCTCAGCTTCTCGATCGCCGTGCTGGGCGGCGCCGTTCTTGCGCGCGTGGTCCTGGGCCAGCTTCGTGTCGCCGGGTAAGCCCTTCCCAATACCACGGGAATTTCCGGACAATCCATACGGTATACTGCTCCAGCGGAACATTGCCTCCCCAGATGGAGCCTTTAATGCCACCCACAATGGAAAATGGCAAGATCTGCTACCTTGAAATGCCCGCTATGGACATCGCGCGCTCAGCCGATTTTTACAAGAAGGTTTTCAACTGGAACGTTCGGAAACGCGGTGACGGCAGCACTGCGTTTGACGACACGGTCAATCAAGTGAGCGGCGCCTGGGTGCTCGGGCGCCCGCCGGGCGCTGTGGTTGGCCTGCTCTTCTACATCTTTGTGGACAGTGTCCCCGCGGCCTTGGAAGCCGTAGTCGCCAACGGCGGCGAAATCGTCCAGCCCATCGGAGCGGACGCGCCGGAAATCACCGCGCGCTTCCGCGATCCTGCCGGAAACTTGATTGGCCTCTACCAGCATCCCGCTCAATAAATTCTGGTCGGCTTGTACCGCGCAACCTTCTGTTAGAATTTGGGTGTGGAAACCTTGACGGTTTCGTTGTGGCTTGCTATCATTTGCTTGCATCCGATCAAGGTGCTTGACCCCGTGCA
>DATFRZ010000099.1:0-9332 GCA_035262885.1 Candidatus Acidiferrum sp.
GGGCGATTGTGGCGCCGCCTGGCCCGGCAATTCTCCGCCGATGAGCAATTCGTTCGGGAAACCGAAAAAGATCGGCAGTACATCCGGCTTTTGGTACGATCCGTTTGCTTTTGGGGAAACGTTTGACCCCAACAACACGGATCCCAACAACCCGGTTTGCCTTACCGGCTCTCTCGGTAACAATGGCTTTAACAATCTGCGCGGCCCAGGGGTGTTTAATTGGGATTTCGGGGTATTCCGCGATTTCGCGGTGAAAGAGCGCATGCACGTACAGTTCCGGGCCGAGGCGTTCAACTTCACGAACACGCCTCACTTCTGCAGTAACGCCCTCGACAATTCCCTTGGTGACGCAAACGCTGTCGATCCGTTCACCGGCCGGGTCACGGATCCTGGTACTTTCATGCAACTAAACGGCGGCATAAATGGAAATTGCGACCTGGCACGTGAAGGCATTGACGAGCGCCAGTTCCGCCTGGGCATCCGCATCTCGTGGTAGGCCATAAGCGAGCAGCCGCCACTGGGCAATACCATGGCCTTACACGTGCGTGTTCGTGCGGTCTCTTCTTTGCGCTCGCTGCCCTGTGTGTACGTGCGCAAGGTCAACGCCTGCCGGAGCAGCCGCAGGTCGACACGTCCGGTTTTCTGCCAGTCATTCGGGCTCAGGTCGAGCTGGCAGAACGGAATGCCAGGGAGCGGCCGCGCGATCCTGCAATCGTCGGCTCACTGGCAATGACGCTTCACGCCTACCAGCTGTACGACGCGGCCGAGCGCGCCTATTCCCGCGCACATTCGCTAGATCCACAGAATTTCGATTGGCTTTATCTCCTCGGCACCGTACAAATGGCCCAGGGAGCATTCGATCGCGCCGCGAAAACTTTGCAGTCAGCGCTCCAAATTCGGACCGGCGACTTAGCCGCCGAGGTGCGCCTTGCGGAAAGCCTGACCACTGTTCCCGACTGGAATGGCGCGGCCGCGCTCTACTGCCGTATTCTAGACGACCGGCGCGAATGTCCGCAGGCGTGGTATGGCCTGGGGCGGGCGCAAACAGCGAAGGGCGACCATGCGGCGGCCATTGAATCTTACGGCAAGGCGTGCGAGCTGTTTCCAGCTTACGGTGCCGCACATTTTGCGCTGGCCGCGGAACTTCGCAGGCTGGGCCGCAAACCGGAAGCCGAACGGCACATCGCAGCTTACGCGAAGAATGTCACAAGCGAGCCGCCGCTTGATGATCCGCTATTTGAGCGGATCCACGAGCTGAATCTAAGCTCGCAGGTGCATCTGCAGCGCGGCGCGGAACTGGAAAAAGCGGGCCTGCTCGACGAAGCCATTCGCGAGCACGCAGCCGCGCTGGCCACCGATCCCGGTAACGTGGAGGCGCATGTGAATCTCATATCGTTATATATCCGGGCTGGCGACCCGGGTAAGGCCAAACAGCATTTCGAAGCTGCTACGAGACTAAACCCCGGCCGATCTGATGCTTGGTACAACTACGGAGTTCTGCTTTACATGCAAAAGCATTTCGATGAGTCAGAAAAAGCATACCTGCGTGCCCTGCAGATTGACCCTGATTATGCCGAGGCTCACAACAACCTAGGCGCCATTTACGAGCAATTGGGCCGCCTGGCCGACGCGGAGAACGAATTTCGGGCGGCCATTAGGGATCGTCCGGATTATCCGCTCGCTCGCTTTCATCTCGGCCGCATTTTAGTTAACGAGCAAAAATACGATGAGGCCATCCAGCAACTCCAGCGCGCGCTGACGCCAGCCGATGACAAGACCCCAGTCTACCTTTATGCGCTTGGTGCGACTTATGCCCGCGCCGGAGATCGTGCACACGCACTTGAGTACCTCCAGCGTGCGCAGGATGCCGCCTCCAGCTACGGGCAGTCCGAGTTACTCGTGAGCATCGAGCGCGACCTAAGGGCGCTGCAGAGTGCAGAATAGTGGAGTGCGCCGGGCGCGCCCCGACGCGTACAGGGTTTCACGAACTGTGTTTCCGCGCTGAACCATTAGCACAAATCTGCGACGGTCAGGGAGCGGACGAGGAGGCCCGGTGCGCCGCCGCGATCTTTTGAAAGCGCTCGCCGCGTTCGGCCTCGGCGTCCCGCCTGTTCGGGCGCACGCGCCTCCGGCGTTCCGGGACGTGGCGACCAAGGTCGGGCTCAATTTCCAGCATTTCAACTTTGCCACAGGCCACCACTACATGCCCGAGATTATGGGTGCAGGCGTGGCTCTGCTCGATTATGACAACGATGGTGATCTCGATATCTATCTCGTGCAAGGCTCGCGGCTGGACCACGGAGGCAAACTTCTGTCGCCTCCGCCATCGGGCTGGAAGCCAGGAAGCCGGCTCTTCAAGAATCTGCTGGCAGAAACGGGCGAATTGCGCTTCGTTGATGTTACTGAAAAAGCCGGCGTGGGACATATTGGGTATGGCATGGGCGTAGCCGCTGGAGACTACGATAATGACGGCTTTCTCGATTTGTACGTCACGAATTTCGGCCACAACGTTCTTTACCACAATAACGGTGACGGCACATTTACTGACGTGACGCGACAAGCTGGGGTAGACGATACTCATTGGTCCACCAGCGCGGCATGGGTTGATGTGGATGGCGACGGTTGGCTTGATCTGTTTGTCTGCAACTACGTCGATTTCACGGTGGAGGGCAATCGTGGCTGCTCGTCGCCGGCTGGCGAGCGTGACTATTGCACGCCGAAAATGTATCACGCCGCTCCGTCGCGATTGTTCCGCAATCTCAGGAACGGCAAGTTCGAAGACATTACGGAAGCCTCTCGCATCAACAGCTCGTACGGGCCGGCTCTCGGCGTGCTATGTGCGGACTTCAACGGCGACGGCCTCACCGATATCTACGTCGCCAACGACACCTCCGCCAATCTCCTCTGGCTTAACCAAGGAGACGGCACATTCCGGGAATCGGCGCTGGACATGGGCGTCGCGTACAGCATGGATGGGTTGGCAAAAGCCGGCATGGGAGTCACGCTCGCGGATGTTGAAAATAACGGCGGCCTGGTGTTGCTGGTGACCAACCTCGCCGGCGAAGGCGTCACCGTTTTTCGCGGCGATGCTCACGGACAGTTCGATGACGCCACCGCTGATTTCGGACTGATGCAACCGACATTCGGCTACACGGGTTTTGGCACCCAATGGTTCGACTATGACAACGACGGCTGGCTGGATCTTTTCATTGCCAATGGTGGCGTCACGCTCGGAGGCGCATCGCCTGCGCGCGCATCCCGATATGCCCAGCCCAAGCAGTTATTTCATAACGAGGGCCACGGTAGGCAGTTTCGCCATGTGTCGCCCGAAGCCGGTTCGGTGTTCCAAATAGCGGAGGTTAGCCGTGCCGCCGCTTTTGGTGACATCGATAACGACGGCGCTATTGATATCGTCGTTGCGAACAATAACGGCCCGGTTCGGCTGCTTCAAAATCAGATAGGCCAGCGCCGACACTGGCTCACGGTGAAGCTTGAGGCAGAAAAAGTGAATCGCTTTGCGATCGGCGCGCGCGTGGCGGTCATCCGGCGCGGCAACGACGCGCCAGTAGGGCGCGTCCATACGGATTCGAGTTATCTAAGCGCGAACGACGTGCGCGTCCACTTCGGTTTGGGAGACCAACCGGAAATCGAGGCCGTGCAGGTGAGCTGGCCGGACGGATCGAAGGAGAGATTTGAGAGCGTTAAGTGCGATCGCATCGTAACGCTCCGGCAGGGATCAGGAAAGCTGCTATAAAGGTCGGGCAAACGGCATTCTGCCACCTAGCGACCCGCTCGGCTTCGGAACACCTATTTTCAACGGAGCCGGAGATAGCTTTGAGAGCCTTGGCGAAGATTCCTTCGACCATCCCCTTCAAAAAATACAGAACACGTACGAGTACGGCGATGATTGGTCTCTCAGTAAGCGACGGCATGTCATCAAAGTCGGCGGCGATTTCCGCCAAGTAAATCTCAATCTGTTGTCACATAATCTGGCGAGAGCAACGTTCAATAATCTTTGCCTCGCCACACAGACCGTCGCGGGCACACACGCAAGATGATCATGGGCGGGACGATGGCGAAGATGCTAGGCTTGACCGATTGACGCGAGTGTAGAATAAGGGCGTTTCCTCTATCGACGCCGTGCAAGAGCGGGCGCAAGAATGCCATGGAAGGAGACACACATGGACAGCTCAGATAACAAGCTCAATCGCAGAGAATTTGTGCAGAAGAGCGCGGTCGTCGCCGCTGGCACGGCGGCGCTGAACAGCACGGCTCTGTCCTATTCGCGCATCGCGGGAGCAAATGAACGCATCTCGCTTGGGCATATTGGCATCGGCAATCGCGGTAGCGAACTCGACGGTATCGTCGCGCGCCTCAAGGACTCGAAAAACGTGGAGATGACTGCGGTCTGCGATCTGTGGACTCGCAATCTCGAGCGCGCGATTGCCGCCAACGAAAAACGCTACGGCAAAGCACCGCGCGCATTCAAGCATGCGCAAGAGTTGCTGGCGCTAAAAGACTTGGATGCCGTGGTGATTTCCACTCCCGAGCATTCGCACTCCCCTGTGCTCAAAATGGCGGCCGAAGCTGGCAAAGACGCTTACGTCGAAAAGCCAATGGGCAACGTGCTGGAAGAGCTCAAGGCGGCTCGTGACGCGGTTCTTGGCAGTAATCTGATCGTTCAAGTGGGCACACAACATCGCAGCGAACCCTATCAGATTGCTGTGCGCGACCAGATTCGCTCCAAAGTTTTAGGCGATGTGTCCAAATATGAGATCGAGTGGAACTATCACGGGCCTCGCTGGCGCGGCCGGCCCGAGGTAAAGATGATCCGCGAAGCGGACACCAATTGGCATGCTTGGCTCATGACCAAGCCCACGCGGCCGTTCGATCCGCAACTTTATTTCGAGTTTCGTTTGTATCGCGACTTTTCGAGCGGCATTCCGGATCAGTGGATGAGCCACGGCATTGACTTGTGTCACTTTTTTCTCGATGAGACTTATCCCGAGTCAGTGGTCTCTAATGGCGGGATTTTTGCCTGGCACGATGGCCGCGAAAACCCCGATACATTCCAGGCGCTCTTCACCTATTCCCGAGGCTTGCTCGTCAGCTACTCGACCAGTTTTGGCAATGACTCGCCGAGCTTTACCAGAATCATGGGCAAGAACGCCACGTTGATGAACCACGGTGGCGAAGGCAGCCCTCGCTGGCAAATCGTAGAGGAAAAAGGGAATCACGAAGACGATCCCACAGTGGACAAACGGCGCGGAGTGAAAGATGTTTTGCTCCCCGGCGATTCTTCGCTTCCCCCAGCCTTCATGGGAGACGAAGAGCCGTCGCACATGACCAACTGGCTCGATTGCCTGCGGAGCCGTAAGCAGCCCAATGCCACGGTGCACCACGGATTCTCGCATTCGGTCGCTTGCATGATGGCCACGCGCGCCTACTGGACGGGCAAGAAGATCTATTGGGATGCAAAGAGCGAAGCCATTCTCGACCACCCGCCCACGGCGTAGACGAATTTCGGCCAAACCTCGCGCAAAGGTCTCTCGGAGCCATGAGCCAGAATGACATCTCGCGAAGAGGCGCGCTGAAGTATTTGGGTATGTTGGCTGCTACTGCGGCCGGGCGCGAATTCTTGGCGTGCTGGCTGCCGACAACCGCTACTCACGCAGATGGGCATCACCATCTCGTAACCATTCAGGACGCCGCCGGTCTCGAAGCGCCCTACACGCCTCAGTTTTTCAATCCCGAGGAGTTCGAGATTGTGAAACTCCTCACCGAAATGATCCTTCCTACCGACGATCAACCGGGAGCCAAAGAGGCAAAGGTTGCCGACTACATAGACTTTGCCGTTTTTTCGGCGGAGGAGCTTCAGCCTTCGCTCCAATGCGCATGGACGGACGGACTCGTCTTGCTCGAGCGCGAAAGCAAGAGACAGTTTGGGAAAGCGTTCCGCAACGTCTCGGAAGCAGATCGCGTGAAGTTGTTAACGGAAATGAGCCTTCCGGAACGAGATACGAAGGCCCTCCACGAAGGCTACGAGTTCTTCCGACTAGTTAAAGAAATGACCGTTGAAGGCTTTTACACATCAAAGCTCGGGCTAATCGATGTGCTGAACTATCAGGGCATGAATTATTTCAGCGAGTTTCCGGGCTGCACACACCCGGAGCATCAAAGCTGACCCGAAGTGCGCGGCCACTATGCAGCGGCGTTGGGAGGTGCATATGAGCAAAGCCATATTCCGCCGTGAGTTCCTGGCGGCCGCCGGAGGCGCGGCTGTATTGCCGGCCGTGAACCCTGTGGCTGCGCTGGCTAATGTGCCCGATCCTGCAGCTAAGCAAGCGCGATTGTTCCCCGACTGCTGCGCGTATTCGTACCTCAAATATTTCAAAGCTGGTTCGCTGACTATGGAAGACTTCATCGCAAAAGCCGTCGCGCTGCAATCGCATAGCGTTGACATTACGACGCATTGGCTGAAATCGACGGAGCCGGAATACGTGACTTCTTTGCGCCACTTGGCATTCCGGAACGGCTTGGCTCTTTCCGGCATCGCCATTCGCTGCAACATGTGTCAGGCCGATGCCAGTAAGCGAGCTGAGGAAGTCCGCGATATTCAACACTGGGTGGACGCGGCGGACGTCTTGGGGGCACCGCACGTCCGCGTATTCGGCGGCGAAGTTCCGCCGGGCGCCACGGAGAAGCAGGCGATTGATTGGGTCGCCGCAGCGTGGAAGTCTGCTTGCGATTATTCCGCCAAGAAGGGCATTACCTTAGGTATCGAAACTCATTCAGCCATTCCCGTGCGCGCGTCGACCGCGCTGGAAATTCTGCGCCGTGTGGACTCGCCGTATGCCGGCATCAACCTCGATATCTCGAGCTTGGGGCAAAAACCGACGCGGAGATGTACTCAGACATACAAGCGTGCATCCCGTATGCCACGCACACGCATATTCGCGACGTCTTCGGCTTCACGAAGCGGCCGATTGATTTGGATCGCGTCTGGCGGCTCCAGGCTCAGGCTGGTCGCAAGGGATATATGTCAGCGGAATACGAGGCGGAAGAGGACCCCTCGACTGGCGTGCCGAAGTTAATGGACAAAATCAAGGCGCTTTGCCGTAAGTATTCCAGTGCCTGAATGCTCGCCATGAACTTGCAGTGCGCAACACGGAGGAGATTTGATTGAGTCCGGTTCCCACGTATGACGTCATTGTCGTTGGCTCCGGGGCGTCTGGAGGCGTGGCCGCCTATGTGCTTGCCGTGCGCGGGCTGAAGATTTTGTGCCTGGAAGCGGGGCCGATGCTCGAGCCTCATCAGGCTTTTCATAATCACAAACTTCCTTACCAGTGGCCTTTTCGCGGAAACGGCAAGCCAGGAAAATATGGCAAGTTGCCGCAGGGCATGGAATGGAAAATCAACGAGTGGACTGAAAGTCTTTACACCACGCCGCACGCTGATCCCTACGCTCTGGCGCCGGGCGCCAAGTTCACCTGGACACGGTTGCGAGCCGTCGGCGGGCGGACTTTGCTATGGGGCCGCGAGTGCACGCGCTTTGGTCCACTGGACTTCAAGCCGAAAAGTTCACAGGACGGTTTCGGCGAGGATTGGCCCATCAGCTATGAAGACGTGGCGCCATACTACGACAAGATCGAGGCGCTGATCGGCGTGGCCGGTGGAGGCGAGGAGGTTTACAACACGCCGGTCAGTAAGAACGTTCTGCCACCGTTTCGTCCACGCTGCGGCGAGTGGCTGATCAAAAAGGGCGCGGCCAAGCTGGGGATCAAGACCACATTCTTTCCGTTGGCCGTACTGAGCAAGCCCTACGACGGGCGCCTTGCTTGCCACTATTGTGGCGCGTGCAATTTCGGATGCGACACGGCTTCACGCTTTAGCACACTCGAAGTGCTATTTCCAAAATTGCAAAAGCTGAAGAATTTTACACTGCGGCCGAATGCAGCTGTGCACCGGGTCTTGCTTGATCGCGCGACAGGGGAAGCGCGTGGCGTCTCCTTCATCGATACCACGAATGGTCAGGAATACGAAGCCTATGGGAAGGCAGTGGTCCTCGGCGCATCCATGATCGAGTCCATACGGATTCTATTCAATTCGCGCACGCGCGAATTCCCTCAGGGACTGGCGAATTCCAGCGGCACCTTGGGTCGCTATTTGATGGAACACGTCGCCTTCAATGCAATCGAGGGATATTTTCCGCAGCTTGCCGGCCTGCCCACGACGAACGACGATGGTCCGGGCGGCCCCAGCATCTACATTCCCCGGTACAATTACGGGCGGAAGAGCGAGAAGTTTTTGCGAGGCTACCGATTTACGTTCTACACGGGGTGCGGGATGGGCCCCGGTCCGGGCGCGAGTCTGCCGGGCTTCGGCTCCGCATACAAGAGGCGAATCAAGGAACTATATCCCGCCGGGTTTACCATGGACGGCTATGGAGAAGGGCTGCCGTTCGCTTGGAACTACGTCGAAATTGATCCAGAAGGATTGACCGACCGCTACGGCATTCCGCAGGTGCGTTTTCACACTAATGCCGAATACGATCACGCCTTTGCGATTCGCGACGAAATGTACGCGCAGATGGAGGAAATCCTGAAGGCCTCCGGTGCGGAGATTTTTCCGTATCAAAAGCGAAATCCCTACCCACTGGGAAGCGTGACGCACGAGGCAGGCGGCGCTCGCATGGGCGATGATCCGAAAACGTCCGTGCTCGACAAATGGAATCGCTGCCACGACATCAATAATCTGCTCGTCGTCGACGCAGCGTGCTTTACATCTCATCCGGAAAAGCCCATCACCGGCACGATTATGGCACTCGCGCTGCGCGCCAGTGAGCATTTGGTGGAAGAGATTCGCCTCGGCAATGTCTAGAGTCGATCGCGCGAGATACGAGAACGGTGCTGGTCCTGTCCCTACTAGAAACTCTATTCGTGCGCGTTTGGCGACGTCGCAGTTCTTTCGATGACCCGAAAGTATTGAGACTGAGGGCGAAGCCGCTAGCTGACCGTGTTCAACCGTTTAACTGCAAAAACGGACTAAGCGAATGAAGGATTCGCGAGAGGAATCGTGTTGTGGTGCGCAATAATTGCGTACAACGCCTAAAGTCATCCAGGTAACATGTTACGCGGCGTTGCGGTATCTTGTTGATTCTAACGCCGACTGGGGTTTTGGCGAAGGACAACCAGTGTCTCGCCAAAACGCGGTACATCCGCAAAATGCACGACTTAGCGCAGGGCTGAATTCGGATAGTTCCGATAATATTCTTGCCATGATTGTGTTGTTCCCGCATCTCTTCGGTTGGATCGTCAGCTCTTTTCGCTCCC
>DATFRZ010000100.1:0-35049 GCA_035262885.1 Candidatus Acidiferrum sp.
TGGCGCAGAGTCAGGCTCTCTTCCGAAGACTGCCGGAAGAGGAGGTCGGCGGCGCGCCGAACCAACGCAACCGGGCCGGAAATCTCGTTGGGGCGGCAGCGCCGGCAAGGCCGGTACCCGTGCCGCTCCGCTTCTTCACCCATACGGAAGAAGGTGACGTTGCGCCGCAGCGGACGTCGCGCCAAGCACGACAATCGGCAATAGATGCGCGTCGAGCGCACGGCTAGGACGAAAGTGCCGTCGGCGCGAGCATCGCGCGCCCGTGTCGCCCGCCAATATCGCGCCGCAGCATGGGGCGTAATGGCTTGGGAAAGATAACTCTGTGTCTGTGTCATGTTCGTTGGCCTGTACATGGAGACAAAATAGAACAAGAGGAAAGACCATTCTATCCGGAAAAGCGCGGCAAAGTGGGTTGTATGCCTTGGGTGGAAGAACTGGCGCACGGAGGGTCGCTGTTCTCAACGGTCTGGGGAGGGCCGAAACCGAGCCAAGATTCATTGTGAAAAGCTCAGGGCCCTGGAAATTGATCAAACTTCGCCAGGAGAAGGAACTGGCTCCTGAACTGGCTCGCGAGGACGATGCGGCGCAGTGATGACCAGGACCACCGCCGTAAGGATGATTACGGCAGCGATGAGGGTGCGCGACGAGATAACTTCGTCGGCGACAAGCCAGCCGAGAAGCAGCGCCACCACTGGATTCACCAACGCGTACGTGGCCACGCGCGCAGCCGTGCTCTTCTGCAGAATATACAAGTACGCGCTGAGGCCGATTCCAGAGCCGAAGACCACGAGGTAGGCCAGCGCAACCCAGGAATGCCACGAAATCGTGGCGAAGCGGAACCGATGAAACTCTCCGCTAACCAGACCGGCGAAAAGAAGAACCGTCCCGCCGACAAGACTCTGCATGGCCACGCCCAATAGCGCGGAACCAGGCATGCCGCCGTGCTTTGAGTAAATGGAGCCACAGGCCCAGGAAAAACTTGCAGCCACCAGAACAGCCACGCCGCGTACGTCTACCCGCTCGGCGCCCCCCAGATGAACTGGCCCGACAAGGAGCGCGACCCCGGCAAAACCCAGGACGAGGCCGACCAGAACCTTGCGTGCGGGCCTGTGGCCACTCGGCCGCAGCCAATCCACAATCACCAGCCAGAAGGAAACCGTGGTGACCAGCAAGGCCGTAATTCCCGAGGGCACAACTTGTTCGGCCCAGCTGACGCCGCCATTTCCAACAAACAGAAGCAGGCAGCCGGTCACGGCGGCCGTTTTCCAATGGGTGGCGCTTGGCCGAACGCCGGTTTTCCATCGCAACACTGGGTAAAGGAGCACTCCGACAGTGAAATGACGAAGGCCCGCCAGCATCAGCGGGGGAACGGTTTCGACGCCGACACGGATGGCCAAATAAGTCGAGCCCCAGATCACGTACACGGCGGCAAAAGAAGCCAAGAGCAGAGTCCGGGGGCCTGTTGAGGTATGCGGCGCGGGGGCGCGGCTCGGCGTAGCTTCCGAGGACGGCGCGAAGGACGAGGTAGTTGTAGTGGACATAGATTGCGCCAACTTTTACGAATAGCTGGGGGCCGACGACAAATCCATCCGAAAAAGGTCGCCAAAAAGATCAACAAACCATCCACAATCCGGAGGCGTATGCAAGCTATTAGAAATAGCGGTTGCACACGGAACTGTCGAGGACCATATTGGTTGGGCCTTTCCTGGGCAAATCCACAGAATGTAGTGGGGGAGTTTACGTACCATTACTATGTGTTACAGGATAAGACACTTTCGTTGTTTTCCACAGGTTGACTTCGACTTTTTGGAGTGCCATCTTAGCGTCCCGCTCCGGACGGGCGGTGGGGTAATTTCCAGAAAGTCATCATAGCAGTAGCTTGTTGGGCCAAAGCCAACACACGTTGAAGTTTCGTCTCTGAGGGGCGAAATGAGCGCGACGAAACGCGCATTCCCTGTCGGACCCTGGCCAGGCAAGAGCGAGGGCGAGCCGCGAAATGCGGGGGCAAAGCCGCATTTTGTGACGGAATTGCCCTTGCCCCGGCGAACCCCCTCGCTGCGCGTGGTTCCACTATTGCGGCCTTCCCTTCCCCGGCAGTTCGTTCGCGTGCCCACCCATGCCGTGGGTGTGCATCCTGAGCAGCGTCAATATCCCCGCGCGAAGCTGAAGCTGCCGCTGCGCTTGAGCGCGGTCGGTGGGGTGCCAGAAGAGCATCCCATCACACTGGTCATGCGCAACATCAGCTCAACCGGCGTCCATTTTCTGTGCCCCAAACACCTGGCGGTTGGAACACGGATCATGTTGGAAGTTGTGCTGGTAAGCAAGCCCATGGGGCTCGGAAGTGTGATCATGACCACGCTGGCCCACGTTTGCCGCACCGAAGCCGCTGCTATGCCTGGATGGTACGGCTTGGCTGCGAGTTTCGATGATGTGCAGTTCGATCATGATGACGATATGCCTTCTCGTTTTCTGAAGCCTTAACTCAAGCTGTTCTTCCTTCCCAGATCAAATTGTCATTTCGAGCCAAGCAAGGATCTCTGCCCCATCGCGCATTTTTCGCGCTATGAAGCCTGGCGGGATTGCAAGGCAACCCAAACTAACGAGAACGCGAAGTCTCCGTCCCAAATCCCTCCGAGCAATTCCAAAGCAACGACCTAGCCGAAATTTTTCTGTTACTCTGATGCGCAATGGCCGCAAAGCGGAAACCATGCTTGCAAGGCGTGCTTTTTGATTGGGATGGCACGCTAATCGATTCCTATCATGCCGATACTTCAGCGTACCTGGCGATGTTCGGAGAAATGGGTATCCCCTGGGGAATCGAGGAATTGGAAAGGCACTACTCGCCGAACTGGTATCAGGTGTATCGCGCAGCCAAATTGTCCCGCAAACTTTGGAGCGAGGCAGACCGCGCATGGCGGGCGCATTATGCAAAACACCGGCCGCAGCTCATTCCGGGAGTGCGGCGGGTGCTTGACGCAGTAAGCCGAGAGCATCGTCTTGGTCTAGTAACCAGCGGGGATAACGACCGCGTTGCTCGACAATTGCGCGAGTTTCGCTTGACGCGGCTATTTTCAGCGCGCGTCTGCAGTGGAGATACGCTAAAGAAAAAGCCGCATCCGGCGCCCCTTCGGCTCGCCTTGAAGAAAATGGAGTTGCCGGCGCGTTGCTGCGTGTATGTGGGAGATGCGCCGCAGGACGTGGAGATGGCACGAAGCGCGGGCGTGCTGGCAATCGGCGTGTTGGGTCCTTACCCAACGGAAAAGCGGCTGCGCGCGGCGCAACCGGAATTTCTTCTCGGCTCTCTCGAAGAGTTGCCGGACGTTTTGAACCGTTTGCGCAACGGATCAAAATGAATCGGGGATTTGCAAGATGCGTCGATTATGGCTTTGCGGGAGCCGGCGGATGCGCCGTGGCGTCCTGAGGAGCGAGCGGAAGCGGCTTGAAATCAGTCCACTTGATAACAATTCGCACAGGAATCTGCTGCCCTTTCAACTCAGCCGTATCGTCCGAGCGCGAATAGTTCGGTAACCAGTATTTCCCTCCGACGTTTTCGCGGTACGTCTCAAATAGACTGAACGGCAAATCCTTGATGACGTGCATGGGACCGAGGTCCGTCATCCACTGGCCGTAAGTCTTCACCACTTCGAGGTACTTCGCGTCCACCCAAACCACACCATCGAAATACGCCTTCTGGCGCTCGACCGTTTTCGGTTTCACCTGAAAAATGTAGCACTCGACTTCGTCCACCTGCTCTTTGCCCAGATACTTCAAGTTGTAATTCGCAAGCTGCTTCGTGGTCAGCGGATACGCGGGAATGCGCTCGAGGCCTTCCAGATCCTCCGAGCGTAGAAAAAAGTGCTGCATGGTGGATTGCGGCCGCTGCACGACTTTTTCATAGAGTTTCCCCTCCGCGTCGCGCGCCGGCTCCATCACCAGCACATATTCGCCGGAAAGCTTTCCGTCCGGACTGAACTCTTCGATGCGAATCGTTTTCTTATAAGTGAAATGCATCCGCGTGGCCAGATACTCGTCTTCCTTCTGCGAAAAGCGCCGGATGATTTCGGACTCAGGAAGTGAAGGAGGCGCGGGAGGCTCAGGCTGGTTGCCGATGCGGACAACATGATGGTCCGGAGGTGGCGCCATGGGTCCCTGCGGTGCAGCTTGAGCCAAGAGCGAGGATGCACCTAGAGTCAGCCCAGAAAGAAAAAGGAGCCCACCAAGCAAGTACGAATTGCCGCGGTCGCGGAGAGTTGTTCTGGCGTGGGTCATAAATAGTTCGATGCGCGCAACGTCCCCAGGGCGGCCTGACGCAAACCGACGGTATGCAAGCTCATCGCTTCACAGTGTAACGCAAGAAGAAGTGAAGTCCAGTTTTGGAGCAATTTTCTCTGACGCAAGAGGAAGAAACGGTTCGGCTCTGCTACAATTTTTCGGTTTGTGAGCGAAACCAGGTCAGCGAAACGCTATTTTGTGTCCGGCATGGTCCAGGGGGTGGGCTATCGCTTCTTCGCGCAACGCGCCGCGGAAAGGTTGCACGTGAGCGGCTTCGTGAGGAACCTTCGGGACGGACGCGTGGAAGTGTTTGCCATGGGCACGGCCGAGCAGCACGACGAATTGCGGAGGCTACTGGAGTGCGGGCCGCTCGGCTCCGACGTGACGGCAGTGTTGGAAGAGCCAGCGCCAGTGGAAACGGAATACGACAGCAGCTTTGTGATCAATCCAACGGCCTGATGACAGTAACAAGACATTCGCTCGAACTCAAACGACAAGGAGAACGTGTGAATGAATGATTTGAAGAAGCTGATCCGCGAAGTGCCGGACTACCCCAAGCCAGGGATTCTTTTTTACGACCTGACCACCCTGCTGAAAGACAAGCAAGGCTTTCACACGCTGATCGATCGGCTCTGCGAACACTACAACGGCCACACGATCGACCTGGTAGCCGGCATCGAAGCGCGCGGATTCATTTTCGCGCCCGCCCTGGCGTACCGGCTGGGCGCAGGCTTCGTGCCCGTCCGCAAGCCAAAGAAGCTTCCCGCCAAAACCGCGAACATTTCGTACGCGCTGGAATACGGCACGGACACACTGGAGATTCACGAAGACGCCGTGAAGCCCGGCCAGCGCGTCATCATTTGCGACGACCTGCTGGCCACCGGCGGAACCGCCGCGGCCACCGCGAAACTCGTGGAGAAATTAGGCGGCAAAGTGGAAGACGCCGCGTTTGCAGTCGAGCTCACTTTTCTCGGCGGCCGCAGCAAGCTCCACGGCGTGGATGTGTTCTCGCTGATTCAGTACGACAAATGAGATCCCGATTTTCCGCCCCGGTTCGGGCCGAACGCAACGTTGTTATTCCGAGCGCAGCCAGGTACTCTGCGCCATGGAGCGGTTTCTGCTCGATGAATCCAGGCGCGATCGTAGCTCAACCTAAGCTCTCAACGTTCGAGAACAAACGAGAGATGAGCAAGAGTGCAATTATTTGCCGTGCGAGCGCGCTTTGCGTTGACGCAGTGCTTCGAAGAGCACGACGCCTGCGGCGACGGAGACGTTGAGTGATTTAACTGGGCCGCTAGTAGGCAGGGACACAACGAAATCGCAGCGCTTCCGTGTCAATTCGTGCAGGCCCTCCCCCTCGCTGCCGAGAACGATGCCCACCGGCGAAGTGTAGTCCACTTCCGTGTATGCCTTGTCCGCGTGTTCATCCAATCCCACGAGCCAGTAGCCGGCTTCTTTCAGTTGCTCCATCGCGCGAGCAAGATTCGTCACTTTCGCAACCGCCAAATGCGCCAAGGCTCCAGCAGAAGCACGCGCCACGGTGTCCGTTAGGCCGGCGGCGCGGCGCTCGGGAATCACCACGCCATGCGCGCCCGCCGCCAGCGCGGTTCGAACGATCGCGCCCAGGTTGTGCGGATCCTCCACACCATCGAGCAGCACGATGAGTCCTTTCGGAGCGCCGCACGCATTCGCGCTCGCGAGAACATCTTCAAGAGTTGCTGCGGCGCGAGCAGCAGCCACCGCGACGACCCCCTGATGATCTTTCGAATTGGCCAACCGGTCGAGCTGCCCGCGTTCCTCAAACCGGACCGGAACGCTCTGCTTGTGCGCCAGCTGCACGATTTCTTCGATACGTGTATCCTGCCGCCCCTTCGCGATGGCGATGCGGTCAATAGGCCGCTGCGCCTCCAGCGCCTCTTTCACCGCGTGAATCCCCGTCAGCTTGTTCATGGAAAGCACAGTTTACAAGGGAGTCCGCCCTCTTTGCAGTGCCGCAGCATGCTGCGCTCCCTGGACGGCATCAATCCAACGCCGTGCAGAACTCGAGAATCCGCGCGCGCGAGGATTTCACTGGAACAGCAAACGATAAAGTCGCCGCCTCGTCGACCAACAGAATAACCCGGTCGAGCGAGCCATCGCCGGTGCGTCCCGCAAGCGCCAACCGCATGGGATAAAGCATCTCTCGTCCCGGCAATTTCAATTGCTCTTTCAACGCAGCAAATACTTCTTTGAATCGCTCGGAATTCAGCGGCGCCCCATCGAGGAGCAGTAGCGCCAGGTGCCGCAGTACGTCACGCGCGGCGTAACGAGCCAGCACTTCGTGCGTCTCCACGCGCGCGAGAATTTCCTGCGCGTCGTAATGAAAGACCAGCGCCAGCAACTCCGTGAGCGCCACTCGGTCGGCAGCATGAGCGACAAGAAGGGCAGCCGCGCGTCCGCACCAAGCATCAACTTCCGGCACCATACCGATAGCGGACGCCAACCACCTGCGTTCGCGCAAAATCCCTGCCACATCCGCAGACGTCCACGGATTCAGCGTGACCGCTGCCGCATTTGCTTGTTCCTCGGAAGGCATTGGCGCGGCGTTCATTGCCGGGTTCCATTGTCGCACGCTATACTCCTGCCAGTGTGTTTAGCGCATGGAGGCTGTGATGAAGGTTCGCATGCGCGTTCTGTCCCTGCTGATTCTTCTGTTCGCTTCGCTGGCTCTCGCTGGCGGCAAGAAGAAGGTTTTGCTGCCGACCTATGTTCTGAATGCCCGCAGCGTCGTCGTGCTTATCGATCCCACCGCAGGCACTTCCATGAGCGCTCCTCTCGCGAACAAGACCGCCCAGGAAGATGTGGAGAAAGCCTTGGCAAAATGGGGGCGCTTTTCGGTGGTCCTGGACTCGCAGACCGCCGACCTGGTCATCACCGTGCGCAAGGGTTCCGGAAGAATCGTACAGCCGACGATAGGCGGCCTCCCCACCAATGACCGTCCTGTGATCCTTCAGCCCCGAGACGATGGCATGCGCGTCGGAGTCCAGCATGGCCATCCGCCCGGTAGCACGCAAACCGACCCTCAAGACGCTAAACCTCACCCGCAGATGGAGGCTGCTCCCCCCCATGACGTTTTTGTTGTCTATGAGGGACACATTGACGGTCCACTCGATCGGGCGCCTGTCTGGCAATACGAGAAGAAGGACGCGCTAAAATCGCCCGATGTTCCCGCTGTTGCAGAATTTCGAAAGCTCATTGACGAAGCAGAAAAGCAGCACAAGCCCAAGCCTTAGAAAAATCACATTCCTAGCGGCTCGAGAGTGTCGCGACAACCTGCGCGGCTAGGGCTTCGCCACGGCCAATGGCGTCCACGCCTTCGTTGGTCTTGGCCTTGAGATGGATTTTGTCTGCGGAAACTCCCAGAGCCTTTGCTAGTGCTTCCCGCATCTTCGGGAAATGTGGCCCAAGCTTTGGCTTTTCCGTGATGACGACGCCATCGACATGCTCAATTGCGAAGTTTTTGTCCGCCAGCAGCTTTTTGACATGTTCTAGAAAGATCATGCTGTTCGCGCCTTTCCATTTCGGATCGGTGTCCGGAAAATGCGTTCCAATATCACCAAGCCCCGCCGCGCCCAGCAAAGCGTCGCAAAGCGCATGCGCGAGCACGTCACCATCCGAATGCCCGAACGGCCCCTTATCAAACGGCAATGCAATCCCGCCAACGATGAGCGGTCTACCTGCTTCCAATCGGTGCAAATCGTAGCCAATCCCCGTTCGGGGGCTTGGGGAAGTGAGGAGTGTGGCTCGCCCCTTGTTTCTCTGCATTCGGCGTAAGAGAAAAAGGCAGAACCCTGCCAGAAGAAGGAGCGGCACACCGTTCAGCAAGAGCACAAGCCAATCGGGACTGCGCACCTGCTTAACTTTGACCTGGACGCCCTTTTGGCGAAGCTGCTCCATTACGCCGGGAGCGGCCTCTTTGAAAAGAGTCGTGTGGAAACCGCGGTTGGAACCAACATCCCGCCCCCACAAATCGTAGCTGTTCTGTTCGAGGTACAGCGTCGCCTCTTTAATGTCGCCCGCGTCCACCTTGGCCATGAATTCGCTGTAGGTGATTTCGCTTTCACGCGAACTTTGGCTATTTGATGAGACGAGTTTCCACAGCATGACTCCAAGCAGCACGATTGAGAACCAGAAGAGGATGGTCTTTGCCGTGGAGCCGGAATTCATGCTCAGACCTTTTTGCTTTCGTGGTCGAGGTAGAAGCGGGCGAGTTCCATGTCGGCGGGCTTGGTGATTTTCATGTTGCGCTCGGAGCCGAGCACGACGTGTACGTCGTGGCCCAGGCGCTCGACGAGCCCGGCTTCATCCGAAGCGTTCACACCATCAGCTTGCGCGCGCGCAAACGCTTCTTTCAGCAGTTTCGTAGCAAAAACCTGCGGCGTCTGCGCCAGCACCAGGCGCTCGCGCGGAATCGTGCCAGTAATCAGCGCCACGTCTTCCGGCAGGCTGGCGCGCTTCACTTCTTTCACCGTGTCCATCGCGGGGATGCCCAGAATCGCGGCCTGGCAGCGGCGCGCTTCCTCGATGACGCGCGTAATCTGCTCCACCGTCACGAACGGCCGCACGGCATCGTGCACCAACACGATTTCTGTGTCGTTCGGCACTTCGCGCAACGCGGCGGCGACAGACTCCTGCCGCGAATCGCCGCCTTTGACCACGCGCACGGGCTGCTTGAATTTCTCCTTCGCGATGCGCTCCTGGAGGCGCTGCACTTCATCGGCGCGTGTGGCCACAATGAGATCGGTCACCAGCGGGCACGAAGCGATGCGCCGCAAGCTGAGAATCACGATAGGCGTGGCGTTCAGCTCCAGGAACTGCTTGAGCGTCTCCGCGCCCATGCGCGTTCCCAGGCCAGCAGCCGGCACGATGGCAGCGATTCGACTCATCGAAGCCCCAAGTTTCTCCACCTGTCAACCCGACCCGTGGGCGCTCTCGCGCGGCCTGCGGTGGAGGGATCTGCTTTCGATTTCGGAATTCAGGCCCACATCAGAACAGCATCCATCCACGGCCCCCAAAGGCGGATGCGCAAGAGTTTGAGTTTACCTCAAGCGGGGGTACCGGGCGAATTTTGGAAGCCCCGTTGGCAGGTCGGTTTCCCATAGCACTACCGAGGCACCGCTATAAGCGTACGGTTGTCAGATTCACGCAACCTCTAGGAATTCTTGGAACCAGCTGCCGGGGACGCGTGTCTTAATTACACCATGGGAATGACTTGGCGGTTAGCTTTGCAGGTTTGCTTCATGGAGCAAACTGGCCCGGAGTCCAGCTGTGTCCGCGAAGCAACCAACATGCGAACCTGATCTAGCGGAGTTCCGAAAGAGTGGTTACCAGGGAGAGTCTAAGAAAAACAGCCTTTGCCAAAAGCCGGCTAGGCCGCGACCAAGGTGACCGTCAGCGGACGTACACGCGTTCGACGCGCTGGGTGACGGCGCAAAGTAGGTCCGAAGTAACGGTGCCGATGCTGCGCGCCACGCGGTTCGCGAGAATCACGTTGCTGCGCTCGTCCGTGCCATAAATCGTAGCCACGTCGCCGACTTCCACGCGTTCGACATCGGTCACATCAATCATAGTAACGTCCATCGAAATGATGCCCACGAGGGGCGCGAGCTTGCCGCGCACCAGCACGCTGCCGCGATTGCCAAGCGAGCGGTGGATGCCGTCGCCATACCCCGCAGCCAGCACGCCAATCAGCGAAGGCCGCTTCGGGACAAACGTAGCGTCGTAGCCGACTCCGGCACCCGCCGGCACCCGCCGTAAATGAATGATCTTCGTGCGCAGGCTCATCACCGGCTTGAGCGGCAGCAGTCTCTCCGCTTCCTCGCGCCTTTCCGCGGGATCGTAGCCCGGATGATACCCGTAGAGAATTGCGCCGGGGCGTACCATATCCGCCCAGGTTTCAGGACGCGACACGATGGCCGCGCTATTGGCGAGATGTACCAAGCCAGGATCGATTCCGAGCGCGCGCAAGCGGTCAAGCGCCGCATACAAGCACTCTTCCTGCTCCTGCGTTTGCCTGCCGACGGCGTCGTCCGTAAACACTCCCGAAGACGCAAAGTGGGAAAAGACGCCGCTTAGCTGCAGGTGCTTGCACTTCGCAAGCTGCCGAGCAAAGCACTCGATGTCGGTCGGCGCAATGCCCAGCCGATTCATCCCCGTGTCAATCTTCAGGTGGAAGGTGGCGCGCTTGCGGCTACTAGCGCGGGCCGCGGCGCGTTCCAGCAGCGGCAACTGATCGCAGCGATGGACCGCCGGCGTGAGGTCGTATTTCAGCAAGCGCGTTTCTTCGCCCGGAACGAATCCCGTCAGCACAAGAATCGGCTTGCGCACGCCGTTCTCGCGCACGGCGATGCCTTCGTCGGTGCAGGTGACGCCAAACCAGTCCGAACCCGCCTTTTCAAGCGCCTTGGCCACTTGCGGCCCGCCGTGGCCGTAAGCATTGCCCTTGACGATGGACAGGATCTTGCGGGGCGTCTTGCGATTCTCTTCCGGCGGATTCACGTATTCTTGGATGGCCGCGAGGTTGTGCGCCAGCGCGCCGAGCGAAACCTCCGCCCAGACTGGCCGTCTCGCTTCGCTATGAGCCTGCTTACGAACTTCGTTGCGGGAACTTTTCTGTTTCCTTGGCATGTTCCTTCAATGTAGCGGCGACGGTACATCGTCGCTGGGGTTCTGGCAGCGCAGGCAGGGTTTACTCCGCCACCGAAGACATCCATTTTACGCCAACCGCGCTCCGCGGCCAGACGGCCACTTTGGCTCGCCGCGTGAAAGAGACAACACCTCTGCGGACAGCCTTTCTCCGCGTCTTCCCTGTGTCTCTGCGTTCGGCTTTCCTTTTCTCGATCCACCCGTTCGTCCCTTTTAGAAGGCACTTCGAGGGCCGAAGGCTAGCCGAGCGCGAAGCACATCTAAGCCCTGATTCTAGATGGACTTACAGCCGTAGGCAGTTGGGCCGGGTAACGGCTGCAGTTTGGGGCCAGTTTTGCGCGCGTGGCAGGGCGCCCACGCTGTGGCTTGCTTAACGCACGCCCGCAAAACTTACATCTCGTCCGGGGCAAACGACGAGAAGGCGTCCGGCGCAGCTTCCTCGAAGCGCGTGAACCGGCTGCGGAAAACAAATTTCACCATGTCCGTCGGGCCGTTGCGTTGCTTGGCGATGCGCAGTTCGGTTTCTTCCCTCTCCTCGGGCGTGGCCCCCGCTTTGAAGAAGTGCGGCCGGTAGATGAACATCACCACGTCGGCATCCTGCTCGATGGCGCCCGATTCGCGCAAATCGGAAAGCTGCGGCCCGCGCTCGTCGCGCTCCGGCGCGCGCGTGAGCTGGCTCAACACCAGCACGGGAATCTGCAACTCCTTGGCTAGACCTTTCAAGCCGCGCGAAATACTCGCCACTTCTTCCTGCCGATTGCCAAAGCGCCCTCGCGCGGTAATCAGCTGGAGATAGTCCACAATCAGCAGCGACATGCCTTTGTCGCGCTTCAGCCTTCGGGCTTTCGCGCCAATTTCGAGCACGCTGATTGAGCCGGAGTCGTCAATCCACAGCGGCGCCGAAGAAATCGTTCCGAGAGCCTCGGTCATGCGCCGCCAGTCTTCGCGATTCAGGTGTCCGGTGCGGAATTTGTGCGCGTCAATCTGCGCCACCGACGCGACCAGGCGCTGCAGCAGCGATTCCTTGGACATTTCCAGGCTGAACATCGCCACCGGATGGCCCCCGCGAATGCCGATATTTTCCATCAGGTTCAGCGCCAGCGCGGTTTTTCCTTGCGAAGGCCGCGCCGCCAGAATGAGCAATTCCGAGGGCTGCAACCCGGAGGTGAGCTTGTCCAATTCCGTGTAGCCGGTGGGAACTCCGGTGACGCTTTTGCCTTCCTTGAAGATTTTTTCCAGTCGCTCAAAATTGTCGCGAACGATGTCTTTGACCGGAATCAATCCCGCGCGTATGCGGTCTTCCGCAATCGCAAAAATCGAGGACTCCGCGCCGTCGAGAATGGCGTCGGCGCCGTCTTCGCCTTCGAACGCGCGCTGCTGGATGTCGTGCGTCGTCCGAATCAGGTTGCGCAGGATGGCTTTTTCTTTGACGATGCGCGCGTAGTGTTCGACATTCGAAACGCGCGGCATACCGTCCGCCAGCGAAGCAAGGTACGGCGCGCCGCCCGAAGCCTCCAGTTCACCCTTGCGGTGCAATTCGTCAGTCAGTGTCACCAGATCAATGGCCTGCTGGCTTTCGCCAAGCTGAATCATGTGCGTGAAAACGCGGCGGTGCTGGTCAAGGAAAAAATCTTCCGGGCGCAACGTCTCGATCGCGGCGTTCAGCGCGTGGTTGTCGAGCAGAATCGCGCCGAGGACGGAGCGTTCCGCGTCAAGGTTATTGGGCAACGGCTTTTCAAGCGTGGTATCGGCTGCCATGACTCTGTCGATCGCGTATTTCCGTGCGCGGCGGCTTCCCGCCCCGCTTTCATTCGCCTTTTCTTCGCCCTATTAAAACACACCCGTCTTGTTGAGTGCAAGGTCGTCTTCACAGGGCACTCTGACAATCTTCAGGGTGGCGAGGGTTGGGCTTGCCGGACAGGCAGGCTGGGCTCGTCCAAATCCTCTTTGACTGTTTGAAGCGCTGCCGCATTGTGCGCGGAAGCCAACGACGTGTCAACCAGGTTCGGACATGAAGCTTGTGAACAATTCTGGAAATGTTGAAAAAGTTTTTTCGCGCGCGATTTCACCAAAGAAGAAGGGCGCAACGCGCAGGCGTCGTGTTACTCCGCCCTGTTCAAAAATATTTTTTCGAGAAATTGCGACGGAGCTGTCCGATGAAGACAGCGGACTACGCTTCTTTTTCTACGGTGACTTTGATTTGCGCGGTGACGTCGCGGAACACTTTGATGGTCACTTGCTGTTCGCCGATGATTTTGATCGGCTCGGCAAGCTGTACCTGGCGCTTGTCGATCTTGAAGCCTTGCGCGGCGAGCCCCTCGGCAATGTCCGCGGTCGTTACGGAGCCGAACATCTGATCGTTCTCGCCGGTTTTGCGCGTGAATTTCAACGCAACGACGTTTAGCAGCTCCGCTTGCTTGTGCGCGGCTTCGAGTTCCGTTGCGGTCTTCTTGGCCAGCGACGCGCGAATGCGCTCGATCGCTTTCAAATTGCCCGCGGTCGCTTCCACCGCAAGCTTGCGCGGCAGCAGATAATTGCGCGCGTAGCCCGGCTTGACAGTCACGACGTCGCCGCGATGTCCCAACTTATCGATGTCTTCCTGAAGAATGATTTGCATCTTGCCTCTCTTCGCTCCTAAATCCGCTCCGGTGTGAAACGTCTTCGAAAACTCTAAAGAACCTGAAAGCAGATCCCGCACCCCGCAAAACCGCGGGTTCGGGATGATCGTGTGGAAGGGCCAATACTGGTCGCTCAAGGAATCCTGTGTCGCCGTCCAACAGACTCATGATGGGCGCACCCAGCAACCCTTTCGGGCCTGTGCTTTCCTGCTTACGCATCTTCTTTGCTTGCAACCCAAAACTAAAAAGCCCAGGACTCAAGCCTTCGGCGCTTCGGCGGCTTGCGGGGTATGGGCTGTCGCCGGCGCGTGCGCGCCATGCCCTCCGCCGGTCACGGGACGGGGCGCCTGAACGCCCGCAGCGCTGCCCGAAAACGGAAGCAAGGCGATATTCCGCGCGCGCTTGATGGCCACGCCTAATCCGCGCTGGTGCCGCGCACAAACGCCGGTCATGCGGCGAGGCAGAATCTTGCCGCGCTCCTGGACGAACTGCGAGAGAATGTCGGCGCGCTTGTAGTCGATGAAGTCCATCTTCTCGACGCAAAACTTGCAGACTTTCTTTTTGCGGAAATACTGGCGCTTGCCGCGGGGACGTCCCCCGGGGCCGCCAGGGCCACCGCCGGGACCGCCTTCGCGCCGCCCGCCACCCGGGCCGCCTTCCCGCCGCGGTGCTCCACCACCTCCGCTTGGCGCTGGTGCTGGTTTCTGATCTTCTGCCATACCTACCACCCTTCTGTGTTAGTCGTTCCGAAACTTGGGTTCGGGGAATTCCGAAGACCTGCGCGCTGCGTTCTTGCAAATGCTCATTCTAAAAGCCGTTGCTATCGCCTGCGTTCACTATGGGGCCGGACTAATTCGTCGCGGCGGCCTGCTCTGGAGCCGGGGCTGGCGCGGTGGCGCGTCGCGGACGCCGCGCAGCGCGCTTCTCGCGCTTCAGCGAAAGCTTCTTCTGGCGTTTCAGATCTTCGTCGAGGCGCACGGTCTGGTATTTGATGACTGCGTCTTGTACGCGCAGGCGGCGCTCCAGTTCGGCAATCAGTTCGCCGTGCGTAGTGCGAATCTCCTGGTGCACGTAGATGCCTTCGCGGTGTTTGTGGACGCGATAGGCCAGCTTGCGTGTGCCCCACTGCTCGGTCTTTTCGATCTTGCTGCCCTTTTCCTGGCAGGTGTGCTCGATGACACCGAGAATCTTCTTGATCTCCTCTTCCGGCGTTGCCGGCCGGACGATGAAAATCAAATCGTAATAACGCTCTTCCATGTTGACCTCTCTTCCATTCAACCGCTTTGCTGCCGCGGCCTCCATGCCTAAGACCCGCGGCTCCGAGCAAATTCTTTTGCTTCGTCCGGAATTGCAGAGGCAATCCCCCCGGACGAAAGCCCCAAGCGCCCACCTAAAGCCACAGCGTCCGCCTTGGCTGGCGGCGCTCCTGAAGGTGACCGCTAGGTTTCCGGCGTTTCAGGCGCCGCGGGCTTGCGGCGGTTGTATTTCGTCATCGCCGCGTCAAGGCCCTGCGTCAGAATCATTTCCACGGCGTCACCGGCTTCGGCTACCATTTCTGACGCAGCTTCCAGTTCCGCCGTCTTCATTGGCCGCAGGACGTGCTCTTTGCGGCTACTGAGCGGATGTTCGGGACCACAGCCGAGCCGCAGCCTTGCGAACTTCTGCGTGCCGACGGCGCTGATCACCGATCTCGCGCCATTGTGACTCCCCGCGCTGCCGTCAGGGTGAATGCGAATCGTACCCAGCGGCAATTGCACTTCATCCCACATCACCAGCAGCGCGTCCTCATCCAACTCGTACTTCGCGAGAAGCTCTCTTACCGAGATGCCGCTCAGATTCATGTACGTCTGTGGCTTGGCGAGGAGCACTTCTTCCCCGGCAACCTTGCCCCGGCCTACGAGCGCTTTGCTTTCCGGCCGCTCGACGCGAATTCCGTTGCGGTTCGCCAGCTCGTCCACGACCATGAATCCCAAGTTATGCGGCGTCCACTGGTACTCCGGATCGGGATTCCCAAGTCCGACAATGAGCCGCATAGCGTGTCAGTGCACCGGGCGAGGAGTAGGAATAAGCGCTCGCCTCGTGGCCCGTGACGGGTGGCTCGTGACTCGTGAAACGAACATAAACCAGCCCCACGCAACCCTTACTTCTTTTCCTTCTTCTCGGGCTTCTCGGGCTTCTCGGCTTTCTCCGCCTTGGCTTCCGCTTCCTCCGCGCCTTCTTCGCCTTCCACTTCCTTCTTGCCCTTCTTGATGACTTCGGGCTCGGCCGGAGCTGCGCCTTCGGCTGCCGCCACTTCCGCGGGCTTCTCTTCTTCGACCTTAAGCGCAACAACGTGGGCGATTACGCGCTCTGGCTCGGTGAGCAACTTGATCTTTGCCGGGTCCATCGGCAGGTCGCCCACACGCAGCTGTTTACCGAGCATGAGTTCGCTGACATCCATGCGGAATTCCGTCGGAATGTCACTGGGCAAGCACTCGACTTCCACTTCGCGGGTCACCACCTCGAACACGCCACCCTGAACTTTCACGCCGGCGGGCTCACCAAACGTATGGACGGGGACTTTGACCTTCATGCGGACGTTCATGGCGACGCGCATGAGGTCCACATGCAACAGCGTTCCCGTGGTGGGGTCGACCAGCCAATCTTTCACAATGGCAGGCTCCTGCTTGCCGCCCAAGTTCACCTGAAAGAGCGTGTTATGCCCGGTCGGCGAGCGCAGGATGGCGCTCACCTGCTTGGCGTTCACCGCGAGCGTGATCGGGCCGCTCTTGCCTCCGTACAAAACGGCCGGGACTTTGCCGGTCTTGCGAAGCCGGCGGGCTTCGTTTTTGCCACGAGTGTCGCGGGGAGCGCTTTCCACTACGATTTGGTCTGCCTTTTGGGCCATAGCATTTTTCCCTTCCCTGAAACTAAACCTTTTGGCGCCTCCACAGCCTAAGCCAGGATCTCTGGGGCGCAGCATGCTGCACCCCTACAAACGAATCAGATGAACAGCTCGCTGATCGAGGTTTCCTCGTGAATCGAGCGAATGCCGCGCGCCAGCAAATCCGCAACACTCAGAACTTTAATCTTCCCCATTTTCTTTGCCGCTTCGGTCAGCGGCACGGAATCGGTGGCAACGACCTCGCAAATCTTGGATTTCTGGAGCCGTTCAACTGCCGGACCTGAGAGCACCGCGTGGGTGCAGGCCGCGTACACCTGCGTGGCTCCTTCGCGCAGCAACGCGTCTGCGGTTTTCACCAGCGTTCCCGCGGTGTCGATAATGTCGTCCACCACTAAAGCGCTGCGACCGCGCACGTCACCGATCAGGTGCATCACCTCGCTCACGTCCACGTCCACGCGTCGCTTGTCCACGATCGCCAGAGGCACATCGAGCTTCTTGGCGAAAAACCGCGCGCGCTCCACGCCACCCGCATCCGGTGAAACCACCGTCAAATTCGGCAGCCTCAAGTGCCGGAAGTACTCGACGAGCACCGGAGAGCCGTACAAATGATCGACCGGCACGTCGAAATAGCCCTGAATCTGCGGCGCGTGCAAATCCAGCGTCAGGGCGCGGCTCGCACCTGCCGTTTCCAACAAATCCGCCACGAGCTTGGCGGAGATCGGGACGCGCGGCTTGTCTTTGCGGTCCTGCCTCGCGTAGCAGTAATACGGCAGCACGGCGGTAATCCGCCAAGCCGACGCGCGCTTGAACGCGTCAATCATCAGCAAAAGCTCGAGCAGGTGGTTATCCACCGGGTGATGGCACGGCTGCACGACGAAAACGTCGGCGCCGCGGACGTTTTCCAGAATCTGGAAATAAATCTCGCCATCACTGAATCGGCCCAGCAGCGCCTTGCCCAGCGGAACATCCAAATGGCGGCAGATGCTCTCCGCGAGAACGGGGTTTGCCGTGCCGGAAAAAATCTTAAATCGGTCGTCATTCACAGCGCGGGTTCTCCTACGCAGCTGAGTCTTTGCAGCTGCCCCCGGGTTTTGGCGCTCAGCTGAAACGCGCAGACTAAATCATTCCAAGCGAAAAAGCGACCTCGGAATGGATCAACCGCTGACTGTTGACGGACTACTTTTCTGGGAGACGCTGAAGGCCGATTCCACTTCGCGCACAAGCGCCGCTACTTGGCGATGCGCATCCTACGAGCGTACCTGTCGCGCGAGAGCGTCTCGCAGACGAAGGTCTGATCGTGCGGAAACCCCACAGCGGCTCGGCGCGCCATCGCTGGGCTCGGGAAAATTCCAAACACCGCCGAACCGCTACCCGCCAGCGAGGCTTCTGTCGCTCCTTTTTGAAGCAAGACCCGCTTGATTTGCGCAAGCCGGAAATGCCGCCGGAACACCGGCCCCTCAAAATCGTTCGAAAGGCCGTTGCCCTGCGCGCTCCAGGATAGAGCACAGAACTGTAAGAGTTTAGGGTCTATTGCGGATTTTGTCAAACGAAGGGGTTTGGCGTTGACCCAGCGGAAGGCGTCCGGAGTGGGGACGCGGATCTCACTTGGAACAACCACGAGAAGATGCATTTTGGGAATGTCCTGAAGGGGGTAAATCTCATCCCCACGGTTCACGCCCAGCGCGCGCCCGCCAAAAAGGAAGAAAGGTACATCGGCTCCGAGGGAAGCCGCAATTTCCATCAGGTGGGTAGTCCCCAGCTTCTTCTTTGTCAGATGCAAGTAGCCCAGCATGGCGGCGACGGCGTCGCTTGAGCCCCCACCCAGCCCGCCCCCTGCAGGAATTCGTTTGTGGAGCTGGATTTCCACGCCGCCACTGATTTTCAACTTGCGCTTTACGGCATCCACGGCGCGGTACACCAGATTTTTTTGCTTAGGTTCTGAGGCGAGTGAGGCGCTTCCTTGAATGGTCAGCGAGATCCCCGGGCGCTTTGACCTCCGCAGCCGGATATCGTCGTGCAGGGAAAGGGTTTGAAAAATCGTGCGCAGCTCGTGATAGCCATCCGTGCGCTTGCCCAAAATGTCGAGACGCAGGTTGATTTTCGCGAAGGCTGGGATGCGAACATCGGTCATTCTTTTTTAAATCAGGGCTTGTCGTTGGTGGCCGTGGACTTCTGCGCCACACGATGCTTCGATTGCGAAAGCTTCTTTTCGAGTTCCGCCACTTTGTCGGATTCGACGTCGCCCGGCAGCGACTTGCGCCATTCAGCGAGCGACTTTTCCCACTCCCCGGCGGCCAAGTCCTGGCGGCCGCGCTTGGCATAAACATCGCCCAAGTGCGAGTGAATCGTGGGATCGTGGCCCTCGCGCGCGAGCGCTTTGCGCAGCACGGCCTCGGCGTCGGCGGTGCGATTCTCCTTGAAATAAATCCAGCCGAGGCTGTCCAGATAACCGCCGTTATAAGGCTCCTCTTTCAGGGCGCGCTCGACCAGGGCTTGCGCTTCATCCAGGCGGATTCCCAGGTCGCCGAGCATGTACCCGTAGTAGTTCAGCACCGGGGCATTCTTGGGATTCACGACCAGCACTTTTTTGAACTGCTCTTCGGCCTTGTCGTAGAGCTTTTGCCGCTCGTAAATCGCTCCGAGGAGGAACCACACCATTTCGTTGTCGCGCGGCTGTCCGGGAAGCCCTTCCGCGGCGCGCGCCGCTTCTTCTGCTTCTTTGTAACGGCGGCCGCGTTCGTAAACTTGAGCAATATTTAGATAGGTGTCGCGATCGGCGGTGTCTCCGTGCAACTGCGCACGTAGGATTTTCACGGCTTCGTCGGTCTGAGAATTTTCGCCGAGCAGCAGGGCATAGCTGGTCCGGATTCCCGGGTCCGCCGGGTACTTGGCCATCGCTTCCTTGCCGGTTTGCAGCGCGCGCGGCAAATCCTTGGCCGCGCGGTAAGTGTCCATGATCATCGTGCGGGCGCGCCGGTCTTCTTCGTCGCCCAGGTGCCCCAGCTCTTCAAAGGTATAAATCGCCGCCTGATAATTCTGGACTTCGCGATAAAGCTGCCCGAGCTGCTGATACAAAATCGAAAGCGAGCGCTTCCGGGAAGGCATCGTTGAGGGGGACTGCCCTTTGATTCCCGTCACGGCGTCCGAGAGAACGCGAATCGCATCGTCGTAGCGGCCCTGCGATTCGTACAACATCCCCTCGTTGTACATGACCTCGAGGCTGCCGGGCGCATATTGGCGTGCCTTCACCAGGTTTTCTTCGGCTTTGTCGAGCTGATGGAGTTCCCTGTAAATCTGCGCGATCCGCAGATACACGTCCGAGTCGTCGGGCATCAGGTCTGAGAGCTTCTGGTAGACGGCCAGCGCTTCGGAATACTTCTCTTCGGCTAGAAGCGTTTGCCCCAGCCCGCGTTGATGGCTCAGCTCGGAAGGATCCATGTCAGCGGCTTTGCGGTAGGCCATTTCCGCTTTCGCCAGCTCGTGGTTCTGCGTGTGGGCGTCACCGAGCAAATCCAGCAGAACGGGCGTGGCGGAATGCTCGGTAATCCCTTCCAGCAGCTTCACCGCTTCTTCCGACTTGCCTTCATCCATCAAAAGCTGCGTCAGTTGCTCGACGGCCTGCTCGTTTTCAGGATCGGTCTTCAGCAGGCCGCGCAAAACCTGTTCGCTCTTGTCGTGTTCGTTCTTCAGGCGATAAAGCCGAGCGAGCCAGAGCGCGGATTCGGTGTCGGTGGGGTCCAGACGGTTGATTTCGCGGAACTGTTCAATGGCCTTGTTCGCGGTTTCGGATTGCCCGTTTCCGGCATTCATGTCGCCCAGGCTGCGAAGGTAGATTCTTCCCAGCAAGCGCCGCGACTGAACGTCATTCGGATCACGCTTGAGAATGTCTTTCGCTTCGGTCTCGGCTTCCTTGGTGCGCTGCGCTTTCCAGTACATCTCCGCGAGCCGCTCGCCAATCACCGGTGATTTGGGGTCGAGCGCGTAGGCCTTCTTGTAGGCCTCGATGGATTTGGTAGCGTAGTCCGCGTTGCTGGTGGCTTCGTATTGCTGCTCGTAGATGTGGCCCATGGTGTAGTTGAAATAGGCTTGGGCGCGCCCGGAATCTTTTTCGGAACTGGCGGACTTGGGTTCAGCGAAAGGATCTTTCACCGTGGCTGGGGCCGGGGCTTGCGGCTGAGGCTTTTTCTCGGCGCCCGGGTTCCCCGCCGTCTGACCGAAGCCGGGTGCGCCAGCAAGTCCGAGAAATATTGCAAATAGGGTTGTCCGTTGAAGTTTCATAGCTGTCCCAGAATCTAAAAGTATCCCATGCGGCTGAAACGGGGTCAAAAGTGAATTCCCAGGCGTTTCCAAGGAAGCTTGCCGGTTTCGAGAGCTTGGGACCCCTTGGTTGGGATGCTCTGGAGGGGAAAAGAGTTGGGGCGGGATGAGATGGACATTTTTCGGAGTGGCTGGAAATGTAGGTAGTTCAAAGAAGTGCGTGGGCGGCTGGCGCCCCGTGGCGTGTGCCCCAGATCGGCGCGCCATGAGTGCCGAGGAGGAGGGGACGGAGATTTCTCCGGTGATTTTGTGACTTGACAAGCTTCCGTATTTCCGCGATGATCGAAATATATGAAAAGGCCGGATCCCTTGCTGGTTACCCGCTCCGCCGAGCGCTTCTCGGCCCTTGGCGCTGAGCCTCGGCTGCAGATTCTGCGGCTGGTGCTTGCCGCCCACCCTGAGGGGATGGTTGCCGGGGAGGTCCAGGAAGAATTGGGCATTCCCGCTTCGACGCTCTCGCATCATTTGGAAAAGCTGAAGCAAGTCGGACTGGTGAAAGTTCGGCGCGAGAGCACCTATCTGTGGTACTCGGCGGACACGGATGCCTTGCGCGAAGTTTTGAGTTTTCTGTACGAGGAATGCTGCACACGGTCGCGCGCGGTTCCTGCGGAATCTGTGGTGCAAATCTCGAAGTGAAAGGAGGAATCATGAGCGAGCCCAACATTCCGGAAGCGGTTCAGCAAAAATACAGTGGGGCGGCAAAGCGCGCGGCTAGCGGCGGGACCGCTTGTTGCGGCGGTGGCGGGGAAGGGGGCGGCTGCGACCCGATCACCAAAGATTTGTATAGCGACGCCGAGAAAGGGGCGTTGCCGGAAAAGGCGGTGGCGGCTTCGCTGGGTTGCGGAAACCCCACGGCTCTGGCCAAATTGCAACCGGGCGAAGTTGTGCTTGATCTCGGCTCAGGCGGCGGGATTGATGTCATTCTCTCAGCCAAGCGCGTCGGTCCCACGGGCAAAGCTTACGGCTTGGATATGACCGACGAGATGCTTGCGCTTGCTCGCGAAAATCAAAAGAACGCAGGCGTTGAAAATGTGGAGTTTCTGAAGGGAGCGATCGAAAGCGTTCCGCTGCCCGATAATTCGGTGGACGTCATCATTTCGAACTGCGTCATCAATCTTTCGGGAGATAAAGATCGCGTATTGGCGGAAGCGTATCGCGTGCTTAAACCAGGGGGGCGATTTGCCGTTTCCGATGTGGTGGTTCGCGGCGAGGTTCCTGCGGACGTTCGCAAAAGCATGGAACTTTGGGTGGGGTGCATTGCGGGCGCGCTGGAGGAAAACGAATACCGGGAGAAGCTGGCGCGAGCAGGATTCGAATCCGTTGATGTCGAAGCGACTCGCGTTTATCGCGTTGAAGAGGCACGCGAATTTCTTGAGGCCGCTGGGCTGAATGCGGAAACCGTCGGACCGCAGATGAATGGGAAATTCATCAGCGCATTTGTGCGCGCGGCGAAACCGGCGGCGCAGGCCGCTTGCTGTGGGCCGACTTGCTGCGCGTGAATCCTGGCAGACCATGCCGCATCGCGTTCTCATTCTCTGCACTGGAAATTGCGTGCGCAGCCAAATGGCTGAAGGGTTGCTCCGCCAGCTTGGACGGAGCGCCTACGAAGTGTGCAGCGCGGGAAGCAAGCCCAACGGTTACGTCAACCCGATGGCCATTGAAGCGATGGGGAGAATCGGGATCGACATTTCGGGACACCGTTCCAAGTCGGTTGCGGAATTCGAAGGGCACAGATTCGACACGGTTATTACCGTTTGTGATTCGGCGGCGGAAGAGTGCCCTGTGTTTCCGGGTTCGCAACGAATCCATTGGAGCATTGGGGATCCCGGCAGCGCCACCGGCTCTGATGAAGAAAAACTAGAGGCGTTCTGCCGCATTCGAGACGAGCTTGCTTCGCGGCTGCGCCAATTTCTTGATCTTTCCGCGCACGCCGCGACAGAAAAGCCTTGATCCTCGTGGTTGCTGGGTGGAGAAGTAAACGCCTGCCTACCAGGTGCTTTTGCGTGGGGATAACTTTGAGAAACCAGTTCGAGGATGCACCCAGCATCTAGCTAGTGCACTTTGTCACTCTTGGTTTGAATCCGGTCCACGCGCAACAAACCGTGGGCGCGCAAGTATTCAGCAAACTTCCCAAACTTTGCCGCGTCATCAAATTCCAGGTGAAAGATCAAACCGTCATGGCCTTCAAACATCGCCGTCGCGCTCGCTTCGAAAAGATCAGCGATCTTCCCGCAGTCTTCCTTGATTTGTTCCTGCTGGTCCGCTGCGGGCACAGGCATGGTCAAATCGAAATCAATCGTGTCGTCCATTAGGGCCCCCCTTGCAGGACTCACTGTGGCACACCCTGGACCTTGCGCCCAACTGTCCTGAGGGACAGTTGGATTTCTCCTACATGGCTTGTCTCAGTGGTTCCTACACTTGTCCTACAACTTCGCACCGCGAGAATCACGGAAGCCGACGGGAGGCCAGGCGCCATCGAGGTCGTCTACCACCCCAATGAAAGTACGGCTTCTCAAATCGCGCCGCTTGCCCGGAAATCTCAATCGTCGCGCCGATGCCCCTTGACGTGTTTGTGGTTAGCCACCGGATCCAAAAGTCGCAGGATGTGTTCGCCCGATTGGGCGTCGAAGCGGTACAACAAGACGGCGTCGGCGGCGCGGTCCTCTCCTTCCAGTTCGAGTTCTGGATTGTCCACGATGACGTCGCCGTTGTTTCGAATTCGAAGTTCTTCGCCTACTTGCAAAACGATTTTTGTGCCTGCGCTTGGCGCCGCCATAAGCCCTCCTCGCCTGACCAGCTCTTCTTGTGCGTGGTTTCCACTCCTCCCGGCCGTACCAATGCATGGATGCGCCCCACGGGCGAGAAGTCGCAAAACCTCTGGGGTCCGCGGGTGCGCGATTTGCGTGTGCTATGATGCTCTTTTCGCTTCACGAAAGCGAGCGTTCATGACTGCGCGCATTCTCGATGGGCTGAAAATCCGGGATGAAATCTTTGCGGAGCTCAAGGACGAAGTCCGCCTGCTCACTGCGGCGGGCGTTCAGCCAGGCCTGGCGGCCGTCTTGGTCGGCGAGAATCCTGCTTCGCAGCTCTACGTAAAAAGCAAAATCGCGGCTTGCGAGCAGCTCGGCCTGGCGAGCGCCCTTCTGACGCCTCCGCAAACTGCGAGCACGCTGGATTTGCTTGCCGTTGTGGAAGATCTGAACCGGGACAATAACGTGGACGGTATCCTTGTTCAGCTCCCTCTTCCTCCCCAAGTGGATACCAAGCGAATCCTCGAAGCGGTTGATCCAGCAAAGGATGTGGACGGCTTTCACCCTGTCAGCCTGGGCCGTCTGGTCAGCGGGCGTCCGGGACTCGTTGCCTGCACCCCCGCCGGCTGCATGGAAATTCTCCGTCGCAGCCACATTCCAGTGGAAGGGGCCAACGCGGCAGTTCTTGGGCGCAGCGACATTGTCGGCAAACCGATGGCGCTTTTACTCATGCATGCGAACGCTACGGTCACCATCTGCCATTCCAAGACCCGCGAGCTTCCTGACATCGTCCGCCGCGCGGACATCGTCGTTGCCGCCATGGGCAAAGCCGGCTTTGTGCAAGCAGATTGGCTCAAGCCAGCCACGGCGGGTAGTCCCGGCTCTGCCGTGATCGACGTCGGCACGAATACCATCCAGGACTCTGCCGAAGCGGAACGCCTGCTACGGAATTTCCCCGCGCGGCTCGAAAAGTTCCGCGCCAAGGGCTCCGTTCTCGTCGGCGACGTCCATCCCGACGCGGTGAATACGGCGGGAGCACTCACTCCCGTGCCCGGCGGAGTCGGCCCCATGACCATCACCATGCTTATGAGCAACACCGTGAAGGCCGCGCGCCTCCGCCGCGCCTCCCCAAGAGTTTCCGCAACACAATCAACCGCATCGGCCCGGTGACAAGAGAAAATGCTGCGACTCGGATTGACCGGCGGAATCGCGAGCGGCAAAAGCGCGGTTGCGGCCATGCTGCGCGAACTGGGCTTTTCGGTCCTTGACGCCGACTCTCTTGCACACCGACTCATCGAGCCTGGCCAGCCTGCTTATGAAGAAGTGCTCCGCGAATTCGGCTCTGCCATCACCGACGGCCAAGGCCGCGTGGACCGCGCCAAGCTCGCCGCGCTGGTCTTCGCGGACCGCGCCAAGCTCGAGCGACTCAATGCCATTGTCCACCCGCGTGTTGCGGAGGTTGTCCTGAGACAATTCGATGAGTGGCAACGCGAGGGCACTCATGAGGCAGCGTTTGTCGAAGCAGCTCTGCTCATCGAGTCCGGCATTCACAAACACCTCGACGGGCTGGTGGTCGCCTGGTGCCGTCCGGAACAGCAGTTCGCGCGCCTGGCCGCGCGTGGTCTCAGCGGAGAGGAAGCACGGCGCCGCATCGCTTCACAAATGCCGGTTGAAGAAAAGCTGCGTTATGCCACGGAGGGAATTGATTGCTCCGGCACCCTCGAACAGACGCGCGAGCAGCTCCAGATGCTGGCGGCCAAACTTCGCGGCAGCAAAGCTGTGCGATGACCGGCTGCGTCTAATTTGCCTATACTAAGGATATGGAGCGAAACGAAAGGGACGTGAATCCATGAAGATTGCTAACACATCGAATCGAGCGCGCATTATTCTTGCCGCGCTGGTGCTCATTCTAGGCGCTTTTTGGGCTGGAGCTCGCTTCGGCCCGCGCCAGCCGACGAGCGTGGGGGCCGTACCCCGCAACGGTTCTTTCATCACCGCCTCCGAGAAGGATGGCGCACTTACGGAAGATGAGTCCATCAATGTGCGCATCTACCGCCAAGCTTCACCGGCGGTGGCGAATATCCTGACCAAAGCTACGGAGTACGATTTCTTCATGGACCCGGTTCCGGTGGAAGGCGCCGGGTCCGGTTTCATCATCGATCCGCGGGGCTACATTCTGACCAACTATCACGTGGTCGAAGGCTCGCAGTCCATTGAAGTCGTTTTGGGGGATCAATCACGGCACCCCGCGAAATACATCGGCGCCGACCAGCGCAACGATGTCGCTCTCATAAAGATCGAGCCCAAGGGCAAACAGCTGGCCACCTTGAAACTCGGTGATTCCAGCACGATCCAGGTGGGCCAGAAGGTTCTTGCCATCGGAGACCCGTTTGGCTTCCAGTCCACGCTTACCACCGGCGTAATCAGCGCGCTGGGCCGAACGGTACAGACCAGCCAGACAACCTTCATCGAAGAGGCCATCCAGACTGATGCGGCCATCAATCGCGGCAATTCCGGCGGGCCGCTTATCGATTCGCACGGCAATGTGATTGGGATCAATTCCGCGATTTACACGCCCACTGGTACGACTGCGGGCATCGGCTTCGCCATCCCCATCAACACGGCGAAAAACATTGCCAACGACCTCATCACTTCCGGCCGCGTGCATCGCGCTTTCCTGGGCGTAGAAACATTGGCCCTGGCGGGTGGGCTCGCAGAAGCATTGGATTTGCCGGTCCAGGAAGGTTTGCTAGTCGAGGTCGCTTCAAAAGGCGGACCGGCCGCCGCGGCAGGAATCCGCGGCGGCGATCGCACCGTCCTGGCCGGTATGCGACGTCTTTATATCGGCGGCGATGTCATCGTGGCCATCGACGGCCAGAAAGTCGCGAATCAATTTGACGTCAATGTGGCCCTCAACCATCACCGCCCTGGCGACACCGTTAAAGTCACCGTGTATCGCGGCGGGAAGAAAATGGACATTCCCGTAAAGCTCGGAGAACGCGACGGCAATTGAGGGAAGAAATTAGAAAAGGGAAAATGGACCTTCACAGGACCAGGCCCTATTTCTAACTCCCAATTTCCATGTTCATCAGTGGTTGAACTCCGCGCGGTGTTTTTCGCGGGCGTCCGGGCTCAGCAGAAACCAGCCTTCGGCGAGGTCACGGACGCGTTCAAGTTCTCGCTGCATTTCGGTGTGTTTCGCTTCCATGATTTCCGCAGTGGCGTCAGACGGAACATAAATCGGCGGGGCAAACAAAATCACGACGCGCGCGAAAGGCATGGGAAACAGAAAATGGTCCCAGGTCTTCGTGAATGTTTTTCCGCGGTCCACCCCAATATGAAAAACCATGATGGGACATCCAGTTTTGCGCGCCAGCATCACCGGACCCGGCTTTGCCACGTAACGCGGCCCGCGGGGACCATCAATCGTGAATGCGCAATCCACTCCTTCATCGAGACGCTTCGCCATGACCGCGAGCCCGCGCAATCCGCCGCGTGAGGAACTTCCCTGCGCGGTGCCGAATCCCAGCCACTCGATGACTTTGCGGGTCCACTGACCGTCAAAAGCAGTGGTGTTCATCACCACAACGCCATGATTCCGGTGCCACCAAACAATGGGAAGGATGATGCGGTGCCAGAAAGCCCAAATAATGCGTTTGCCCGAAGCGTGCACTTTTTCGGCGTGCTGCCAGCCGTGGACCTCGTAGCGCAACGTCGGCCCAAGCGCACCAATCACGGAGTAAACTGCCGCCGCAATGAACGGAATCTGAATGCGGCGCGTCCACGGAAGCTGCGGCAGCCGCGTGTCATAATGCAGGTTGACCGGTTCGGGCTCGGGCTGATTCGCAGGTTTGCGGGTGGTATGGAGTTGCGGCATGAACTGTTATCGCGGCGATCCGCGCACATCTTCAGGTGCGCGGGCCATCGCGCCGAAGTATAGTATAGGTGAGAGCCCGCAAGATTGTTCCAGGAGCACGACGAAGTGCCGCTTCCCTCCATGCCACGGAACCTAAGGCATCGCGTTCTCCGGCTGCTTGGAGCTGTGACGGCGTTAGCCGGCGCGGCGGTCCTGACGGCGATGACGGTTCGCTCCGATGAGCCGGTGACGGACTCTGTCGGAATTATTGATGGTGCAGCCGTTGCGGTTACCGGCCCCATGCGCATCGATGTTTCGCACGGTCTTCCAAGAACGGTCCTCCGCAGTGGCAGCGACGTGATTGTCAAAACCGGGACCGCGCGCCTCGATCTCACCGATGGCGGCACCATCAGCATTTGCGGGCCGGCGCACTTCTCCGTCCTCAAAGTGGGCAATCAGCTCACCGTAGCGCTGGATACCGGCACGATTCATCTCTCGATCGAACGTGGACCGACGGTGACGGTTTATACGCCGCTTCTGCAGATTCAACCGATCGCCATTGGCGACGGGCCTCAGGACGCGTTGGTTGGATTTGATGCCACGGGCGCCATGTGTGTTCGCGCATACCGTGGCGCGGTGCGGTTGGAGCAGCAACTCACCAGCCAAAATATTGTGGTTCCCCAATCGTCCGACATTCTGCTCGTCAATGGACAACTGGACGGACTTCGCAATGGCGGCGACCGCTGCGCCTGCGACCCGGAACTCACAAAATATGCACCTCCACCGCACCTGGAGGTGGTTCCTCCAACCGCGCCGACGGAAGATGCGAACGCAAAACCTATGGGGTCCGGACAGATTGTTTCGCCGCTGCCGTTGGACAAACCTGCCGCAAAAGAAGGACCCATTTACGAAATTCTCGTGCCGCCGCTGATCTATAATGCAGATGCGGAAGTGCAGCCGGACGTGGACACCAGCCAGATCGTGGTGTTGCGGCGCGTGCGCGTTCGGCCGACGCTGATTTTCCAGGGGCGCGTGGAAGGAGACTTGCCAGGCACGGATCCTCCGGCTGCCGCCGCGGGTTCCGCGCGTCCAGCCCCGGCAAATCCGCCGAAAGTCACAGCCCAAAGCAATACTCCAAGGAATAATTCGGTTGTGGACCGCATGGTTCACTTCGTCCGCAAATTGTGGTCGCGCGGATCGTAGATAGGTCTGCGATTCAAAGGGGCATCGTAGGGGCCGTCACATGCCTTCGTAATTGGGTCCGCCGCCACCTTCCGGAACGACCCAATCGATAATTTGGTAAGGATCGGCGATGTCACAGGTCTTGCAGTGGACGCAATTGGAAGCGTTGATCTTTAGTTTCGGCGGGCCACTGGATTCCTTCACCATTTCGTACACCGCCGCCGGACAGAAATACTGACAGGGATTGCCGTATTCGACCGCGCACTTCGTGGAGCAAATATTCGTGTCTACAACGTGAAGGTGGCAGGGCTGATCTTCTTCGTGCCGCGTTCCGGAATGATAGACGTCCGTGAGGCGATCGAAAGTGAGTTGGCCGTCGCCTTTGAAGCGTTCTGACGCAGCGCGCCCGTTGATTTTTTTGTAGGCTTCATACCCCGCGTGAGCGCGCATGGGATCGATCAAGCCGCGGCCACCGGTGATTTGCTGAAACGCGGTGTGAATAAATCCTCGAAACATGCCGTGCCGAAACGATTGGTGAAAATTGCGGACCTGCCAAAGCTCTTTCTTGATGTAGCTTTGTTCGACTCTCTTCGGAAAGGCGCTCAGCGTTTTTGAAGAAGTGTCGCCGGATTTGAGAGCTTCGAAAACCGTTTCCGCGGCGAGCATGCCGCTCTTCATTGCTAGGTGAATGCCTTTGAGCCGCTGCGAGTCGAGAAAGCTGCCGGAATCGCCGATGATGAGGCCGCCGTCGACGTAGGTGCGCGGCATGGCATACCAGCCGCCATAAGGAAGCGACTTTGCACCGTATCGAACGAGCTTGCCGCCATCGAGAAGCTTCTTGAGAAACGGATGGGTCTTCCAGGTTTGAAACGCGGCGTGCGGATCGAAATGCGGGTCGGCGTATTCGAGAGCAACGACAAGGCCTATGGAAACGCGATTGTTCGAAAGGCCGTAAATCCACCCGCCGCCGTACATGTCCGTGGAAACCGGCCAGCCCAGCGTGTGCGCGACGCAGCCGGATTCGATGCGGCCCGGCTGAACGTCCCAAAGCTCTTTGACTCCGATGCCATAGCTTTGCGGATTGATGTTGTCTAGCTTTCTTGCGGCGACCAGTTTTTTAGCAAGTGAGCCACGCGTCCCTTCGGCAAGGACGGTCACCTTGGCGCGGAGTTCGTATCCGGGCGTGAAGTTGTCTTTGGGCTTGCCGTTTTTGTCTAGGCCCTTGTCCTCGGTAATCACGCCCGCAATGCGATCGCCTTCGTATACCAACTCGGCTCCGGCAAATTCTTTGAAGACGTTGACTCCGGCTGCTTCCGCGAGACCACCAAGCCATTTCGTGATTCGACTCAGAGAAACGACGTAGTTGCCCTTGTTTTGAAACGGCGGCGGCGTGATGGGAAAACGAAACGAAGAGCTTTTCGTGAACAGCAAAGCTGCGGAGTCGGTGACTGGCGTATCGAGCGGAGCAGATTTCTCAAAATCGGGAACGAGCTCGGCGAGCGCTTTTGGATTCATGATCGCGCCGGAAAGCTGGTGCGCGCCAACTTCGCGGCCCTTTTCCAGAACATAGATATTCTCTGAGGAAAGCTCGGGCTTCGCGGCGGCAGCGTTGGACTTCTTTATGAGATTAGCAAGGTGCAAAGCGCAGGAAAGGCCAGCGGGCCCGGCACCTACGATAAGCACATCGGCTTCGAGTTGTTCGCGATGAACAGGCACGCACTCATTCTATCAGAGCAGATTGCGGGCTTATGGGAATGACAGGTGCTATGTGCTTTCTAATCTTAGCTTCCCGTGGGGGTGATGCCGGCGCTTTCGACCATAAGCATCACGGTTCTTTGTGGGGCGCGTGTGCGATGCAGGACTCCCTTGGGAACTACCGTGCCCTGACGAGGACCGAGCTCCATCGTGCGGCCTTCGAGATCAATCAGCAGCTTGCCTTCGACGACGTAGAAAAATTCGTCATCGTCATCATGCTTGTGCCAGTGATATTCGCCCTGGACAACACCAAGCCGCACGACCGAGCCGTTCACCCGACAGAGGGTCTGGTTGTACCACTTGTACGTACAGGCATCGGCAAGTGCGCGCTCGTCGATGAGTTCCAAAGGCCGGCAAAGGATGTTTAGTCTGGTTTCGTAGGGAAAGTTTTCGACTTTGCTCATCGCAACCCTCCGCATGCTCTGATCGCTCTTTTCTTAAACCGTGCGGGCACCTGAGGAAAGCGCCAAATGGCCCCCACGTGGCACCAGGTTGCAAGAACCACGTCTGCGTTGCCGGACGAAGCCTACTTAGCCTTTTCCAGCGCTTCGGTAAGGGCGGGCATGATTTCGAAAATGTCGCCGACGACGCCGTAGTCGGCAATTTCGAAAATTGGAGCGTTCGCATCTTTGTTGATGGCCACGATCGTGCGCGCACCTTTCATGCCGACGACATGCTGAATCGCGCCGCTGATGCCCAGCGCGAGATAGAGCTTCGGCGCGACGGTCTGCCCGGAGCTGCCGATCTGGCGTTCCATGGGAAGCCAGCCTTCATCGCAAATCGGACGCGATGCGGCAATTTCTGCGCCAAGGACCTTCGCAAGCGCTTCTGCTTGCGGGATATTTTCTGGTGCCTTAATGCCGCGGCCGATAGAGACGATGAGGGGAGCTTGCGTCAGGTCGACGGCAGACTTGGCTTCCTTAAAGAGCTCGAGCGGCTTCGTGCGTATCCGCTCTGCGTTCAGCGTTACATTCATGGCATTCACCGGAGCTTTGCCCGAAAGATGCGCCGAAAGCAGGTCAGCACGAAAAGCGCCAGATTGAAACGAGGCGAACCAAGGCGACGCGCCGGTGAAGGTGACGTCCGCCGCGGTTTTGCCTTGAAACATCTGCCGCACGAAGACCAATTTGCCGCCTTCGCTGCGGTAGCCGATGCAGTCACCAATCATGCCCTTGCCAAGCATGGCGGCAAGCTTCGGAGCGAAGTCGCGCACTTGATAGGTGTGCGGAAACAAAACGAGGTCGGGCTTTGCGGAATCGATGACTTGCTTGAGGGCAATGCAGAAACCGTCCGGCGTATAGGCTTCGAGGAGATCGTTTTCCACGCGCAGAACTTCGGCGACGTTCTTTGTGGAGAGGTCATCGGCGAACGGGGAAACGCTCTTGCCGATGACGAGCGCGCTGACCGTGCTGGCAGTGTCTTTGGCGATTTGCTGCGCGGCCACCAGCGTTTCGAAGCTCGCGTTATTCCATTTGCCCTGGCGTTGCTCGGTGACGACGAGGATTTTCATATTCAGATCACCCTCGCTTCGAACTTGAGTTTTTCGACGAGCTTCGTCGCCACCTCTTTTGGCGTACCCGTCAGGAATTCCGTTTTCTTGGCCTTCGTCGGTATGTAAATCTTTTCGATTTTCTGTGTGGGCTCGTGGGAAACGCCGAGCGATTCCCGCGTGACGGTCGCGATTTCCTTTTTCTTTGCGGCCATGATGCCCTTGAGTGTGGCGTAGCGCACTTTGTTGATGCCGGACTGAATCGTGAGCACCGCCGGCAGCGGGCATTCCATCCATTGAAACCAGCCGGCTTCCAGCTCGCGCTTGAGCTTCATTTTTCCGCCCTGCACTTCGATTTGCATGATAATGGTGGCGTGCGGGCGGTCGAGCAACGCGGCGAGCAGGACACCGGTCTGGCCAAAACCGTGGTCTTCGCTTTGCAGCCCGGTAAGCACTAGATCGGCTTTTTCTTTGCGGACGGCGGCTGCGAGCGCTTTCGCCGAACCAAGCGGATCGAGCTGCGCGAAATTGTCATCCGCAATATGAATCGCGCGGTCGGCGCCCTTCGCCAGCGCTTCCTTGATGGTTTGCTTCACGCGCTCCGGGCCCATCGAAAGAGCAACCACTTCCCCGCCGTGCTTTTCTTTCAGCCGCAGCGCTTCCTCGAGCGCGTAGCTGTCCGGCTCGTTCATCTCAAAGCCGATGTCCGATTCTTTGATCCAGTTTCCGGCGATGGCTAGCGGCGCGTCTTTCGCGGGAACCTGCTTGATACACACGATGATGTTCACGGGTTTCTTTCCTTGCACTCGCGGTTGGCATCCTGAGCCTGCCTGCGCCAGGCAGGCGGAACGAAGCATCTCAAAGTGGCGAATCGAGGCTGACACATTCGCTTGAGATTCTTCGAAAAACGACTCCGTCGTTTCTCAGAATGACAGATTAAAAACAAAGGGGAGCCAGAAATACGTCACTTCCCCGACCAGCGCCGGAAAATAAGCGCGGCGTTGGTGCCCCCAAATCCAAAGGAATTCGAAAGCGCATATTCGACCGACGCTTTGCGCGCGTGGTTCGGGACATAGTCCAGATCGCACTCGGGATCGGGATTCTCGAGATTGATCGTAGGCGGGAGGGTCTGATCGCTCAGCGCCAGAACACTGATGCCGGCTTCGAGGCCGCCAGCGCCGCCAAGCAAGTGGCCGGTCATGGATTTCGTGGAGCTGATGGGAACTTGTTTGGCTCGGTCGCCGAAGACGCGCTTCAACGCCCGTGTTTCGATCACGTCGCCGATAGGAGTGGAAGTGCCGTGAGCATTGACGTAGCCGACATCGTTGGGGGTGAGCTTCGCGTCCTTGAGTGCCGCCATCATCACGCGATAGGCACCGTCTCCGTTCTCTTCCGGCTGCGTCATGTGGTAGGCGTCGCCAGACATGCCATAGCCGACGATTTCCGCAAGGATCTGAGCATTTCGCCTCTGCGCATGTTCCAGGGACTCCAGCACGAGAATCCCCGCGCCCTCGCCGACGACAAATCCGTCGCGGCCTGCATCCCAGGGACGGCTGGCGTGCTGGGGATCATCATTTCGCGTAGAGAGCGCCTTCATGGCAGCGAATCCGCCCACGCCCATAGGCGTGATGGTGGCCTCGGAGCCGCCGCAGATCATCATTTCCGCGGCGCCGCGCTCGATGATCTTGAACGAATCGCCAACGGCATGCGCGGAAGCGGAACACGCCGTGGCGGTAGCCGAATTCGGCCCCCTCGCGCCGTAGCGAATGGAAATCTGCCCGGACGCGAGATTCACAATGGCGGAGGGAATGAAAAACGGAGAAATCTTGCCGGGGCCGCCTTGGACGAGTTTCCAGTGCTCGCGCTCGATGATATCGAACCCACCGATGCCCGAAGAGACGTAGACGCCGACTTCATCCAGATTCGAATCCTCAGGTTTCCAGTTGGCGGACTTCACCGCAAAATCGGCGCCCGCTAGCGCGATCTGGATGAACCGCGCCATCTTCTTGATCTCTTTTTTTTCGATCCAGTGCAGGGGCTCGAAGTTTTTCACTTCGCCGGCGATCTTGCAGTCGAAGCCATTGCTGTCAAATTGTGTGATGGGCCCAATGCCGCTGCATCCGGCGACGAGGTTCCTCCAGCATTCCTCCGTGCCGATGCCCAGCGCGCAGACCAATCCAACACCCGTGACAACTACCCGGCGAGTCAAAGTTCCCAAGCTCCCTGTTGAGGTGAATGTTTCGTGGTTACTTACCCTTGGCGTGTTTGTCGATGTAATCGACCGCGTCTTTCACCGTGGTCATTTTTTCGGCATCCTCATCGGGCACTTCAATGCCGAAGGCCTCCTCAAACGCCATGACCAATTCTACCTGATCGAGCGAATCGGCTCCCAAGTCGTCCACAAACGACGCCGTGGGCGTCACTTCCGCTTCATCCACGCCGAGCTGCTCGACAATAATCTGCTTCACGCGTTCTTCTACGCTGGCCATCCGTGTCCTCCGCGATGTTCAATCGGTGTAAGTGCTTTTTGGTCCGCTGTCCCAGGCTGAAGAGCCTGCCCTACTTGCGCGGAGTACAGCCGCGCGAAAATCGTTGATTCGAGCCCGTACTGTCCGATTCGCGGCCCTTGCCGCGGGTTACGAGCCGATTTACCTTGAGATTACGCCCCCGGATAACCTGCCCATTCTAGTCAGGGCCCCCGGCAAGGTCAACTTTAGTGATTGGTGGAACCGCAAACCCGAATCTTGTTCCACAATCCGAATTCGGCGAAGCGCCGAGGCGGCCTCTTCCGTTGCGCCCTTCTTTAGGAGAGAGAACACTCGACCGACGTAGGCGTCGTTTTCGTCCTAAGCGCTGGCCACGTCCCTTATGCCTATTGGATCCACACGTTGACGAGAACGCGGCGTCCTGGACTCGGCGAGCTTCCTTGGTACCAAACCTTGGATCACGCCAAGTACATGCCTCCATTGACGTCGAGGACGTGGCCGGTGATGTAGCCGGCTTCGTCGCTGGCGAGGAAAACGATGGCGGAGGCAACATCGCGCGGACAGCCCATGCGGCCCAGAGGAATGCGCGTCTTCAGATTCTCTTTCACTTCGGCGGAGAGCACATCGGTCATGGGCGTTTCGATAAAGCCTGGGGCGACTGCGTTCACAGTAATGTTGCGCGAAGCAATTTCCATCGCGATAGCTTTTGTTAGGCCGATGAGACCGGCTTTAGCGGCGACGTAGTTGGCCTGGCCG
>DATFRZ010000101.1:0-67883 GCA_035262885.1 Candidatus Acidiferrum sp.
TATCAGACAGCTTCTCGGCAAGCTGGACTGGTCAGAATTGGCCCAAGGTGGTTCAGCCTATTTGCGAGGTGCAGTGGCCGCAGCGCTTTGCGGTGATGGGGATGGTCATCGCGCATTGCGGACACTCCTTGGTAGTGGGCGCCGCCGCCGGTGCCGGCTTTTTGGTCCAGCGATTCACCTGCTGTACGACGAGAAACACTGCGAAAGCGACAATCAGAAAATTGATCACATTGTTGAAGAAAATTCCGTAATTCAATGTGGCAACGTGCGCTGCTTTGGCGTCGCCCAGTGATGCATAGCCCTTGCCGTCGAGGCTGACGAAAAAGTTTGTGAAGTCCACTTTGCCGATCAACTGCCCCAGCGGCGGCATCATCACGTCTTCCACCAGCGACGAAACGATTTTGCCGAACGCCGCGCCGATAATCACGCCCACCGCCATATCCATCACGTTGCCACGCATGGCGAACTCTTTGAATTCCTTCAGCACGGTCTTTCTCCTTTGCTTTTCGATGAAGGCGAATGGCGGCTCCCCGCGGAAAATTCTTGGGTGGCCGTCAGTAGCGCGGATTATATCCAAGAAGAGAAGAAAAGCGGAGGTACGGCGTTCAGAAAAATCAGACCCAAAGCCGCCGCGCGACAAAAACTTCCGTCAGCGTGGCCGGAAGATGAGCGCCGAGGCCACAATTCCGCGAAGCACTAGAACAACGCCGGCCGCTATGAGCATCGGTTCCACCCAGGAAAAGGGAACGCGAATAATCGCCAGCATCAGGACTCCGAGAAGCACCAATGAAAGCCCCCGCGTCCAGTTTTCCCATCGCTTCCACCATTGGCCCGGTTTGTAAAGCGCGCGAAATCCCCAAAGGATCAGCGCCACGCCCAGAATCAGCCAGCTCACGCTGTGTCGGTCAACGATTCGTCCGTGGACGGGGCCGCGAAGGCCCAGCCAAACCAGCAGTCCGCCGAGCATCACGAAAATCAGCTCGATGAGGACCCGCAGGAGCCGCTCCGGCGTGAGCATGGCTGGCCTTCCATTCCAGTCAGGCGGTGCGTTCGATGCGCAGTTTCTGGAGGATCACCGGAGTGCGGGGCCGGTCACTGGAATCGCGGGGCACATTGGAGATTTTATTGGCCACCTCCTGGCCCTCCACGACTTCGCCAAAAATCGCGTGGCGGTTATCGAGCCACGGAGTCGGCGCCACGGTGATGAAAAATTGGCTGCCATTGGTGTTCGGGCCCGCGTTGGCCATCGAGAGGAAGCCCGCTTTCGAATGCTTCAGGGACGGATGAAACTCATCGGCGAATTTGTAGCCCGGCCCGCCCATCCCGCTCCCCCGCGGGCAGCCGCCCTGGATCATGAATTGCGGGATCACACGGTGAAAAATCAGCCCATCGTAAAACGGCCGTTTTTCTTTTTGGCCCGTCTTTTCGTTGGTGAATTCTTTCGTGCCTTCGGCAAGCTCCACAAAATTGGCTACCGTCTTGGGTGCCTCCTTTTCATAGAGCCGCACTACAATATCCCCCTGCGAAGTTTCAAAAATGGCGTACGTTCCTGCCGCTCGGCCCATGCGTTCTCCTTGTAAGTTGCGCGTGCCGAATCATCCTACACGAGCAAGACGGCGCTACGCCACTCTGCGACGCCAAGTCGAGAGGCGAAATGACGCGGGCAAGTACCAAGTCAAGACCCGGAAATTTTGGACTGGAAAGGAAACTTAGAACTTACGACTTAAACCTCTTTCACCAGCCTTTTTGCTTGCGTAGCTCCGTGATGTGTGCGGTGTGGTGCTTCCCGTGCCATTCGTAGAGGAAGAGCAGCCAGTCAACCGTGCGCTCGCCGTTCTCGGGATGAATCAGCGGCCGCCCGAACTGTTCCGGCTTCAGCGACCGCCAGACCCGGTCCCAGCGATCGTGGACCGCGGTTAAAAGCGACAACGACACCTCGATCGGAGTGGACCGAGAATCCGCCAGTTTGGACCATGCATCCTCGTCGTAGGGTTTGATCGTCGGTTTTTCTTCCGTGAGCGCCAGCTTCAGCCGCACATAGGCGTTCAAGTGGCTGTCGGGAACGTGATGTACCACCTGCCGCACCGTCCAGCCGCCTGGGCGATACGGCGTATCGAGCTGAGCGTCATGCAAGCCCTTCACCGCCGCCCGCATTTTCTCGGGCAAGGACGCAATTTCATCCATCGCTTGTTGCCGCCGTAGGGGCGTGATTTGCGTCGGCATCTCAAAATTTCCAATGGGGTAGCGCGCATCCATCGTAGCGTCTCCTCGGGCAACACGGTTCTCTGGACTATACGCAGGCGGATTTGCGCGCGTCAACGCCCCCGCAAAAAAGAAGTCTCTCCAAATTGGCTGACGCCGCATTCCGAAACGCTGAGTCGGGAATGCTACAATACGTCGCTGTATCCGGCGGGCGCAGTGCTGAATCTAATGGTCGGAGAAAACGAGAATGCACAATGTCGTTATTATCGGCAGTGGCTGTGCCGGCCTCACCGCTGCGATCTACGCTGCGCGGGCGAATCTGAAGCCGCTCGTTCTTGACGGGCATGAGCCCGGCGGCCAGCTTTCCCTCACCACGCACGTTGAGAATTTCCCCGGCTTCCCCGATGGCATCCTCGGGCCGGAGCTCATCGAAAACATGCGCAAGCAGGCGCAGAAATTCGGCGCAGAATTCAAGCCTGGCGCGGTGACCGAGGTTGACCTTCACAAACGTCCTTTCAAAATCATCGCCGGGAAGCACCCTTACGAAACGGAAGCCTTGATCGTTGCTGCTGGAGCCTCCGCCCGCATGCTCGGCCTGAAAGGCGAGCGTGAACTGATTGGCCGCGGCGTCTCCACCTGCGCCACCTGCGATGGCTACTTCTTCCGCGGCAAACCCATCGCCGTCGTTGGCGGCGGTGACTCCGCTATGGAAGAAGCCAACTTTCTATCGCGTTACGCCAGCAAGGTTTCTCTGATCCACCGCCGGAAGGAATTTCGAGCCTCAAAGATCATGATCGACCGTGCCAAAAAGAACGAAAAAATCGAGTTCGTTACTCCGTTTGTTGTCGAAGGAATCCTCGCCCCCCAGGGCCTCGTGGAAGGCGTGCGTTTGCGTAACACCGAATCCAAAGAAACGCGCGAAGTTGCGCTCGATGGCGTGTTTGTGGCCATCGGGCACGAACCGAACACGACCGTCTTCAAAGGCAAGCTGGAAATGGATTCGAACGGCTACCTCGTCGCCAAGCACGGCAGCCTGACCTCGATTCCCGGAGTATTCGTCGCCGGCGACGTGCAGGACCATCGTTATCGCCAGGCGGTCACCGCTGCGGGCTCCGGTTGTATGGCTGCGATCGACGCGGAAAAGTTCCTGGAAGAACACAAACACTAATGTCATCCCGCTCAGCCTGCGATAATGAACCGGCATGCTCCGGTCAGTGCTTCTCAAGCTTTCCGAAAACAAGAAATTCGGCACATGGGTCACTTCCAATGGGACCACGCGCCGCGTGGCGCGCCGCTTCGTTGCAGGGGAAACTCTTGAGGAAGCTATCGTTGCGGCTCGCCGTTGCAACGACGCGGGCCTGATGGCCAGCCTCGATTACTTGGGCGAAAATGTTGCCAGCACTTTGGACGCGCAGCGTTCTCGCGACGCCTATCTCGAGATTTTTGAAGCCATCGCTCACGAAAAATTGCAGGCCAATGTTTCCTGCAAGCTCACCCAGCTTGGATTGGACATCGACACGGAGTTCTGTACCGGCTTGGTGCTCTCCATCGTCGAGCGTGCCGCCGGTTTCGACAATTTTCTGCGGATTGACATGGAAGGCTCCGCCTACACGCAACGCACCATGGACCTCGTCAAGTTCGTTCGCTCGCGCAATCCCGCGGTCGGCACCGTGATCCAGTCGTACCTCTACCGCAGCGAGAAAGACGTGGGCGAGCTTTTGGCCTGCGGTTGCCGCATCCGCTTGGTCAAGGGGGCCTACAAGGAACCGGAAGACCTCGCGTTTCCTCGCAAAGCCGATGTTGACAGCAATTATGTCCGCTTAATGCAGATGCTGCTTCCCAGTGGTTTCTATCACGCCGTCGCCACGCACGATCCGCACATGATTGCCGCCACGATTCGTTATGCCGCGGCCAAGGGAATCTTCAAGGACGACTTCGAATTTCAGATGCTCTACGGCGTGCGCACCGACCTGCAACGCCGGCTGGCGAGAGATGGCTACCGCGTGCGCGTTTACATCCCGTTTGGCAACGACTGGTTCCCCTATTTCATGCGCCGTCTGGCCGAACGACCCGCGAACGTGGGCTTCATCCTCCGCAACTTCTTCCGTTCGTAAGTCATGGGCCCATTTTGCTGGAGACCTTGCAAGCCATAAGGCGGGTTCTAAGCGTTGGCTTTGCGCCGCTTGGCGATCACTCTTATTCCATGTTTTGGCCGTAGCGTAACCGAGGCAAGGACTTCGACGGAATGATTCGGAGCAAGCTCCAGGTGGTAGTTCCGCTGAATCATCGCCAGCAGTAATGTTGCTTCCATCATTGCAAATGAGGCACCAACGCAAACCCTCGGTCCGCCGCCGAATGGGAAATACGCGAATCGCGGAATCTTACCGGAGCGAACCGGATCCTCTGCCCAGCGCTCCGGATCGAATCGTTGCGGGTTGGGGAAAAAGCGCGCATCCCGCTGCGTGCGCCATTGCAGAATGAAAATGTTCGAACCCGCAGGGATCCGATAGCCTCCGAGTTCACATTCAGCGATCGCTCTGCGCCCGATCCCCCAGACTGCCGGGTAGAGGCGCAGCGTTTCCTTCAAGACCATTTCCGTGTATCGCAGCCGCGGCAAATCCTCTGGGGTGGGGGCGCGTCCGCCAAGCACACTCCTTAGTTCTTCCGCCAGCTTGCTTTCGACATCGGGGTTCTGCGCGATGAGATAGCACGCCCAGGAAAGGGCGATCGCCGTGGTTTCGTGACCGGCCAGAAAGAGCGTCATCACCTCGTCCCGCAGTTGCACATCACTCATGGGTTTGCCGTCAGCGTCGCGCATACGAAGCAGCGTATCCAACAGGTCTTCGCGCCGTTGATTGGAAGTGCGCCTCTCCTGGATGATGCCGCCGATAATTTCATTCAAGTTTCGTATGGCTCGTGATTCCCGACGCGCGAAAATCACCGGGATGTCAAAGGAAAAAAGAAGTGCCAGGCTCGCGTTAGTCACAAATCTCTGCATCACCACTTCCATGGCTTTGCCGACGCGCTCGGCAGCATCGCCGACTTCCGCCCCATACAGGCATTGCCCGACGATCTCCAAAGTCACGCGCATCATGTCGTCGTGAAGGTTCCGCTCCCCGCCGTCTTGCCAGGAATTTAGCAGGCGCTCGGCGGCGTCGGTCATTACGCTGGCGTAGGCTTGAACGTTGTGCTTATGAAATGCTGGCTGAATGAGCCCTCGCTGGCGTTGCCAGAAATCACCTTCGCTGGTCAGCAGCCCATTCCCCAAAACTCGAGCCAACGCGCGATAATCGGCCGATTTCGTAAAATTGATTGCCTTGGCGATTAGCACGGTTTCAATGTCTCGCGGATGAACAACTAGGTACACGGGAACGTGCGCGAATCGAACACGAACTACATCCCCGTATTCATCGGCGCAATGCTGATAGAAACCCAGCCAGTCTTTCGACACTTCAAAGATGCTGCCCAGCAGGAAAATTCCTTTGGGGCCGGGAGGAAGCCCTGAGGTACTCTTCGCAGCGGATGGCGAAGCCGCAGCCATAGCCATACCTCAATTCTTTCGGCAAACCGTCACGCCGTCGCGGAGCGGAAGCAAGACGGGATAAAGCTCTTTCGACGCGTACACCACGCGATTAAATTCCTGTATGCCTTTTGTGTCCTTATCTTCAGGAGCAGCAGGCCGCGCCGCTTTGCCGGACCAAAGCGTATTGTCGGCGACCAGCAATCCGCCCCGTTTTAACTTGGGAAGCGCCGCCACCACTGCCGCAGGGTATTGCTGCTTGTCCACGTCGACAAAAACCATGTCGAATCTGCCGGGCGTTTTCTTCACCAATGCCAGCGCGTCGCCCACTTGCACTTCCACGCGCTTGGCCACACCCGCCATGCGAAAGTACACCGCCGCCCGCTTCGCTTTCTCCGGATCTGCGTCTGTGTAGAAAACCTTGCCCTGTGTCCCAGCCGCGCGCGCCAGCCAGACCGTCGAGTATCCAATCGCCGAACCCATCTCGAAGATGCGCTTCGCGCTGGAAGCCTGCACCAGCAGGGTCAGCAGCCGGGCGACCGCCGGCCCAATGATGGGCACATCATGTTCTTCCGCATAATCTTCCATTTCTTTCACCACGGAATCGCGCCCCGGAAGCAAATTGTACAAATACTCCTCAACGTCGTCCTGGATGTACCCGCTGCGCAGATTTTCGCTGCGAATCATAGGTTTTCTCCCGATTTCAGCGTGTGAATCCTCAGCCCTTTGATTTTCTTCGTTTCAATTCGAAGCGCTTCCACAGTTCCCGTCAAGAAATCAAACGTGGCGTAATGCATGGGGATAACGTGCTTCACTCCCAGTAGCCGGATGGCATACCCCGCCTCCCTCGGTCCCATGGTGAAGCGGTCGCCGATGGGCAACATCGCCACGTCCGGTTTGTAGAGCTCTCCAATCAGTTTCATATCGCCAAAAACCGCTGTGTCCCCTGCGTGATACACCGTGAACTTGCCAGGCATGCGGATGATATAACCTGCCGGTTCCCCGCCATAATGGCGCAGGCCGTTTTCCTCAATCGAATTCGAATGGAACGCATGCGTCATGGTAATTTCAAAGTCGCCGATTTTCTGCGAGCCGCCTTTTCCCATCGGGCAGGTTTGCTCCTCAAAACCTTTGTTTTCGATCCACAAGCACGTCTCGAACATCGCGGCAATTTTTGGCGTATGCTGCTTTGCCAGCGCCAGCAGGTCGCCGAGGTGGTCCGTGTGTGCGTGCGTCAGGAAAATCGCGTCCAGCCGCTTCACATTTTTCAATTCTTCGGGGCACCAAGGATTCGTCATCACCCAGGGATCGATCAAAGCCACTTGCCCGGATGGCGTCGTCAACGAAAACGTGCTGTGGCCAAAGTAGGTGATGCGGTTCCCTTTGGTATTGAGCACAAATGTCCTCCGAAAAGAACTTCCAGCCAAACAACGTAGCGCAGAGGGGTCTGAAGGATCTAAGAGCTAATTCGATCCCGAACCGAGCAGCGAGCGAATCGCTCCCTCGTACGCTTCTCGATTGCGCTCGCCAACAAAACTTCCTACCTGCCGCCCGTCTTTTCCGTAAAAGATGGTAATTGGGAGCGATCCATTCCAACCAGGCAGTACCGCCAGGTGGAAGACGTCCTCCGATTCTTCCGGCTTCTTCCGGTAATTGGGGAATATGGGCTTGTACCGGGCAAGAAAACGTCGCATCAGGACTAGATCCCCGTCTTGATCCAAGGTTACGCCAAGCAGCTTCAGTCCCTGCGGCGCATACTGCTTGGCCAGTTCATTTAGCATTGGATATTCATCGCGGCAGGGCTCGCAATATGTCGCCCAGAAGTTCACCACCAGGGCTTTGCCGCGATATTGCTGCACCAGTTTCTGGTACGCCTGCCCGTCAATCAGTTCAGGATCGTGTGTTGCGGCCGTTTTCGGCCTTTGCGGCGCGGCTAATGCGCTCGCACCAGCTAGAACGCACAACAGCGCCAGCCCGTGTCTCAATTTCATGTTCGTTCCTCTCACTCTCATTCTATCCATTGCCCCGCCGGTTGAGAAACTCATTCCCCGCGCGTACAATGACCCGTAGCCGCTTGTCGCTCGCTGCGGCCTCATGATATAAGGACTTTTTTGCCGGTCGTGCCGATTCGCACTGAAGCCCCGGCCTGAAGTTTGATAAAGGAGAACTCGAATGGCTTACGTGATCGCCGAGCCCTGCATCGGCACAAAGGACACCGCCTGTGTGGATGTCTGCCCGGTGGATTGCATCCACCCACGCAAAGATGAGCCGGAATTCGCCGCCGAAACGCAGCTGTACATCCATCCGACCGAATGCATCGATTGCGGCGCTTGCGTCCCGGTTTGCCCCGTGACCGCCATTTTTGCGCTGGAAGATTTGCCGGAAAAGTGGTCCAGCTTCACGCCCGTCAACGCCGACTGGTATGCCAAGCGCGGAAAGTAGGCAATTTCACTGAGCGTTTTTCCGGAGACTTTTAGGCGGCACCTGCGTGCCGCTTTTTTTCTAGCATCGAGAACAGGCGTTTCGTCAGCGCGGCTTAGCCTACACGCAGCAGGCAAGCCGCGGAGGTCGTCTCAGGTGCACTCTGTCGATGCCAACTTTTTTCCTCATAAAATCATCTATTACGAAATCTGCCCCTGGGGAGGTTTGTTTGAGGGCCATTCGCAGTTGCTTTATAGTTGCGCTTCTATTTCTCTCCGAAGCTTTCGTTTCCGTAGTCAACGCGCAGGCGCCGGCGAATCACAAGACGCAGCCTCCGCAGAATTCGGCTACACTCGAAGGCAACTGGGCTGGTTCGCTCGAAGCCGGCGAAGCCGTTCTGCATCTCGTGCTGCATGTTGCAAAGTCACAAGACGGCGCTTTCAAAGCCACGATCGATAGCCTCGACCAGGGCGTTTACGGAATTGAAGTCACCTCCGTCACGCAAAGCGATTCCGACGTGCACTTCAGTGTTTCGTCTGTTGGCGCTCAGTACGAAGGCAAGTTTTCCGCGGATCACTCCGGGATTCAAGGCACTTGGTCGCAGGGCAATGTAGGGCTTCCGCTTTCCTTTCATCGTCAAGCCGCCGGCGCCGGAGCGAAAAAGCCGGGCGATGCGGTCTCGAGCGTTGAAGGCGTGTGGCAAGGTGCGCTAGAAGCCAACGGCCTGCGCTTGCGCTATCAACTGCACGTGACCCACGACGATCAGAAGCATCTTGTTGCGGCGCTGGACAGCCCCGATCTAGGGATTAGCGGCCTCCCGGCCGTCAACGTCAGCCAGAAGCTGACCGTTTTTCATTTTGAAATTCCGGTCGTGCAAGGCGTTTACGAAGGCAATCTCAACGCCGCAAAATCGGTCATTACCGGAAACTGGACTCAGGGCGGGATAACGCACAACTTGAATTTTCAGCGCTCCGATCAACTGCTCGAGTTGGTGCGCCCGCAAAATCCCAAGAGGCCTTATCCTTATCGCGAAGAAGAAGTCACTTTTGCAAATCCGAAAGCGCAAATCTCGCTCGCGGGAACACTGACACTTCCTTCGAGCCCGGGTCCATTCCCCGCCGCCATCCTGATTGCCGGCTCGGGACCCCATGATCGCGACGAAAATGTCGCCGGGCATCATCCTTTTCTCGTGCTTGCCGACCATCTCACACGCAAAGGAATTGCCGTTCTTCGCTACGACAAGCGCGGCATCGGCAAGTCCACGGGCAATTACGACCAAGCTACCACTGAAGACTTTGCCAGCGATGCGACGGCGGCGCTCGACTACTTGAAATCCCGCAAAGAAATCAAGTCAAGGAAGATCGGCCTAATCGGCCACAGCGAAGGCGGACTCATTGCTCCCATGATGGCCTCGCGCTCTTCCGACGTAGCCTGGATCGTTTTGCTCGCGGCTCCAAGCCTGAAAGGCGAACAAATCATGCTGCTGCAGTCCGAGCTGATTCTGAAGGCCGCCGGCTTCGACGACGACCGCATCGCTAGAGCGCGCGATTTCAATTCGCAGTCCTATGCTCTCGCGCGCAAAGAGAAGGATCCGAAAGTTCTCGAAGCCAAGCTAACGGAGCTCGTCGACTCCACTGGGATGAGCACCACGTTGCCGCCGACAACGCTCAAGCCCCAGGCCCGCATGATGACCTCGCCCTGGTTTCGTTTTTTCCTGGATTACGACCCCGTCCCCGCACTGAAGAAAACGCAGTGCCCGGTCCTGGCCCTCAACGGCGACAAGGATTTGCAGATTGCCTCGAAAGAGAATCTCGCGCAAATCGAGAAAACCCTTCGGGAAGGCGGCAACCAGGATTTTCAGACGCACGAACTCGCCGGCCTGAACCATCTTTTCCAGCACGCTCCCACGGGCTCGCCCACCGAATACGGCGGCATCCAGGAGACCTTCGCCCCCGAAGCCCTCAACTTCGTCTCCGACTGGATCCTCAAGCACACCGCTCCCTAATCTGCGACGCGCATCCTACTCGCATATTTGTTGCACCCATCAGCGGTTTGAATTCATAAAACCGCGCGGCTTGCTATCATGGTAGAGACAAGAAAGAGAAAGAAAAAACTGTCCCCATGCCGCAGACCTTCCATCTTGCTCTTCTGATTCACGCACATCAGCCCTGCGGCAATTTCGAACATGTTTTTGAAAAAGCGTACGACGATTCTTACCTACCGTTCTTGCAGCAGCTCGAAAAACATGCCGGCATTCACCTTGGTCTTCACTATTCGGGCCCGCTTCTCACCTGGTTGGAAAAGCGCCGACCGGAATACTTTGCCCGCCTGAAAAATCTGGTTCAGAGCGGACAAGTCGAACTCGTGGGGGGCGGGTTTTACGAACCGATCCTTGTGTCCATCCCGCGCGAAGATCAATGCGAGCAAATCACCCGCCTGGCCAGCTACTTGCAACAACATTTTGGACAGAGGCCGTCTGGCGCTTGGCTTGCCGAGCGCGTTTGGGAGCCGCAGCTTCCTATGGTACTTGCGAACGCCAATGTTGCTTACACGCTCGTGGACGACATGCACTTTCTCGCCGCCGGGTTCGAGCCAGAAGACCTTTTCGGCGCGTACATTGCCGAAGACCGCGGCAAAAGCGTGTGGCTCTATCCCGGACAAAAGAAGCTGCGCTACATCGTGCCCTTCGGCAAAGTCGAAGAGGTGATCACCTTTTTGCGGGAAGCGGCCAGTGTTCATCCCGGCGGCGTGGCTGCCATGGGCGACGACATGGAGAAATTTGGTGTCTGGCCCGGCACGCACAAACTCTGCTACAAAGACGGCTGGCTCTCCGACTTTTTTGCGGAACTTGAAAAAAATTCGGATTGGCTCAACGTTTGCACTCCCGGCGAATACCTTGCCTCGCATGCGCCCTTGGGCCGCGCCGATCTTCCCACAGCTTCGTATACGGAAATGATGGAGTGGGTCTTCCCCACGGGCGTGCGGCAGCGCTTCCACGCGGTGCTACAGGAATTCAGCTCTCGCCCGGAAGTGCTCGCGTTCCTGCGCGGCGGCTCCTGGCGCGGTTTTTTTCGCAAGTATCCCGAATCCAACCTGCTGCACAAAAAAATGCTGCACGTTTCCGCGCGCATCGCCGCCGCAGCTGCCGCTCCCGCCTGCGAGCACCGAGAAAAGCAGGCCGCGGACCTCTCGGAAGCTCGCGATTTGTTACTGCGCGCGCAGTGCAACGACGCGTACTGGCACGGCATTTTCGGCGGCATCTACGCGCCGCATCTTCGCACCGATCCCGCGCGCAATCTCATCCGCGCCGAAGCCATCGCAGAAAGCCTCACCCCGGGCGCGTCCGCTCCTCGCGTGGAGATGCTGGATTACGACGCCGACGGTGCGAACGAACTGCTCTTCACCTCGCCGGAATTTCAGGCGCTTTTAAAGCCCAGCGACGGCGGCACCATCGCGGCGCTCGATTGTCGTCCGGCGGCGGCCGCACTCGTCAATTCAATGTTTCGCCGTCCCGAAGCCTATCACACTCGCTTGCGCGAAGCTGCGGGAACGAGTGCTACAAGCGCAGCGGTCTCCATTCACGAGCAAACGCGCGTCAAAGAGCCGGGCCTCGAGCGCTTTCTTCGCTACGACCGCTGGCCACGCCACGCCTTCCGCATCCTGATTTTCGCTTCGTCGCGCACACAATCCGATTACGAGACGCTCGATCTGCGCGAAGACGCTGCGTTCGCCGGCAGCGCTTACGCCGTGAAGAATTCCGCTGCCACCAGTGCGGAGCTCTTCTGCGCGGACTCGCTCCTGGTCCACGAAAAAACCAAGGCCATGGCGCCGAGGCTCCTCCTCCTCAAAAGCTTTTCCTTCCATCCCTGTCCAAACGGTTTCGAAGTGGCCTGCGAAATCCAGCTCAAGTTCAAGGAACTTCTGGAGAAACCCGTTGCCGTCGGGATCGAGTCGGTCATCAATCTTCTAGCGCCTACGGAGCCGGATCGCTTCTTTGAAACTCCCAGCGGCCGCACGAACCTTCGCTTCAGCGGCACGCTGCCCGCCCCCATCCTGCGCATGGAAGATGGCTGGCAGCGCGTTCGCGTCGCTTTGCACGCGCCTTTGGCTGAAGGATTCTGGGTCGCCCCCATTGAAACCGTTTCCGAATCGGAAGAAGGTTTCGAGCGCGTCTATCAAGGTTCGCAAATTCTCGCCGTCTGGCGGCCGCCGCTCACCACGCAAAAGGTGTGGTCTGCGCGCCTGGTCTGGCGCCTCGAATGCTTCTAGCACACACCACCGGCGGACCTCGGTTCCAGGCTTGCCCAGGGCTGAATCAATGGAAATTCGAGATCCATCGGAGAGCGCGGGTGAGAGTGGCTGTGCCATGGTCACTCAGCGATGAGGAGGTTTTGCGCGAAGGGCCATTCGGAGTCGAGCCATTGGGCCTCACAGCGGAAGCCGGTGCGCTCGGCCGTCTCGGGAATTTCTTCGGCTTTGTATTTGTGGGAGCTTTCGGTCCAAATGGTTTCGTCTTCGTTGAGGACGACGCGCAGGTTCGCTGCGGGAATGCGGACGCTTTGCCGGCACGTCGAGCGCAAGTGCATTTCGATCCGGCGGTCGGCGGAATTCCAGCGCGCCTCGTGCCGGAAGCAGCCTAAATCAAAATCCGCGCCGAGATCCCGGTTAATGCGCGCGAGCAGATTCAAATTGAAAGCCGCAGTCACGCCGGCGGGATCGTCGTAAGCGAGGAGCTGGAGCTCGACGGGCTTCTCCAAATCGGTGCCGAGCAGCAAGGCATCGCCAAGGCGCAGCGTGGCACGCACCTCACGCAAAAACGCGTCGCCCGCGTCGCGGTCGAAATTGCCGATGGTGCTGCCAAGAAACAGCACCAGGATGTGGTCGCGGTCGTTGCGCCCTTCCGCCACGGAGCGCAAACCCTCGAGGTATGGTTGCTCATATCCGAGCACACTGACCAGGTCAATTTGCCCCAACTCTTTTTCGCATGCCGCCAGCGCATGAGGGGAAATTTCGATCGGGTAGTAATAAGTCATCTGCCGGCGCGCCAGCGCTTCGAGGATCCAGCGCGTCTTTTTTCCCGAGCCGCTGCCGAGTTCCGCCACACGCACCGGAGACGGAACGCGCGACACGATCTCGGCCGCGTTATCCTGGAGCAACCGCGTGTCCGCGCGCGTCAAGCCATATTCCGGGAGCACGCAAATGGCTTCGAATAGCGCGGAGCCGACTTCGTCGTACAAGTATTTCGAGGGAAGTTCGCGCTGGCCGGGCTTGGTGAGGCTTTCGCGTACGTCGGCCGCGAATTCCGACACGTGTTGCTGCGTTGAGGCAGGCGTCGCCATTCGTTGTCTCTCCCGAGGTGGATCTGAGCCGGGGTGCTTAGTCCTCGACGCAACGGAACGTTGCGTAAACGTACGGATAATGCGGTTGAAACCAGTTGCGGAACGAGCGGCGCAGCATGCAGGCGGCGGTGCGGGGTGAACCGCCTTTTGTGACATAGTGCTTGCCGTCGAAGAAGTTTGCCGAATACCCCGGATAAAAGGGCATCGGCGTGAATCCCGGAAACGCCGCGAACTCCGTGCGCGTCCATTCCCAGCCGTTTCCGACAAGATCGTAAACACCAAAAGCGCTGGCGCCAGCGGGATGCGAGCCCACCGGAGAAGGGTCCCAGGAGTAAAAATCAAAATTGCCGTGGCGTTCGGTTGGCTGCTCGTTGCCCCAGGGATAATTTCGCTCTTCTTCGCCCCTCGGCGCGCCATAAGCGGCACGATGGAATTGCGCTTCCGTCGGGAGCTTGCGCCCGAGCCAATTCGCGTAGGCCTTGGCTTCGGCGTGACTCACGTACACCGGCCATTCCTGAGGCAGGCGCACCTCGCCAAACATGGCGCGAAGCATCCAGAGATTGCCCTCCGCCCTCCAGAACATGGGATGCTGAATATTTTCTTTGGTTCTCCAGGCCCAGCCTTCGGGAGTCCACAACGAGCGGTTCTGGTATCCGCCGGCCTGCATGAAGCGCAAAAAATCATGGTTCGTTACATTGTGGCTATCCATGGCGAATTGCGGAACCGTCACTTCGTGAGCGGCGAACTCGTTGTCCCAGCCGAATTCCGGCTCACCTTCGTGGGCATTTTGGCCTTCGTGTGCATGCTGCAAACCTAGCGTGGTGCGCCCGGCGGGAATTTCGACGAGGCGGGATTTCACGCGCGGAGCTTTCCACGCCACTCTTTGCTGGGGACAGATCTTTTTGCTTGCAGGCAGGCGATGCAGCATGTACACGAGCGTCTCCGCATGCATGAGGCGATGCTCGACGGCGACGTGGAGCATTTGCATGAATTGCGGATGGCCTTCTTCCGGGTGCTCGAGCGCATGTTCGATGGCGTGATCAAGTTCTTCGCGCAGGCGCCTGTTGTAACGCTGGATTTCCTGCCGCGTGGGCCAATCTTCCGGAGTATCGGTTGGCAAACCGCCTCCGATGGGGTCGATACCGAACGAAAAAAGCTGATCGAAGGTTTTGTGGAAAGAGCGCAGACCGAAAGCGCGTTGAGAAAGGAGGTTCCAGTCAAAGGCTTCGACGTGGCCAAGGTAAAAAATGATGCGGTGGCGCTCCGCGATGGGCCGGTCGTAGACGGCCTCTTCGCGTACCAACTGGAAAAGCTCATCGGTGCGGGCGCGGGCCTTCAGCAAGCGGTTATGAAGATCGTGTCGGATGCGGACAGCCGTTGCGGCGAGTGCTCCCATGGCGTGGACCCCTTCTTTTGATGCAGTGCCCCTTAGAAGGATGCGCCAAAAATCGGCGTCGGGAGGCGAATTCCATTACTATGTTCGCGCCGGGATTTGGAGCTGTCAACCGAAATGAATGCCAAGATCAATAATTATTCGGGAAATTTGATTGAATTTCGTGACGTATCGTTCCACATAAACGATATTCCTGGACGCGAGGTCATTTCCAGGGTTTCGCTGAGTGTTCCGGTCGGCGAAACGGTGGTTCTACTTGGAAGGAGCGGCAGCGGAAAGACCACATTGCTGCGGTTGATCAATGCCATGTTGCTTCCGTCGCAAGGGCAGGTGCTCGTGGAGGGGCGGGCTACGGTGGAGTGGGACGCGATTCGGCTGCGGCGGGGAATCGGATACGTGATACAGGAAGCGGGATTGTTTCCGCATTTCACGGTGGCGGAGAACGTGGGCTTGGTGCCGACGCTGGAAAAATGGGACCGCTGCCGCACGGCGGCGCGCGTGGGAGAGTTGCTCAGACTGGTGGGGCTGGATCCCGCTGAATTTGCGGAGCGGCGGCCGAGGGAACTCTCGGGCGGGCAGAGGCAGCGGGTTGGCGTGGCGCGCGCATTGGCGGCGGACCCGCCCATCCTCCTGATGGATGAGCCGTTTGGCGCGCTTGATCCGGTGACGCGCGCGGAGTTGCAACGCGAATTTCGCGCCCTAACGCAGCGGTTGGGAAAAACGATCGTTTTTGTGACGCATGATTTGCGGGAAGCGCTGCTGCTGGCGTCGCGGATTGTGCTTCTGGAGGCGGGGAGGGTTGTTGCGCTCGCGCCTCCGCAGGAGTTTTTGCGACTGGAGCATCCGGAAGTGCGCGCGTTCGCGGCTTCGCTCGAAACTGGCCCTGGAGTACCGGCATGAGCCCTAGTTTGAGCGACTGGTCGTTTTTCGTGGAGCATCGCGCGGAAATCTTCGGCGCCACGACCGATCACCTCGCGCTTGTGGTGATCGCGATGCTCATCGCGATCGTCATTGCGGTTCCGCTGGGCATGTATGTCGTGCAGCGGCCGGCGCTGCGCGCCATCGCGATGGGCATAGCCAACATTTTTCAAACTATTCCGAGCCTGGCGCTGTTTGGGTTCCTGATTCCGATTCCGTTTATAGGCGGGCTTGGCAAACGGACGGCGGTTGTTGCGCTGGTTCTGTATGCGTTGCTTCCGATTCTGCGAAACACTTACGTAGGTTTGAGTGAGATCGATCCAGCGGTCTTGGAAGCTGCGGAGGCGATGGGCATGACGCGCGCGCAAATTTTGTTTCGCGTGCGCTTTCCGCTCGCGCTTTCCGTTATTCTTGCAGGGATCCGAACCGCCACCATCATAACTATCGGCATCGCTACGATTGCGGCGGCCATAGGGGCGGGGGGACTGGGGACGTTTATTTTTCGCGGCGTGGCGCTTGTGAGTGATTCGCTGATTCTTGCGGGAGCGATTCCGGCGGCGCTGCTGGCCTTGATTGCTGATTTTCTCCTCGGATTGCTGGAACGGCGATTGAGGGTCGTGTGAAGATGCACCTTCGCACAGGGTTTGCTTCTTCAACAGAAATCAAACAGCAGGTCCCTCGTTTCGGTCGAAATGACAGGCTTTGTAAGCATCGCGATGTCTCGAGAGTCATCACCATTCTTTGGCTGGTTTGTCTTCTTTGCGGCGTTTACTTCGTATCAGGCTGCAATAAACCGGCGCAGTCCAAGATCACGATTGGCTCAAAGTTTTTCACCGAGCAAGTGGTGCTGGCGGAACTTTTAGCGCAGCACATCGAGGCGAAAACCGGAATTCCCGTCATTCGCAAGACGAACCTTGGCGGGACCCTGTTGGTCCATAAGGCGCTGCTATCGGGCGACCTCGATCTCTACGTGGAATACACGGGCACGGCGCTGACGGCCGTTTTGAACGAGAAGCCGCAAGGCACGGCTGCCGACGTCTACAACCGGGTCAAGAGAGAGTATGCGGAGAAATTTCACCTGGCACTGACGGAACCGCTCGGCTTTGAAAATAATTTCGCGATGGTGATTCGCGGAGACGATGCGGAAAAGTCCCACATTCGCAGGCTCTCCGATTTGGCTTCCGTGGCTCCGAAATGGCGTGCCGGCGTCGGTTACGAGTTTCTGGAGCGCCCCGACGGCTTCCCCGGGCTCAGCGAGCGCTACCATTTGCAGTTTGCGGAATCGCCAAAGGTCATGGACCTTGGCCTGATTTATCGCGCGCTCGTGGATCATCAAGTGGACGTCGTGGCCGGAAACTCGACCGACGGTTTGATTGACGCGCTGGGACTGGTAGCGCTGGAGGACGACCAGCATTATTTCCCGCCGTATGACGCGGTGCCCATCGTGCGCGAATCCACACTGACACGTTTTCCGCAATTGCGGGCGGCACTGGCGAACCTGGGCGGCAGACTCTCCGCCAGTGACATCCGCAAGCTCAATTCTGCGGTGGACGCGCAGCATCAGGATGCCGCGGTGGTCATACGCGCGTTCCGGGCCTCCAAAGGGCTCTAGGGGTGGAGCGAGTTGCGCTTACCATGGCGGCGCGACGATTTGCCGCAGAGTTTATCTCGAGGAGAGCGATATGAGGCGAAACAGCGGGCTGAGAAAGCTAAGTTTGGCAATCCTTCTGGCTGGGCCGGTGCTCGCGGGGAACCCGGCAGCGCGAGGGGCGCAGACGCCTTCGCCGGCGCTGCTCGTGCTTAACAAAGAGGATGCGACCCTTTCGATCATTGATCCGGGGACGCTGAAGACGGTGGCGCAGATTCCCACGGGCGAAGGGCCGCATGAAATTGCCGTTTCGGACGACGGGAAAATGGCGTTCGTTGCGAATTACGGCGGGCGCACTCCGGGCAACACGATTTCGGTGATGGATTTGGTGGCGCAGAAGGAGCTTCGCCGCGTGAACCTCGGCGCGCTACGCCGGCCGCACGGCATCGTTTTCGCCGAGGGCCAAGTGTGGTTCACCGCCGAGCAAAACAGGCTGATTGCGCGCTACGATCCTGCGGCGAACCAGATCGATTGGCTGCTCGGCATCGGCCAGAACGGCACGCACATGCTGCTTTTTTCGAAGGACCGTTCGCTGCTTTTTACTTCCAATATTGGCTCTGACTCGATCACCGTCCTCCAGCGCGGCTCCGATCCAGCGGCATGGAATGCCACAAATGTTTCTGTCGGCAAAGGGCCGGAAGGAGGCGACATTTCTCCCGACGGGCGCGAGTATTGGGCCGCGAATTCGGCGGACGGCACGGTGTCCATTATTGACGTGGCCACAAAAAGGGTTGAGCAGAACCTCAATGTGGAGGTGAATCGCTCGAACCGGCTGAAGTTTACGCTCGACGGAAAGCTGGTTTTGATTTCTGACTTGGGGAACAATGCGCTGGTGGTTGTGGATGCCGCGTCGCGCAAAGTGGTGAAGCGGCTGAATCTCGGGCGGCAGCCCGAAGGCATCTTGATCGCTCCCGGCGGCTCGCACGCTTACCTTGCTGTGGCGGGCGAGAGAGTCGTCGCGGTCCTTGATCTAAAAACTCTTGAAGTTAGTGCACGCATTCCCACGGGCGCCAGCCCTGACGGAATGGCATGGGCGGTGCGCCCTGAGGCGCAACGGTAGTTTGAACCCGCTCTCTCGGAAAGAACCGTTGTCGCCAGATAGCGACATTTGTGGATGGTCGCCGGTTGGCGACCTTAGACGGACCAGCCCCGGCGGTACTCGCGGCGCAGGTAATCGTTGGCCTGCGGCAGATTGGTGACGCGCATGTTAGGGCCGTCGTAGGAAATCTTCTTTCCGGCCTTCAGCGCAACGATGCCAAGCAGCATCACTTCGGTGAGGCGCGCGGCGTATTCGAACGGGCAGGAAGCCTCGGTCCTGCCCTTGCACGCGTCCACCCAATTCATTTCGTGAGCTTCGCCCGGAATGCGCGAAAGCTTTTGCGGGGGCTTGCCAAACGAATCGTGGAGCGACTTGGGCAACAGACGCGGATGCGCGCCGTAGGTTTCGTGCAGCAGCTTGCCTTTGCTGCCGATGAGCAACGCGCCACCTTCTTGACTTAACTCTTCGTTGCCGAGTTCTTCGGGCTTGTTGGGCTTTAGGCCGCCATCGTACCAGGTGAGTTTTACGGGGGGCAGCGGTCCGCGCGCAGGAAATTCGTAGAAACTCATCGTGGCTTGCGGATAGGATGCACCGTTGAAAGGCGTTGATATCGTTTCAACGCTGGCAGGCATCCCCAGATTCAGCGCCCACATCGAGTGGTCGATCAAGTGGGCGCTCATGTCGCCGATGGCGCCGACCCCCCAATCCACCCATCCGCGCCAGTTGAAGGGATGGTAGATGGGGTGATAGTCGATATTCGGTGCGGCTGCTCCGAGAAAGAGATTCCAGGAAAGCGTGTCCGGAACGGGATAATTGCCAGCCAGGGCCGCGGCAAGGCGCTCATTGACACCCTGGCCGTTCCAGCGAAGTTTGTCAGCAGGCTCTTTCAGCGCTTCGGGGCGAGGAATTCCTTGCGGCCAGAAGCCGAGGGGGCGGTTGGTCCAAATGTGGATCTCGCGAACTTCGCCGATAGCGCCGGCCCAGATGTATTCGACCGCCGTGCGCGCATCGTCGAGCGAGTGGCCCTGGTTGCCCATCTGCGTTGCCACTTTGGTTTCCTTCGCGGCGCGCGCCATTTTGCGAGCTTCCTCGACGGACCAGGTGAGCGGCTTTTGCACGTAGACGTGTTTGTGAAGCTCCATGGCGGCGAGAGCAATCGGAGCATGCATGTGGTCGGCGGTGGCGACCAAGACAGCGTCGATGTCTTTCTGTTTTTCAAACATTTCGCGAAAATCTTTGTAGCGCTTGGCTTTCGGAAGATGCTCGTTCTTGAGGCGAATCATGTGGTCCATGCGCGCCCTGGCTTTGACGGGATCAAACGGCGCTTGCAACTGTCCCGGAGCGGGAGGCGCAGAAGGATTCGCCATGCGGTCGCGCAACCTCTGGATGTCTGTGTCGAGGCGCTCGAAACCTTTGTCGGCGTAGCCCCAGTCCACATCGCAGAGGGCCACGATGTTCTGGCTGGACAGGTTGATCAGGTTCTGGCGGCCCATACCGCCGACGCCGACGCCTGCGATGTTCAACAAGTCGCTCGGAGGGGGGAAGCCGCGGCCCAGAACATGCCTTGGGACGAAGGCCGCGGCGGCGCTGCCGGCGGCCACGTCACTCAGAAATCTTCGGCGCGTTACCTCATTCTTTCCGGTTCCGCCCTGGTTGGCCGTTTCAGCTCTTCCGTTCTTTTTCTCTTCCCTTGGTCTTTCGCTCATAACCCTCTCCTGCATCCCCGTAGCCGGAGACATTATCTCTCGACTCAGCAAGGTTGGCGACACTCTAGTTGCGTCCAATGGCATGGACGGCACCTAGAAGGGACGGGAGGCTGGTTGCACGGAACGCCCCGGACTCGCTAGACTGCGCGCATGAAAAACTCTCTGCACGCGTTTCTCCTGATGGCGATAACTTCTTTGCTCGCAGCAGCCACTGGGCGCGCTCAACAGCCAAAATCCATTTTCTATATGACGCGCGAGCCGCAATCGGTGCGCTCGTTTCTGGCGCACGCCGATAAAGTGGATATGCTTTCTCCCAACTGGTACACCGTAGATTCGAGCGGTCTGGTTTCCGGGGGACCCAATCCGCAGGTGCTGGAAACGGCGCGGCAGCATCATGTTCCCGTCATGCCGCTGGTGGTGAACGGCGGGTTTGTCCAGGAAGAAGTACACAAGTTCTTCGCGAATGCCGTTGCGAAGCAGCAGGCCATTGCCGCGATGGTGCAAGCGAGCAAAGACAACGGCTATATCGGTTTTCAGTTGGATATGGAAAACGTGAATTGGACCGACCGCGATGCGCTTTCCGACTTCGTTCGTGAAACAGCGGCAGCTTTTCACAACGACGGGCTTCAGCTTTCCATTGCCACGATTCCGAATGCGCCTGGGCACCCTGGTGAGACGGGATTTTCTGCGTGGATCTATCAGAATTGGCGCGGCGCTTACGACTTGAAAGCCATTTCACAGGCGGTGGATTTTCTATGCCTGATGACTTATGACCAGCACACGACATGGACCGTTCCAGGCCCGGTTGCCGGGTGGCATTGGACGGTTGCAAATCTGGATTACGCGCTGAAAGTGGTGCCTCCGCAGAAGCTCGCGCTCGGGATTCCTTTGTATGGTTACCACTGGTTCGCGGGGACGCCGATCAAGTCGCCGGACAAAAGCGGCGACAAGCGCAACCCCAGCGCCGACTATATTTCGACCGATGATGCACTCGATCTGGCCAAAGGCTATGGCGGACACCTGGAATGGGATCCGGTGGACCGGACCGCGTGGCTGTATTTTTACCGAGATGAGGAGCGCGAGTGGATTTTCTACACCGATGCGCGCACGTTCAAAGAGCGCTATGGGCTGGTGAAAGACCGCGGGCTGCGCGGATTTGCTTCCTGGGTTCTCGGCACAGAAGATGCGGGAATTTGGGAACTGCTTCCCAGTCATCAATAGGCCGCTCCAGTCCGCGTGAAAGATTTGACAACCGAGCCAAAATCGCGTTCCCTGAAATCGCAGCCAAAATGGGGCTTGGGTAAGGGAGTTTGCCTTTGTAATTTGTCCGCCGAACAACACCGGAGCGGACTTGCAAACACAAATTCCTGGAATTCGCATACGCAAAGCGAGGGATGAAGATGCTCCAGGCATCCTCGAATGTCTTCGTGAAGCCTTCGAGGAGTTTCAGAGCCGGTACACTGCAGAAGGGTTTCTTGACACGGTGCTGACAACGGAGACGCTGCGAGGACGGTTAGAAAAGATGACCGTTTTTGTGGCCATCGATTCTGCGAACCGGGTTGTGGGCACGATTGCGTGCCATGTTCTGAGTTCAGCAGAAGGGCATCTTAGAGGCATGGCGGTGCTGCGGTCGATGCGGGGCAGCGGGATAGCTGCTCAGTTGTTGAGAGAGGCCGAAGCAGAGTTGCGATTGTGCCGCTGTGCTCGCGTCACGCTCGACACGACGGAGCCGCTGGAGCGGGCGATGCGCTTTTACGAGAAAAACGGCTACCGACGATCCGGAAAAACTTCCGCTTTCTTCGGCATGCGGCTAATCGAATACAAGAAACCACTTCGCCATGGAGATGCCATGAGCTGACCACGCTACAACAGCTGTGGTGCGGACTAGAAATCGTGACCTGAATCCTACTTCTGACTTTGCAAAAGCTGACAATTCTCGACGCAGCGCCAGGCAAGCATCAGGATTTCCGCTTTCTTGTGAGGCACTTTCTCGCCTTCTTCGGGCGCAACGACGAGCGACTGCGGACCATCGGCCAGATTGAACGTGCACTGGAACTCCAAGGACTGCACGCCGCGTTGCTGACAGGCGTTTTTCTGAAGAGCGGTTTCGGGCGCCCCCGGTTGCGAATGCAATTGATCCGCAACGTGCGACGGCAGCACGGCCACAACCATGGGAACCGGGGACTTGATTTTGATGCTGACCTGCTCTCCATCGTGGTCCGGCTCGAAGCCGCCATAAACTTTCAAGAAGGACGTGAGCTTGTACTTCTCCTTGACCTGTTCCATCCACTGAAACTCAGGTTGCACGCAATTCTCGACGCAATCCCAGCGGTAATACTGGATGTGCACGTCGTTGGGATCCTTGAATTGCCGCGGCGAGGATGCCTGACGCGCGCTATTCAGCACCGCGGCGATTCCCGAACCGACTTCGCGAACGACATTGTTTGGAGTGCCTTCCATGGTATTGAGCACGACTCCGAGCCCTGTAAACACCGGCGCCCCCGGGCTGTAACGTTCGTCGCGGATGATGAGCGTCATAGGTTCGATAGGGAGTTCGCAGACATACGTGGTGTTGACAACGTGCTCGCGCAGGCACACCTGCGTCAGGCTCGCCATGGCCTCGGGATGCTGCAGCGCCGCGTTCCAATCCGCTTCAGGCGTCATGAAGATCGTAACGGGCTTCTGCGTCTTAATGTCCACGTGATTGTTTTGGCCGGCGGCGTTTGGGTGATAGGTCCGGCCGGTGTGGTAGTTCGCCGGATCGAAGCGCACGGTCTCGTCATTGGCGGGCAGCCAGTGGAAGACTCTGTCCTGCGCCAGCGAGGATCCGGCAAAAACGCCTAGTGCCAGCGCCACAAAAAGGAACTGGGGCTGTGTGATTTTCATGGCTACTCCGTTTCTTCCATTCAAGCGCGGCATGGTTTGGCCAGCAATCGTTCCCGCGGAGGTGTGTTTTCTGCAAGTATCCTGTCCGAAAGGCCAGTGCCATTTCGCAGTGCAAGCCGCTCGCTAGGTGAGCGACCAGCCGATCAGCGTCAGGGCCAGAACGAGGACTAGCATGCCCGTGCTGACCAGGCTTAACGTTCGCCCGTGCCCGAGCAGATGGTCGCGGGATTCGGGGTCGATGCACAAAACGATGGTTACGAACAGAACCACTCCCCAGGCCAGCAACACAGGCAAGCCCTGGTAGCGGCTAATCATGGAAAGGAATTCGCCAGGAGGCTGCCCCGCAGGGATCCACCATGGGATCATGGGGGCAAAACCCGCGGCGAGCGAGAACGTCAGCAGCTTCCTGGTGAACCAGCCTTTTAGTTTGGACCGCGCCTCTTTCCATACGAAGTAGTCCCAGGCGAGCAGGCCCAGCGCCAGAGGCACCCAGCCATAGAGGGCGGCCTTCTGGTTAAACCAATACCAACCGCGAAATAGAAAGCGTGAGTGATAACCCTCGGCCAACCGGGGCAGCAGGAAGAGTCCCAGCACGGCGTTGCAGAGGACAGCCACCAAAATCGTGACCAAACTCATGAATTGAAACCAGTACCGCGTGGGCACTTTCTTGCAACGAGTGCACACGGACTGTTTGGGCAGGAAATTCAGTCCACAACGATCGCAGTACACTTTAGTTCTCCCGTAGGAGGGGATTCGAACTCACTCGCTGCCAGTTTATGGGGGCCACGCCGCGAAAAACCACTGGCCCGAGGTCCAGTTTTGGTGCTGTCGTGCTCTCTTGTACAAGTTGACCCGAAGAGTTGATTCGAAGCTCTCCCAGACCGAGCATGGGCGGAGTCGGTGGACGGACTCGTCCCGTCGCCGAGTTGCTGTGCATCGAAGGCCTTTGGTAGAGTGCCTGTTTGCTGCATTTTACTCTCTGCGCGGGAGGAACCATGACGATTCCCAAATATGCCCTCGACATTCTGGTCTGCCCGGTGTGTAAATCGCGGGTTGCACTGCTGCCGGATGAGTCCGGGTTGAAGTGCGTCTCCTGCCGGCGCGTTTATCCGATTCGCGACGAGATCCCCGTGATGCTGCCCGAAGAAGCCACCATCGCTGAGGAGAATCAGAACCCGTAGCAAAAAACCGCCCAGCTCGCATGACGACTTCTCTCGCACATTCCGTGCCACGCTTGAAACGGCGGCTCCCGCGGTTGCGCGGGGAGCGCATTGGCGTGCTCGGAGACCTGATGCTGGACCGCTACCTCTGGGGCACGGCCTCGCGCCTGTCACCGGAGGCGGCGGTACCGGTGGTGGATTTTGTGGAGCAGAACGAGTGCCTGGGAGGTGCGGGGAACGTGGCCGCCAACATTGCCGCGCTCGGGGCACGAGTGGAGATTTTTGGCGTGCTGGGGAGCGACGAAGCAGGCCGCGCCATGGGGAAATGCTTGGAAGAGGCCAAGATTGGCCGCAAAGGCGTCCTTGCGGAAGCCAAACGCGTAACCACAGTGAAGACGCGCATCCTCGCGCGGCACCAGCAAGTCGTACGCATAGACCGCGAGCGTCGAGAGCCGCTGCGCACAGAGACGCAGGAGAAACTTCTACGTCTCGTAATCGGGGCGCTAAAACAGCTCGACGCGCTTGTACTTTCTGACTACGACAAAGGGCTCATCACCGACGACTTTGCGAATCGCGTGCTGAGCGCGGCGCATCGGTGGAAGGTTCCGGTCTTTGTGGGCCTGAAGACCAGGCGGTTGTATGCCTATCGAGGAGCACGGGCCATCACCTGCAATGCGAAGGAAGCAGCTTTGTTGGTGAATCAGTCGCTTGCCGACGAGAAATCTCTCGAGGAAGCTGGCCGCGCACTGCTGGCGACCCTTGGTTGCGGGGCAGTGGTAATCACGCGCGGGGAAAAGGGCATGAGCATTTTTGAGGAATCGTCCGCGGGGCACGTACACATCCCCGCGACAAGTTTTGAAGTCACTTACGCTCGGGTCGGCCAGCCGGGAATCGAACGCGGCGCCACCGGCCGGCAGGTCTTCGACGTGACCGGAGCGGGCGACACGGTTTTGAGCGTGCTGGCGCTGGCTGCCGCCGCGGGAGCGTCCCTTGTCGAGGCCGCCATCCTTGCCAACATCGCCGCCGGGGTGGTGGTCGGAAAGTTGGGTACGGCGACTGTTTCGCCTGAAGAATTGGAGCACGCGCTAAACGAAATCCGTTCGTGAGCGCACTTGCACAGAGATCGCCTGACCGCAGGTCAACCCAAAACAGTTCGAGTCCACAGGTTTCTTCGAAGCTCGCTGTTAGAGGAGGTGACAAGAAACCGGTCCGGGTGGAAAGCTGAGAGACTTGTCGGAGCTGACCACCCAGACGCTTACGACTTTGGTCTTGCGGCTTTTTTCCGCGTCACCGGGTTGCGGCATGGGAGTAAACGGGCTAATCGCTACGCTCACGTCCACGGTATTGGAGCCGTGCGGCGCGCAGGTCTTCAGGATCTCGTAGCTCTTTACCGGGCCGTAGTATCCTTCGGGGCCCCAGTCTGCGAGAAAATCCTTCATCGAATAGCTTGGAGTCGGTTTCCAGAGTTGGTAGGCCAGGTCCGTGTTGCCCGCGGCCAGCGCCGTAAAAAAACGATCGGCGGCCCTTTTCTCGGGATAGTAGCGGAAGACGAACCAAAGCACGACCATCAGCGCTACACTGACGGCGGCAACGGTAAAGGCCATGGCTCGCGATTTTTCGGGTTTGACGGGAGGTGGATCCAGCAATGTCATTCAGTTTTCTCCTGCCCCGCGAGCGTCAGAAGCGGATTCTGCAATTTGTTTGAGAAATCTCTGCACATTCGAGCAACACTAAAACCTTACAAAAATTCGCAGCGCGAGTAAATGGCTGGCGGTAGCGGAGGTAGCGGACTGACACAACGATAGAGAAGGCTGCGAGTTAGAGCAGGTTCTGCACCGGTCGTTGGCGGCGGATGAGCCATTCCGCGATGAGCAGGTTTGGCGCCCAGCACAACCAGGACACGGTGATATAGGTCGGCCGAAAGGGCCAGTGCAGCACGAACAGCATGAGGGGCATGTAATTCCGCAGGGTGACGGCTGCGAGCGTCAAGGCGAAGTTCCGGATCATCCATTGGCGGTGAGCCGCAATATTTCCGCGAAGTACCATGCGGTAGGCTTGCAAGCCGGTGAAAAACCAGAGGACGGCCAGCGCGCCGAACCCAAGGTGGGTCGGCAGGCCCTCTTCGGAGACGGTGGCCATGACTAAACCCGCTAGCGAGCCGAGGGCCACCTCTAGCAAGTAAAAGCGGCCCAGCCACCGGTGGAGATTGAGCGCAAGCGCCCGTAGCTTCCAGAGAACTGCCACGGACCTGCCAGAAGCGCGCCCAAGCCTCCGGCGATGTGCAGGCGAAGCGGAAAAATGTAGCGCGAGAAATGCCTGTCGCCGGGCGTACCCAAAAAATAAGTCGTCGAGTAAAGAGCAACCGCAAAGCATGGAAACAACAGGAGCGACCACAGCGGAATAGCCAGGCGCGATCGGTGCCGGGAAATTGCCTTTGTTAGGTGAGAGGATTGCGTGAGTTCAGACATCGCTCTCCAGGTTGGGCTGCTTTGGAAAGGAGATACGAAACCGAGCGCCGATTGGTTCCAGTTTCTCTGATGTTGGCATGATACGCGGTTCGCGGGGAGTGTTACAGCTTTGCCGACTATGCTTCGAGCGCGCCGGCAGCTCCTTCGGGAAGCTCGATCTCGTACTTCGTACGCGCTTTCTCCCGATGCATTTCGAGCGCGAGTTCGACGAGCTTGTCAATCAATTCGCGAAAGGGAATACCGCTGGCTTCCCACATTTTGGGGTACATGCTGATGGAAGTGAAACCGGGAATGGTGTTTACTTCATTGAGATAGATTTTGCCGGCTCTCTTTTCGACGAAGAAATCCACGCGAGCCATGCCGGTCAGTTCCAGGGCGCGAAACGCTTCGACGGCGTACTTCTGAATCGTTTTCACCTGCGCTGGTTTCAGTTTCGCCGGGATCACGATTTGCGAGCCCTCTTCCAGATATTTCGCCGTGTAATCGTAGAATTCGCGGTGCGGCACGATTTCGCCGGGAATCGACGCCTTTGGATCGTGGTTGCCAAGCACTGAAACCTCGATTTCGCGCCCGACGATGCACTTTTCGACCAGGATTTTCATGGCAAATTCCGCAGCGAGATTCAAAGCGGGGGCCAGTTCTTCACGCGAGTGAACTTTGGTCATCCCCACCGAGGAGCCGAGCGTGGCCGGCTTGACAAACAGGGGGTACTTAAACTTTTTTTCGATGCTGGTCTGAATTTCCTCGGGATGGCCCTCCCAATCCGCGCGCTGCACCGCGAGCCACGGCACAACGGGAATCTTGGCCACTTGCAAGAGGCGCTTGGCGACGTCTTTGTCCATGCCGATGGCCGAGCCAAGTACACCAGCGCCTACAAACGGCAAACCGGCGAGGTCCAGCAAGCCTTGGATCGTGCCGTCTTCGCCATAGGTGCCGTGCATCACCGGGAAGATCACATCAATACGCTGGCCGCCGCCGCTGCGGTCGAGCGGAATCAGCGCGGCGTCGGTGGGATCGGCGGTCATCATCACCCGCTGGCCACCCTTCAAGACTTCGGGAAGCATCTTTTGCGCCGCGTTGCCGATCAGCCAGTGGCCTTCCTTGGTGATGCCTATCGGCACGGCTTCATATTTGTCCGGGTCAAGGCCGCGAATCACGGAAGCAGCGGAAGCCAGTGAAACTTCGTGTTCGCCGGAGCGGCCGCCAAAGAGAATGCCAACGCGCAGTCGCTTCTTGTGGTCAGGTGTCACGGTATGAATCCAGGCCTTGGTTTTCAGTTTTTAGTTATAAGTGAAAAGATGGCATTGTTGGAGCGATTGTTTCTTGCCGCGTTCTGAATTGACAACGGACGATTGAAGACTTCCCGTCATCTGGCCCATGTTCCGTTCCATCCCCGACTTCCCTAGCTTCAAAGTATTTTCTGGCCGAGGGCGGAGAGGACGAGCTCAACGCCTAGCAAGGCAGTGCGGTTGTGTTCGTCGAGGATCGGGTTGATCTCCACCACTTCCATCGAAACCATGGACTCCGTGTCGGCAATCATTTCCATGGCGAGATGCGCCTCGCGATAGGTTGCCCCGCCCCGAACAGGCGTACCGACCCCGGGTGCATCCGTGGGATCGACGAAATCCATATCCAGGCTGACGGCCACGCCGGCAGTGTCGTCCATGGTGTATTTGAGGGCTTCGGACATGACATCGCGCAAGCCACGCTCATCAATATCGCGCATGGTGAAGACGTGGACACCGGACTTCTTGACGATTTTGCGCTCCTGAGCGTCCAGGTCGCGCGCGCCAACGATGACGATATTACCGGGCTCGGCTTTGGGCTTGAAGCCTCCGAGTTCAACGAGCTCGGGCGCGCCGTAACCCATGATGGCGGCGAGCGGCATGCCGTGGATGTTGCCGGAGGGCGAAGACTCCGGCGTGTTCATATCGCCGTGGGCGTCGAGCCAGAGGTAGCCGATTTCCTTTTTCTGCTGGCGGAAATGCGAAGCCACGCCAGCCGCAGCGCCGACCGCGATGGAGTGATCGCCGCCGAGCACGAGAGGCAGAAAGCCTTCACCCAAAGATCTCTCGACACTCTTCGAAATGTCCTGGCAGGTCTCTGCAATCTCCTGAAGATATTTGGCGCGCTTCTCGCCTACCGGCATTTCTTCGGGCTGCTTCACCTCGAGGTTGCCGATGTCTTCAACCGTGTGGCCGAGTTTTTTGATGGCTGTCTGCAGGCCCGCGCCGCGAAGAGCCGAGGGACCCATGTCCACGCCGCGGCGGCTTTGGCCGAGGTCCATGGGGACGCCGATAATGCGAACTTTTTGAGCCATGCGCAGCTCCGTGGTTCGTGACTAGTGCACGTGCTTGTAGTGCTCAGGCGCAGGAGGCCATCACTCTAAAACCCGTCCCTGTATTTCTAAAACCCTGGCAAGTGCAGGAAGAAGCCGAACTACCCAGCACTAAGGATACACGCGGTAAATCATACGAGGGAAGGGAATCACCTCGCGAATGTGTTCGGTGCCGCAAATCCAGGCGACAGCACGCTCAAGACCCAGTCCGAAGCCGGAATGCGGCACACTGCCGTATCGCCGCAGATCGAGATACCACTGAAAAGCCTCCTCCGGGAGGTGGTGTTCGTGCAGACGCTTGACGAGCAGGTCGTAATCGTGGATGCGCTGACTGCCGCCGATGATTTCGCTGTAGCCTTCCGGCGCAAGCATGTCAAAAGCGAGAGCGAGCTCGGGCCGTTCCGGGTCGGGTTGCATGTAAAAAGCCTTAAGGGATGTGGGATAGCGATGGACGAGCACCGGGCGGTCGAAGGAGCTGGAAATGATGGTCTCTTCGTCGCCGCCGAAATCATCGCCAAATCTCGCGGGATTTCCGTTTTGATTGAGCACGGCGATTGCTTCTTCGTAACTGATACGCGGGAAAGGCGGCTTAACGCATTCCAGTTTTTTCGTGTCTCGCTTGAGGGTTTCCAGTTCACGCGATTTGGTTCTCAGAACGCCTTGCACGATCGCGCTCACAAGCCCTTCGCCGAGAGCCATGGCTTCGTCCAACTCGACATAAGCGGCCTCCGGCTCGAGCATCCAGAATTCGGTGAGGTGGCGCCGCGTTTTCGATTTTTCGGCGCGGAACGTAGGGCCAAACGTATAGATCTTGCCGAGCGCCATCGCCAGCGCTTCGCCATAAAGCTGGCCGCTTTGCGTTAGGTAAGCCTTTTGGTCATCGATGTAATTCACTTCAAATAACGTGGAAGTGCCCTCGCAGGCGGCGGGCGTGAACATCGGCGCGTCGGTTAGCGTGTAACCCTGGCTATCCATAAATTCGCGCGCGGAGCGGATCGCCTCGGCGCGAATGCGGAGAATGGCCGCCTGTCGGGGCGTGCGAATCCATAAATGGCGGTGGTCGAGAAGAAAATCCACGCCATGCTCTTTGAGCTGGATGGGGAATGGCGTGGCTTCCGGCACTTTTTGCAGGACTCGCAATTTTGTGACGCCGATTTCGTAGCCGCCGGGAGCGCGCTTTTCGGCACGAATGATTCCTGAAACGATGACGCTCGATTCCTGTGTCAGGCCCTTTAGCGCCTCGAATGCTTCAGGATTTTCCTTGAGCGAGCAAACACCCTGAATGATTCCAGTGCCATCGCGGAAAATAGGAAATAGCAGCTTGCCGGACTCGCGGAGATTGTAGAGCCAACCATGAAGCGTGACCTCCTGCCCGTCGTATTTCCCAGCTTGTTCAACGCTGATCGTCGTCATAGCGCGATTCCCGGCCGCAAAGTAAACGAACAGTTTACCAGACGGGCGGATGTTTGCTACGACAGAACGATAGGAGCTCTGGGCTTTAGCGCTCGAAGTTTTACGCCCAGGCTTTCTCGAACTTGTCCAGCGATTTGCAAGCGGCTACGAGTTGCTCGTTCACGGTGGGAGCTTCGGGGCCGGTTTTCTCTTTTAGTTCGAGGACCAACGGCAGACCATTTTGCGAAGCGGGCTTGAGCAACTCAATCGCGCTGGGCCAGTGAATGGAGCCATCGTAAGGCGGCAGGTGCTCGTCCTTTTCGCCATGGTTGTCGTGCAAGTGCACGGAAGAAACCAACTCCTTCATCGGCGCGAAGCTCTTCTCCAGTCGTTCCTCTTCTGAAAACTCCGCAAGATGCGCATGGCCGATGTCGAAGTTAAAGCGCAGGCCCGTCAGGCGCGTCTCGTCCACAAATGCGCGCAAATAATCGGGGCTCCCCATTTCGCTCAAGGTGTTTTCCACGCAAATGGTGACCCCGGCGTGCCGCGCGTGCAACACGAGGTGCTCGAGCGAACTGAAAGCGGCGTCGCGCTTGCGCGGATCGGCCGTTTCCCGCGAACCACCCATGTGCAGGATGAGCCGCGCATAGGGCAGTTCATCCGCCACGTCAATCACTCGTTTCAGTTCATCCATGGCTTCAATGCGTCGGACGCGCTCCACTTCGCAAATCGAAAGCGGCGTGCCACTCTCGCGCATGGCGCTGATGTCTCGGCTGGTTGGCGCGTGAAGCGAAAACAGTTGCAAATGATGCGTGTCGAGGGCGCTGGCCATGGCGCGTATTTCCTGCTTCACCGTGTATTCAAAATGGCTGCGCGTGCAAAAAATCTCAAGGCCTTGGAAACCGGCTTCTGCAATTTGTCCAAGCAGTTCCGGGGAAAGCTTTTTGGAAACGAACAAGTAGGTCGAAAGGAGTCTCTGCATGAGTTTCCCGTGTTTTGCGGATGACCATCCAGAAGTTTACCGTTGATTCGCTGGAGTCTTCCTGTTCTATGAGATTCTTGTGCCGAATTATTCCCCCCTCAGTACCCGACGGCCGCCCCCTGGTCGCGCGGATCGGCGGCTCCGAGGCGCTCTCCACTCTGCGGATCAATGCCGATCGCGTTGACCAATCCCATATGCTTGCTCAACTTGGCTTCGCTACCGAGGCTCGGAGTGTAGTACCAGCCGCGTTCCACCTCGTAGCCGCGGGCACGCAGTGCCTGCTCCATGCTCAGTGGAAACTCCGCTTCCATGCGGATGCGGTCGGGAAACCATTGATGATGAAAGCGCGGAGCGTCGATGGCGGATTGCGCGTCCATACCGAGGCGCATCCAGTTAATCACGCTCAGCAGCGTGACGGAGATGATCGTTGGTCCGCCAGGCGAGCCGGTCACAAAGCTGAGTTTTCCATCGCGGACCAGAATCGTCGGCGTCATGGAGCTGAGCGGGCGATGGCCCGGCGCGATGGCGTTGGCGTCGGATTGCATTAGTTCGTAAAGGGAGTTCGGCGCTCCGGGCTGCGTTGTAAAGTCGTCCATCTCATCATTCAGCAGAAAGCCTGCGGCGCATGTCACATGCGAGCCGTAGCTGTCGTTCAGCGTGTAAGTGCTGGCGACGGCGTTTCCCGACGCGTCCACCACCGAAAAGTGCGTAGTGTGGCGGCCCTCGTGTTTGCTCGATACGGAGCGAGGCGCAGCTTCAGAACTTGCAGAGACGCCGCAGGTGTGAAGCATTCCCGCCGTAATCGTTCTGCTTGAGGACGCTTTTGCTGGATCGATGGTTGCGGCGCGTTCCTTGGCGTAGCAAGGACTCGTCAAGCCAGCCACGGGGATTTTGGAGTAGTCCGGATCGGCAAGGTATGCGGCCCGGTCCGCAAATACTCGGCGCATGGTTTCCGCAACCATGTGAACACTCTGCGGGTCGTTCCAGCCTTTCAATGGCACATCCTTCAGCATGTTCAGAGCTTCGATCATGGCCACGCCCCCGGAGCTTGGCGGGGGAGCCGTCAACACTTCCCACGAATGGCCTCCGCTTTCGTATCTCGCGTGCAAGACTTCGCGGACTTTGGGCTTGTAATTCGCAAGGTCGTCGAGCGAAACGATGCCGCCATTCTTCGCCATTTCATCCGCAAGCAAGCGCCCCGTTTCGCCACGATAAAATTCTGCCGCGCCGTTTTGCGCGACGCGCTTGAGGGTTGCGGCCAGCTCCGGTTGCCTCAGCTTGTCGCTCGCCTTGAAGCGCTCGCCTCCTTTCAGAAAAATCCGCTTGCTCACCGGAAATGCTTGCAAGCCCGGGCTTTCTTCTTCCAATTCGGCTGAGAGTTTTTCGCTGACCACGAAACCCTCTTCTGCCAGGCGAATGGCCGGCGCCATCACCTCCGCAAGTTTCATGGTGCCGTAGGTTTTCAACGCCAATTCGAGGCCCGCAACAGTTCCAGGCACGGCGACGGAACGATAACCAATGACGGACGCTTCCTCGTCGAGCTTGCCGTCCTTGCCGATGTACATGTCGCGCGTGGCTTTGCCGGGCGCCCTTTCGCGGTAATCCAGGAACGTGGTTTTGCCATCTGCGAGGCGGATAAGCATGAAGCCTCCGCCGCCAATATTGCCTGCGGCGGGTTCGACCACGGCAAGAGCGAATGCCGTTGCAACCGCCGCGTCCACCGCATTTCCGCCACGCTTCAAAATTTCGACGCCAGCCTGTGATCCGAGTTCTTCGTCTGTAACCACCATGCCATGCGCGGCACGCACGGCCTGTTTTGGCCAAGCTTTGTTTTGTTCCGACGGGATAGCGGGCTTGGAGGAAGTCTGCGCCGCCATCCGCCCAGCGCAGGGTAGCAGCAGGAACCAAGACAGTAGGGTTATTTTGTTGCACGAAATCATCATGGAAAAACACTAAGGGATTCGCGAAAGAGCGTCAAGGCGAGCCGCTGTCATTCCAGAACGTGACCACCTGATACCGACTCGCGATGCGAGGTCCGCGAAGTTCGCGAATCTGTGCTTTAATCTCCAGTGCAAGCTTCCAGCGGAAGCCAGGAGAACATCATGAAGCTCAGCCTGCGACCATGGCTGGTGTGGCTGTTGTTGATGGTTTGTGTTCAGCCGGTGTTGGCGCAAAACGCGCCTCCCGCCGATTTGGACGCCTATGTCGCGCGAGTGCTCAAAACCTTTGAGGTGCCAGGACTCTCCGTGGCCATCGTGAAAGACGGCAAGGTCGTGCTGGCCGCAGGATACGGTGTTCGGAAGCTAGGTGAAACGAGGCCCGTGGATGAAAACACGCTCTTGGCTATTGGCTCCAACACCAAAGCGTTCACCTCCGCGGCGCTGGCAAGTTTGGTTGACGAAGGCAAAATCTCCTGGGACGACCCCGTGTATGAGCGTCTGCCGGGATTTCAGATGTACGACCCGTATGTCTCTCACGAGATGACCATCCGCGATCTTCTGACTCACCGTAGCGGCATGGGCCTGGGCGAAGGCGACTTGCTCTTCTGGCCGCACACGACCTTCACCCGCGCTGAAATCATCTACAAGCTGCGCTTCATGAAGCCGGCCTCCAGTTTCCGCAGCCGTTTCGCCTACGACAACCTTCTGTACATGACCGCAGGGCAGATCATTCCCGCAGTGACCGGGAAATCCTGGGAAGACTACGTTCGCGAAAAAATTCTGCGTCCCCTGGGAATGAACACCACAAATCTCAGCAATGCCGGCTTCAAGCCCGGCGACAACTACGCGTGGCCGCATTCGAAAGTGGATGGGAAGCTTCAGCCCATCGAGTTCGTCAACCTGGACAACGCCGGACCGGCGGGCTCCATCAATTCCTCCGCCGCCGAAATGGCGAAATGGGTTCTGCTTCAGCTGAATCATGGAAAGATTCCTGGACGAGAGGAGCGGATTTTCAGCGAAAGGCAATCGCAGGAAATGTGGAGCGCGCAGACGATTCTGCCCATCGGCGGGGCGGCCTCGCCTCTTGCGGCGAAAAGGCCAAAATTTGCGGCTTACGGACTTGGCTGGGGATTGAGCGATTACCACGGAAGAAAAATGGTGGCCCACACCGGTGGCGTGGCCGGCATGGTGTCGCGCGTGATGCTGGTTCCTGAAGAAAATCTGGGTGTCGTCATCCTGACCAATGCAGAACAAGGGGGAGCCTTCGACTCCGTTCTGTACCATATCCTGGATTCCTATTTCGGTCTCACACCGACGGACTGGATCGCAGCGCACAAAGCTGCCGAAGAGCAAGCCGAAAAAGAAGCGGCGGAGGTGATGAAGCGGCAGGAGTCGGCCCGCGCCGCGGGCGCAAAGCCTTCCTTGCCCCTCGAGAAATACGCGGGAGTTTACACTGATCCCTGGTATGGCCCGGTCACGATTCGAATGGAAGGCGGCAAACTCGTCTTGACGCTCGACCACACGCCAAAAGCCGTTGCCGATCTGCAGCACTGGCAATACGAAACTTTCAAAGCGCATTGGAGGGACCGCACCATCGAGGACGCCTTCCTCACCTTCACGCTGAAACCAGACGGGGCCATCGACCACTTCACCTTGATAGCAGTCTCCCCGCTGGCCGATTTCAGCTTTGACTATCAAGACCTGTATCTGACGCCCCAAAAATAGGGAGCAGGAAGGAATGAGTTCGGGCTCTTATTCCTCTTCGTTGAGGAATTCGACGGTCGGCGGTCCAGGGAGGAATCCCGCTTTCGTGCCGCGCACAATGAGCTCTGCCACGGCTTGCTTGCCCTTTTCTCCGTAGCTGATGGTCCATTTGTTGACGTACATGCTCACGAACTGGTCGGCCAACTCCGTGTTCATCTCGCGGGCAAATTGCATGGCGTAATTCAGAGCCTCTTCGCGGTGTTCCAGGCCGTAAGCAACACTGTCGCGGATCGTTTTCGCGACCTGGCGCCCGAGATTTGCACCCAGTGCGCGACGAACCGCATTCCCCCCCAAGGGAAGAGGCAGTCCCGTTTGTTCCTGCCACCAGATGCCAAGATCAATCACGCGCTGCAGCCCCTTCTCGGGAAAGAAAAGCTGCCCTTCATGGATCAGCAGACCGGCATCGACAAGATTGTTCTGAACCGAGTCGATGATTTTGTCGAAGGGCATGACCACCGGCTCAAAGTTTGGTTCGAAGAGCTTCAACGTGAGATACGCCGAAGTTTTCAAGCCGGGAACACCAATTCGCTTGCCCGCAAGCTCTTGCGGCTTAAGTGCTTTGGTCGAGACCACGATGGGACCGTAGCCCTCTCCAAAACTGCCGCCGCAGTCCAGAAGTACATACTTGTTACGAAGACTCGGGTAGGCCGCGAAGCTTATGGCTGTGACATCGTACGTTTCGGACAGCGCCGCTTCGTTCAACGACTGAATGTCGGAAAGGATGTGCGTGTACTTGTAACCGGGCGTGGAGAGTTTGTGCGTGGCCAGCGCATAGAACATGAAGGCATCGTCGGAATCGGGCGAATGCGCCAACTTGATTTCGACGGGCGCGGTTTCGGTCTTCGAAGCTGCTTGTTGGCCAGGCATGGGCTGGTCATTCCTTTTTTGTGGTTCCGGCTGCTTCCGGCCATTCCGCTACAGATTGCCGAGTGCTGGGGACGACGCAGTACGGCCCAGCTGTGATTGATTCTCCGGAGCCCCGATTCTCCGATAGCTCCCCCCGCCGGGTGCCTCTTCGGAGGGCTTACGGAAAGATGCGCGTCGCGGGGCTCGCGTGAGGCAAGGGTCCGGCTGACCTCGAGCCGAGAAAGCGTAGCATATTGCGAATGGTCGCGACAACGTTAGCGCTTCGTTAAACATCTCTTTTCAACGGTTCGAAAGCGACCAAGAAGGTATTACCAGGCGCAAGGAATTCTCGAACTGAGGAGCAGATATCTCACTCCGGGCGTGCTTGCTGGTCATCAACGGACAGGTACTCTCGCCCTCGAGACCTGACCCCAAGTTCAACGTAACGCATTCGGGGAGTACCGCACCTCGCGAGTCTCGAAGCACAGCTCCCGCCGTGGCCTACTGAGACTAGCCCGGGGGCCCGCCCTCGAATTGAGGACAGCATGAAAAACAGATGGTTCGTTGTTGGTGCAGCAGGAGTCAGCATTTTACTCGGCGCTGCCGGAGCTGCTGCGCGTTCTTACAATCCACTGAAGTGGATGAAGAAGAACCCCGGCGCCACAGCTACCGAGCAACTTGCGGCACATCCAGAGGAAGAGCGGAAGCTGACGTTGCAATTGCAGGCGCTGTTGCCGCCGAAAACAACTTTGCGAGACGCGTGCAGCGGCTTCCTGACGCTCGAGGATTGCGTTGCCGCGCTCCACGTGAGCCGCAATGTGAAACTCAAATACAACTGTCTGAAATGGGCCCTGACCGCAGCGCGTCCCAGCGGCGACGTGAGGTCGTGCGAAGCACCGCCAAGAAACAAGCCGCTGCCCCTGGACAAAGCCATTCACATTCTGAATTCGGAGGTTGACGCCAGGGCGCAAGCCAGGAGCGCACAGAGGCGTGCTCGCGAGGACATCAAGGACGCTAGCTCCTAAGAACTGCCCTGAGCCGCGCCTAAACTTCAAAAAGTCGGGCAGCGGCTCAGACCTTTACAGCGAAGACACCATACGCGCAATGGCGTCGTCAAAGGTCGCCTTCCCGTCCAGGTACGGCTGCCAGAACCGTTGCAAGAGTTCGAGATAGTTCTTCCAGCCGCGCTGGTACAAGCCCTCGCGAAACCCGTAAGCGTTGTACCCGCTTGCGGGAGCGCCATCACCCTTGTCTCCGCGGCTCGCCGAAGCCGAAGAAGAAGTCAGCACCGTGCGGATCACTTCGCCCGTTGTGTAAAAAACCAACGCATGCCAGAGATCGCGGGGAATCGGCTTATCGCGCTGCCGGCACTCACGGATAATGGCCCTTTGCACCGGCTCGGCGATTCCGTGTGAGCCTTCATGAAAGAGCACTTCGAGCGCCTGCGGCCCCTGATTGCGGGAATCCAGGCTGGATATGGTGACGCGCAGCGGATCGACGGTTGTGTAAGCGCCGGCCCAGTTGGCATAGGCCACCACGTCCACGCGGATTTTTCCGTGCGGCCAGCGCGTTTGGTAAATATCGGCTAACCGCTCGGAAAGCCCCACACCTTGTTCGCGCACCAGCGGAGCCACTTGGAGGATCCACCGCCGGTTCGCCTTATCATGTTCGGGCCAAAGATGCGCTCGATAGACCGGAGCGGCGGCTTCCAGAACTTGCGTCAAGTTCGCCGCCAAACCCGCGTCGCAGAATTTCCGCCTTCGCCCGGAAAGTTCGTCGCAATCCTCGAAGTCGCCGAGCTGATCTTTCAGCTGAATCAGTTCCGTGGTGAAGAGCAAGTCCTTTTCGGCGTAGTTGTTGGCGTAGTATGCGACCGCATCATCCCATGCCCTTTGTTCCGCCTCGGTCAACCCTTTTGCTGCGAGAACGCTCTTGGTGGTAGTCGCGGCGCCCTTCGTCGCGGCGGTGTCCCGCGAGGTGGCTGCTTTACGCTGCCGCGCCTCCTGATACAGCACGTGGTGAAGATTGATCCAGAACCCGCTATGGAGTTCGAAAACGGGCAGGGATGGTTCCGAATAACTTTGCGTTGCAGCCGCGATGCGGCCGGGCAATAGCAGGCCCAGTGTCAGGAACACGCAGGAAAAAGAGATTCGCAAAACGCGCACCATAACAGGTCGCTCGATAGTAGCGCCAAGTCAGCGCCAGCACAAAGTCCGGCGCGCAGTATATTCGCTGTTTGCAAGCACTATTCGGCTTTCGGATCGGTTTCCGTGCCCACGGCGCCTTGCCGATCCGCCGCATGCACCACGCCCCTCGCATCGCGGAAGAAAGAGCGCCGCCCCGTGCGCCCGTAGCGGAGAGGAGTGGCGGACAATTCGTATTTTGCGGGAGCACCGACGTCGTTGGCGCCAACAATAACATAGCGAAACACGTAACCATCCTTCGTGCCCTGGGCGAGATCGGTCTCCAGCAGGCCAGCTGCTTCAGCGCTAGGTTTGCCGCGTGCAGGCGAGGCAAGATTCGCCAGCGATTCCGGAAGGCGCAAATACTTTTTGCGATAGGATTCAATGCCGTCAGCAATGGTCCTTACAGATTCCAGGGCGCCTTTTTCGGTGGCCTCGATTTCGGACTCATCCCATTCCATTTCGAGCGCCGGCAGATCCAGAAGAAGAACTCCGAGCGAGAGCAGTTTCCATTCACCTTGTTCGCGCACCATCCCCATGTTGATTTGCCGGGCGCTTGCGCCGATGGAATCGGTTGTCTCGTGGAGTTCCAGGGGCAAAAATGCGACATTGTCTCGGACGTCTGCGCCGCCGATCTGCATCTCCACGGTGCCACCGGGCGTTTCGCAGCGAACGATGGGCCGGCCCGAGGGGTTTGCGGAAATCGTGGCTTTACCGGGCTCATCCAGAAGTACAAAGCGTTTCATTAACGCAACGCGAGCGGCCGGTGTCATCCGCGAGAAAGATTCCTTATTGCGCGCCGTAAGAAAGCGCGTGAATTCCACCTGATTCTGCGAGCAAGCCGCAGCCAGCGCGCTGCTCAGGGCCACGCCCGACCCATTTTGTGCCATTACGCCGACGGGGGTTTGGGCACTTGTCTCTGGCTTAGCGCTTGATTCCTGAGCGCCGCAGTTCGTTGTGGTGAACAACAAGCCGCAGAGCAGCAGAAAAAAAACCTTCCCATATTTCATTTCCATAGGTTCCATCAAAATGGTCATCCCGACCCTCAGGGGGCGGCTTGCCGGCTGCAAACAAGTCTTCCGCTGCCTGAGACGAAGGCATCTGCTTTTCACCTGCGGAATTCTCAATCAATCCTTGGATGCGCTTAGTATCGCGGCAAGATTCTGCGTGAAGCTCGACCGCGGCATGACCTCGGTGCATCCCGCGGCCTGCGCCTGCGCCGCAAGTTGCGTTTGCACGTGCGACAGGAATGCCACCACCCGCACGTCCTTGTTGTTTTGCCGCACTTTCTCGATGGCCTGTAACGGCTGGCTGCGCGCGTTCAAGTCCACAATCACCAGTTTGGGCGCGCTCTCCATCAACCCCATGAGCGCGTCGCCATTCGTCGCCACTTTCACTTCAACCCCGAGCTGTCTCGCGGTCTCCGCAAGTTTCATCTGAAAAAATAGATCGTCCATCAGCGCCACGACCCTGCTCATGTTTTCCTTTCCCTTCTCGTACCTGACATTCGTTCATTATGCGCCACTTCTTCATTCGATGAAGAATTGCGAGTAAACTGGGGCGTCCGTAAGGAGATGGCTCATGCAACCCGCCTCTGCCGCCGAAATTCAGCCCGCCGTTTCGCCCCTAGGAAAGACGCCGCAACTCCTCGAAACGCTGCTTGGACGGTCATGAAGAAACTCAATACGTCGACGAAATATGAGCGCGAACAACTCGCCTGAAGATGCGAAGCTCCCGGCCCGCGGCCCGCGTGACGTTACGCTCTATTCGCGGCCCGGCTGTCACCTCTGCGAAGAAGCCAAGAGCGCCATCGCGCCACTGCTCCGCGAATTTGGCGCCGTCCTCCACGAAGTGAACATCGACGAAGACGCCGCTCTAGCAGAGCGTTATGGACGGGACATCCCGGTAATTTTCATCGGCCCGCACAAAGCCGCCAAGCATCGCGTCAAGCTCGTCCAATTTCGTAGACAATTGCAGGAAGCCCGTTGACTGGGCCATCGAAAATCCATCTTGGGTGCTGGCGCGCGGCGGTGGGCTGGTCGTGTCTGATGATTTGAAGGATTTTGGTACTGGCCCCTCTGTTTCTGCGCCAGCTCGAGAAATGACTGCCAGCCACAAACTCAATATTTTTTCTCTTGGGTTTACTACTTCAAGCTAAAAGCTTCTTAGTGCCCGCCGTCCGCGCTGTGCGCCCCAACGGTCTCGTCCGGCACATCGCCTTTGCGTCCCCGCACGCGGTCGTAAACGCTCACTTGGCTCACCGAGCCCAGCGCTTCGTTATAAAACGTCGGCACCCCCAGCGCCGTGCGCAGTTCTTCATTGAATTTCCTCAGATTCTGCAGATGCGAAGCCAGCGCCGGAATCTTCAATCCTTCGTCCGTCAGCAAAAACTTCTGGTAACCCGCGTCCCACAGCTTCGTGAACTTCCCCTTCAGCATAATCGTCGGCGCGATGGTCATCTGGTAGCGCTCGTCGGGGCCTTTGCGGAACTCCGCGCCGCAGCCGTATTTTTCCACGCGCACTACTCCGCGCGTGCTGCCTACGGCAAACCCCAGCGCGGCCAGACCCTCGATCGCCCTCGGTGAGAATCGTTCTTCGACATTCCACATGGCTCATTCAGATTAGCGATTGCGCCCGCTTCTGTAAAGCCGGCGCATCTCCTATCTCCTATACCCACTCGCTGGTCAAATGCATCCAATTCGGAGTAAACTGGTCGCATATGCAGGCGCTGTTGGTCTGCGGCGAATCTATGCAAATCGATCCGCCATGTCTGTCACCGGCCACATCGCGGCTTCGGCCCGGGAATCCACTATTCCCGAATCGCACACAGGCGAGTCTCTCCTGGAGCGAATTGGCAACACGCCACTTCTCCGCCTCGAACGCCTAGGCCGCGAATATCCCAACGTCGAGTTCTATGCAAAGGCCGAATGGTTCAACCCCGGCGGCTCCGTCAAGGACCGGCCCGCGCTCAGCATGATTGAGGCTGGGCTCGAGAGTGGCGCTCTCAAGCCCGGGAAAATCATTATTGACGCAACCAGCGGCAACACCGGCATCGCCTATGCCATGATCGGGGCGGCCATGGATTATCCCGTGAAGCTTTGCCTGCCCGACAGCGCTTCGCACGAGCGCAAGCGCATTCTGGCCGCCTATGGCGCGGAATTGGTTATCACTCCGGGCGACGAGGGCACCGATGGCGCGATTCGCAAAGTTCATGAAATCGTCGCGGCCGAGCCGGGCAAATACTTTTACGCCGACCAGTACGGCAACCCGGCGAATTGGCAGGCGCATTACCGCACCACCGCGAACGAAATCTGGGAGCAGACCTCTGGCCGTATCACTCATTTCCTAGCTGGGCTGGGCACGAGCGGCACTTTCGTCGGAACGACGCGGCGCCTGAAGGAGCTGAATCCCGCGATTCACTGCGTGAGCCTGCAACCCGATGCTTCTTTCCACGGTCTGGAAGGCTGGAAGCACATGGAAACCGCGATTCGACCCGCGATCTACGATGATCGCCTCGCGGATGAGAATCTGCCGGTTTCGACCGAAGAGGCTTACCGCTTGGTGAAGCGCCTGGCGCGCGAAGAGGGGCTCCTCGTCAGCCCCAGCGCCGCGGCGGCCCTCTTGGGGTGTTTCGCGGTAGCTGAGCGAATCTCGCAACAACGACATGCCGTCATGGTCACGGTTTTTGCCGATTCTGCGTCCAAGTACTTGAACGAACGCTTCTGGAACGAAGACTAGACAGATGTACGGGCCGCCTTCTGAAGCGGGCCGTTGCGGGGGGCTTTCTTCGCGAATGGAATTTGTAATTGAGAAGAGCGAACGACGAATGGCAATGGCGGACGAAACCACACTCTGGATCAGCGGGCAGCTCGCGGAGAAAATCCGCGCACACAGTGCGGAGACGTATCCCCACGAGTGTTGTGGCGCGCTGTTGGGCCGCGATGGGGATGTGGCGCACCCAGAAGCCGTGCGCGAAGTCCTGGCGCTTTTTCCGCTGGTCAACCGACGCGACGATTCTCCGCGCAATCGATTTTCCGTGACGGCTGAAGATGTGCTCGAGGCCGACAAGACTGCGCAGGCGCAGGGTTTGCAAGTCATCGGCTGGTATCATTCGCATCCGGATCATCCCGCGCGCCCGAGCCAGTATGATCAGGATCATGCTTGGCCTTGGTACAGCTACATCATCGTCAGCGTGCAGAATGGCGCCCCGCAGGACATGACCTCGTGGCGTTTAAACGATGATCGCCGTGCGTTTTCGCCCGAAGACATCGCGATTCGCCACGGCGCCGCGGTCTAGAATTTGTGGTGGCGGGTATTCAGACCGGTGCTTTGTGTTTAGGGTTTTGTAGCGGCCGCCTGCTTAGGCGGGCGCCTCGGAGAGAAACACCATGTCAGTGAAAGTCGTGATTCCAACCCCGCTTCGCCCCTACGCGGACAGGCGGGATTCGGCCGAGTTCAGCGCCGGCACCGTCGGCGAAGCGCTCAGCCACCTCACTACGCAGTACGCCGATCTTCGCAAGCACTTGTTCACCGAGGACGGCCGGCTGCGCAGCTTTGTCAACGTGTACGTGAACGACGAAGACATTCGCTATCTCGCGAAAGAAAACACCGCGACCAAGGACGGCGACACCATCAGCATCATTCCCTCTATCGCCGGCGGCCGCTGTTGTTGGTCCTCCTGATCCAGCAAGTCCTTTCTCCAGTTTTGAATCTCGCGGGAAGCTTTTTCGGTTTCGCTTTTGATATTCTGAGGAAATCCAGAAAGGCAGGGACATGCAATGGCTACAAGCACTCAAGCGCAACCCGCAACCAAGCGCGCTGTCACCGGCCTAATTTCTGTCATTCCGAGCGAAGCGAGAAATCTCTCTGCGCTTTCTGACTGACATCGGTAGAGGGAATTCGAGGAACAGGAAACACCATGGCTACAACCACTCAAACGCAGGTCGGAGCAAAGCCAGCGGGTCTTTCGAAAGAAGAGATTCTTCGTTACAGCCGCCATCTCATCATGCCGGAAGTCGGCATGGAGGGGCAGCTCAAGCTGAAGAACGCCAAGGTTTTGCTGATTGGCACAGGCGGACTGGGCGCGCCGCTCGGTTTGTATCTTGCCGCCGCAGGCGTTGGCAAGCTCGGGCTCGTGGATTTCGACGTCGTGGACTTCACCAACTTGCAGCGCCAGGTGACGTTTGGAACCAGCGATGTCGGCAAGCCCAAAAGCCAGGCGGCTCGCGCGCGCCTTTCGAATCTCAATCCCGACATTCAGATTGAATCCATCGAAGCGCAGTTGACCAGCGCGAACGCGCTCGAGCTTTTCAAGAATTACGACATCATCGTGGATGGCACGGACAATTTTCCTACGCGTTACCTCGTCAACGACGCCTGCATCCTTCTCGGCAAGCCCAATGTTTACGGATCGATTTTCCGTTTCGAGGGGCAAGTCACCGTTTTCGGCATGCCCGATGGCCCGTGCTACCGCTGCCTCTATCCCGAACCGCCTCCGCCGGGGCTCGTGCCGTCTTGCGCCGAAGGGGGCGTGCTTGGTGTTCTTCCCGGAATCGTCGGCTCCATCCAGGCGATGGAAACCATCAAATTGATTCTAGGCAGCGGCGACAAGCTCATCGGGCGCCTGCTTCTGTTCGACGCGCTGGGAATGCGTTTCCGCGAACTCAAGCTGCGCAAGAATCCCAAATGCCCGATGTGCGGTTCGAATCGCACGATTCACAAGCTCATCGACTACTACGAATTCTGCGGCGTGCGCGGAGAAGAAGCTCCCGCGCTAAACCTTCAAGTTCCCGAAATCACCCCGCGTGAGCTGAAGTCCCGCCTCGACCGCGGAGACGACCTTTTCATTCTCGATGTGCGTGAGCCCCACGAATATCAGATCTGCAATCTCAATGGGCAACTGATTCCGCTCGGCGAATTGCCCCGGCGCGTGCACGAACTCGATTCTTCGCGCGAAATCGTCGCGCATTGCCGCAGCGGCAAACGCTCTGCTGAAGCCGTCGACTTTTTGCGCAAAGCCGGCTTCCGCAAAATCCTCAACCTGAAGGGCGGCATCCTCGCCTGGTCCGACGAGGTTGACCCCTCCGTTCCAAAGTATTAATGAGCGTCCGGCATGCCAGGGTGTCAGGAAGCTGCCGAAACGCAGCTCCTGCTATTTCCCACTGTCCGTGGAAGGCCTCTAAGCACAGTTCCCTCGCTCTCCAGGCTCGCGTATGATTGGGAAGTCATGCGCAGTGCGGTTTACCCTGAGCCGCGAAGGGCATTTTGCGAAAGCTTAATTAGGAGAAAAAATGGCGGCAACCAAGATCACGGTAAACAACGACGGCTCCATCCGTGTCGAAGGCGATTTTGAAATCGTCGACCCGCAAGGGGCCCCCTTTGGCCTGGCTGGCCGCACCACCGTATCACTATGCCGCTGCGGCCATTCCGCGAACAAGCCCTTCTGCGACGGCTCCCACAAGACTTCCGGCTTCGCCGATACCGTGGTCGCCCGCGAACTTCCTCCGCCGAAGCCGAAAGCTGCGATCTAACGTTCAGCCTTCGCCATTCGAAGAGTTCCCACTGCTGCACTCGCGGCGTGGCTCTAGTTTGTCGTACAGACTGCTTCGATTGGCTGACCTCCACGGTGCGGCCATCTAGAAAGCGCCAATCTCGAACTGGACGCCGCGGACCCGGTGCAGCCTTCCGTTTCACAGCATGAGACTGTCTCAATCTTGAGAAACCTGTGGGAATCTCAATGATACTGGCCCATGGCCCGGTAACTCTCACGAAACAAAGGCGATACCAGTACCAGACCAGAAAGTGGTTGCGCCTCGTACTGTCTCGCCCCCTAGAACACAGTTCCAGCCTGCACCAGTCGCCTTGTAAGTTGTTGACAAGCAATCACTTGTGAGCGTACTTTTGGCTTTCAGAAAGGGCACGAACTTGCAACCCTTGCCAATTGGCAGTGTTTCTTCGGTGTTTGGGGGATTTTGGTGGGAAGTTGGCCGAGTATCATCGGGTTTCTCCGAAGCAGCAAGCAGGCGCTTTCTGCGCGGAACCTTCGCTCGCGCCTGATGATCGCGGCTGGGATCACCCTGGTCACTCTCCTTTTTGCGGCCATCTTTTATTCCCGGCAAACCGCTCTTGCGGCTTCGCCGCAGGCCTATCTCTACCTCGAAGTGGGCGGGACGCTCTTGTGCTACTGCTATGCCGCAAACGCGCTGGTTCGTTTTCGCGGCACGCATGACCGGACGGCGCTGATCCTTTCCTTCGGATTTGCTCTCTCTGGAATCTTCGAGACCATCGGTTACTTTGGATTCAACGATGCGCTCAACCAGGGAACGCTGGTCCTTTCGAAGGTTCCGCTCGGTTGGATGGTCAGCCGGACGTTGCTCGCGGTTTTGTTGCTTGCCGCACTGGCGGTGGACCGCTACATGCCCACGGCGCGCAAGCCCAGCAAAGAGACTGCGGCGGTTCTCCTCGTCGTGGCTCTGGCTGCGTACTTGACCAGCGCCGCGTTCCTGGCCGCTCCCTCGGCGCCGGTGGCGAACTCAAAGAATATTTTGTCGCGTCCCTGGGACCTCCTCCCCGCGGCGCTTTATCTGATCGCGGCGGCTTGCTTCCGTTTGCGCATCAAGAATGAAAAGGACAAAAAGAGCAGCGCCAGCCTTTTCGACTATACGTTGCTCATCGTGGCTTCGCTGAACGCGGTCTGCCACCTCTCCGCGACCTTCTCCCGCCAGCTTTTCGATGGGCCGTTTTTCCTTGCGGAGCTGAGCAAGACCTTCAGCTATGTGGTGATGCTTGCTGGCGCGCTCCTCGACCAGGCACGCCTGTTCGAGCAAGTGCGCACCATGGCGGTCAGCGATCCGCTCACGGGTTTGGCGAATTATCGCCGCCTCATCAGCGTGCTGGAAGCCGAGGTTGACCGTTCGCGCCGAACCCAGCGACCGTTCAGCGTGGTGCTGCTCGATATGGACGGCCTGAAAACCATCAACGATCAGTACGGCCATCTGACCGGAAGCCGCGCACTGGTTCGCATCGGAAAAGTTCTTCGCAATCATTCGCGAGCCATTGATACGCCGGCGCGCTACGGGGGTGACGAATTTGCACTGGTGCTTCCGGAAGCCGGCAAAGACATCGCCACGCGGGTGGTTACGCGCATTCGCGAGCGGCTGGCGTCGGACACAGAAGCGCCAACGCTGTCCGTCAGCGCCGGCGTTGCTGCCTTTCCCGAAGACGGCGACACGCCGGAAAAACTTCTGGGCTCCGCCGACCGCGCCCTGTACATCATGAAGCACGGCGGCCGGAGCAGCGTGCAGAACCTCGCGCGAATTGCCGCGTGCCTGTGAGGATGACCATTCGAAATGCTGCTCACCACCAAATTCGCGTTTCACCGGGCGGAGAAACGCATTTTGATGGAAATTCCCGTGCTCATCGACGGGCACCGCGAAGCGCCGGGAATGGAATCGACATTTACGGAAAACGTGAGTGCGCGCGGCGCACGCGTGCTCAGTGTGCGCCGCTGGAAACCGGGCGAACCTTTGAGGTTCGCCTCGCGCACCGGAGAGTTTCGCTCCTCGGCTCGAGTAGCCTACTGCCAATCCCTGCAAAGCGAAGGCTTTGCCATTGGCGTGGAGTTCCTCAACCCGAAAGGGCGATGGGTTGTTCAATCCCCCAAATAGCTTGACGCGAAGCGGCGGGCGGATCGGAGGGCAACGCTGGAACGAAGAGAGAAGTCAGTTTACTAGCGCAAAAGTTCTAAGGTTGAAGCGCTTGGCGGCTCACACAGGGCCACCACGCGCTTCAAGCTTTTTTACACCGAGTTCCGAGGGATTCATTTGCCACGCCGCTGTTCAAGAACGCTTTCGTAAACCTGGATTGTGCCGTCGACCATGCGTTCCGCTGAAAATCGTTCCTGCACTTCCCGCCGCCCCGCCCCGCTGAGTTTCTTTCGAAGGTCCGCGTCAGTCATTAAGCGCAACATGGCCGCCGCGAATTCCTTTCCGTCAGGTTCGACGATCAATGCCGTTCCATCGCTATTCACGACTTCAGCCAATGCTCCGCGGCTCGTCGAAATGGACGGCAAACCGACGGCCATAGCCGCTTGCAGCGCGGTTCCGAGGCCTTCGAATTCGGAGGGGAAGGTGAAGGCATCGAGCGCATCGTACACCTTGGCGACATCATTCACGAATCCGGGGAAAATTACGGCCTCCGCTTGACCCAGTTGCTTTGCGAGCCCCTCCAACTTCCCGCGGCATTGACCGTCGCCTGCGAGTAACAGACGCGCTTCGGGATGCGATTTTCTGACGCTGGCAAGCGCTTCAATCAAATGCCGCTGGCCCTTTTCTGGAACAAACACACTGACACAGCCAAACAAAAACTCGTGATCCGTCACTCCCCAATGCCTTCGCGCGTTGGCTCTGCGCTCCGGTGAAGGCAGCGGCGGAATTTCCACGCCTTCATTTACGATGGAGATTCGTTCGGGGGCGATTCCGCAATCAATGAGACTTTGTGCGACGTTTTTGTTGTTGGCGACAAACCGTTCGACGGTCGCGTAGCGCGCCCTCGAAACCCAGCCCGGTCTCAATGGAAACGCAATCCTGCGCGACAAGAGAAGCGGGAGTTTCTGGTGTGCGCCTGCGAGCCAAGCCGCGGTCAGCGCATGAGGCTCGTTGAGATGCGCAAGGTCAAAGCTGCGATATGCCGTCAAGCGGCGAATTTCCGCCGCCGCCCATGCACGTGAGCCCAGCGGGGCCACGTGGTGTACCGGAATCCCCGCTTCCCGGCTGCGCGTTGCCAGCGGCGAATCGCGCGCCGCCACGAGATCCACCTGTAGCTCGCGTTCGCGAAGACCGAGCAAAGTCAACAGCGCCTGGCTTTGCCCGCCGCGCCACTCGCGCTCCAGGTCTACGTAGAGCACTCTCATTGGGCTTGCCCAACTTTGGCGCGTCGTTCTGCAACTACGAGTTTTCCCAGCTTCTTGAATTTCAGCCACACGCTGCGGGCCGCCATCCGCGAAATCAGCCAGCCGCGATAGCCGTCCAGAAATCCGCCGCGCAGGACCAAGATGCTAAAGCAAGTCCACGGCGTGGCCAGCCACATCGCAGCACGCCAGCTTCGCTTTCCTGCCTCGTACATTTGCCGGGCTGCAAGCGTCGTGTAGCGTTCGACTTTGTCCTCATGCTCCGCGAACGAATTCATCGTGTAATGCAGCAACTCTCCGCTCAGCCGGCCAGTTGTGCCTTCAGACCGTAAGGACTCGTGTACGATTCCGGAGAACTTGGCTACGTCCCGCCGGTAGAGCCGCCGCTGGCGATCCGGATACCATCCTGAATGCTTAACCCAAGCCCCCAAATAGCGGGCCCGCCGGGCAATTTCATAAACCGCGCATCGTGGCTTTTGCTGCTTCCACTCCAGGAGGGACTTGCGAAGATCAATACTCAGTTCTTCGTCTGCGTCGAGCGACAGGATCCAATCGTTAACTGCTGCGGCTGCTGCAAAGTTTTTCTGATCCGCGAAATTCGTCCATTCGCGCATAACTACCTTGGCGCCGTGGGCTCGGGCAACTTCCTGTGTGTGGTCTTGGCTTCCACAGTCGACGACGACAATCTCGTCGGCAATCCCTTCGATGGAACGCAAAGCGCGCGGCAAGTTGTGTTCCTCGTTCAACGTAATCAGACAAACGGAGAAACGACTCATCACCCTCCAGAAAGCTTGGATTCGGCGTTAGTATCGCACAACCGCAGGTCTGCGGACCTCCAGCAGCAGGAGGCTCGGAGGCTCTATACAAGGGTGGGCTATTTTGCCTGGAAGCTCACTCGAATCAAGCTGTTGCCGATGCGGAACCGAGCGCCATCGTTCAACATTGCAGCGCGCACGCGCTCCTCTTCGAAAAACGTCCCGTTGGTGGAGTCCATGTCTTTCAAATGGATATGCGTGTTTCGCACTTCGAGCAAGCAATGATGCCGGGAAATCTCGGGATCGCCGAGAGCAACATCCGCCCCTTTGCGACCCATAACCACGCGAGGCTTGGTGAGCGTGTAGCTCTGGCCCTTCGAGGGGCCGGAGAGGATGCTCAGGACCACATTTTTGTTCGCCGGCAACTTCAGGCTTGGATCGGGAGGAGGCAAGTTCAGATTCGAGCTGGTGGCACTGGCGCGGGCGAAGGAGGGGAGCGGCGTCATCACCACGGTGGCATCGGTACGCCGCTTGATTTCCACCACCGTGGGCTTACCGCACTTCGAGCATCTGAACTGCACTTTTGAATGCCCGCCAAACTCCGTGTCTTTGAGCAGATGTTCTGCGCCGCAATGAATGCAAGCTGTCTTCATGGTCCCAAACTAACACTGTTCGAGCGCTTGGAAAGATGGTCCCGAAGCCCTTTTACCGGAAAAGTAAATCGGCCCAAAGCAGCGGATTGCGCCGAATCAGCCGGCGCGCGCCCTCTTGTGTTACGATGGTTGCCCCGAAACCATTCAGGAGTGCAAGTGTGTCGGAACATCTTTCGCGCAAAGAGCTGAAGCAGGACAAAATCAAGGAAACCATCGAGCACGGCGCAGAAGCGGTTCTGTCGCACGGACAGTTTACCGGCATGGTGATCGCCGTCGCGCTCGCGGCGGTCATCGGATATGGCGGATGGCACTTCTACATCGATCGCCAAACCGCCAAGGCTTCCGTGGCATTTGATGCGGCCGTGAAAGCCCATCAGGGGCGAATTGGGGCAGCAGCCCCCGGGCCCGATCCGACCGAGCCCTCTTACCCAGACGAAAAAGCCCGCGCCCAGGATGCCCTAAACAAGTTCACGAAAGTCGCGGATTCCTACCCCTCGACAAACCCCGGCAAACTCGCCCGCTATTACGCCGCGCTCTGCCTGGAAGACCTGGAGCGGCAAAACCAGGCTCTGGAAGAACTGAAAAAGATCGCTGGCAGCGGCGACAAGGAGCTCGCCGCCATGGCGCAATATCAAATGGCCATCATCTACGCGCGTACCGGCAAGACGGACGATGCCGCCAAACTGTTTCGCGCTCTTGCGGACAAGCCTAGCGTAATCGTACCGCGCCCGCTGGTGCTGCTCGAGCTAGCCCGCGCCCTTCGCGATTCGAATCCCAAGGAAGCCGCCAACATTTACCAGCAGATTAAGAGAGAGTTTCCGGACACGAACATCGCCGAACAAGCCGATCGCGGGCTGGATTCGATTTCGCCGAAGTCCTGACGTTCCCAAGCAGTACGAAGCCCGCGCGCTTCTCCGGAGCGAGATGGAGCGGACCATCGCAACTCTTCCCCCTTTGGCCCCCTGGGCCATGCACGCGGAAGACACTCGCGGGCGCCGTTATCCGGAGCCCGCCCATCCCTACCGCAGCGACTACGCCCGGGACCGCGACCGCATCATTCACTCGCGGGCCTTTCGCCGTCTCGAAGCCAAGACGCAGGTTTTCACCACTCGCTACTCTGATCATTTTCGTAATCGCCTGACGCACACGCTGGAAGTGGCTCAGATTGCCCGCACGGTGGCCGCGGCTTTGGGGCTGAACACGGAACTGGCCGAAGCGCTGGCCCTGGTTCACGACATCGGCCATCCGCCGTTCGGGCACGCGGGCGAGCGCAAGCTGGACGAATTGATGCGCGCGCATGGCGGCCACTTCAACCACAATTTGCACGCGCTCCGCATCGTTGAACATTTCGAACAACGCTACCTGGATTTTCCCGGAGTCAATCTCACGTTTGAAGTGCGCGAGGGCATCATTAAGCACTCGCGAGATTATTCGGAGGCAGAATTTCCGCAGCTTCGAGAATATTTGCTCGATTTGCGTCCGCCGCTCGAGGCGCAGCTCATCGACTGGGTCGACGAAATCGCTTACAACACGGCGGACATAGACGATGCCCTGGAAGCCGGACTTCTCGATCTGCGCCTTTTGTGCCGCGAAGTTTCATTTTTTGCCGCCGCTTACGTACCGGTGGATGTCGCGCAGCCGTCGGCCCGTGAAAAGCTGAAATTCAACGAGGCCCTCCGGCATGTGCTGGACTTGCTGGCCACCGATCTCATCGAGTCCACGCGGCAGAGAGCGCAGAGGTCGGGCATTTCTTCGACCGAGGGGCTGCGTCGCTTCGCAACGCGGCTGGCAGGGTTCAGCGAAGAAGCTGCGACCCACAACAAGGCATTGAAGCAGTTCTTGTTCGCGCACATCTACAATCATTCGGCGATCACCGAAGACCGCGACCGCTCGGTGAAATGTTTGGAAGAGCTTTTTGTCTTTTACCGGCAAAATCCGGGCTCGATGCCCGCTTTGTATGAGGAGTTAGCGAGGACAGAAGCGCGCCACGTCATCGTATGCGATTACATTGCCGGAATGACCGACCAGTTTTTGCTTCGTCAACACCACGAACATTTCGGTGAGATGGGCGCCGGCTAACCTCGCTGTCTTGGTAGTGGCGCAGCTTGCTGCGCCAAGGGTCATGGTTAACTCGCGCTAGTCGAATTGACCGCCCAGAGACGTTGCCAGTAGGATTAGCCGCGAGGTTAGGTCATCTGGGAAAGAATTCTGAAAGCAAGGAGATTCCGTGTACTGTTCCAAATGCGGCGCGCTGATGACGGATGGAGCGACGTTCTGTACAGCTTGCGGGCAGGCGTTCTCGACCGCGGCAATGATCTCGCGCCCAATGAACGCGCAAGTGGCCGCCACTGCTCGCGTCGAATACGGCGGATTCTGGCTGCGCTTTCTGGCTTACCTCATTGATGGCGCGGTGATTATTATCGGGATTTGTGTTGTCGCGGTTCCCTTGGTCTTTCTCACCGGCCTCGGCGCATACCTGAGCCAAATCAATCCGGAGGAAGATTGGAACGAAAATGGGGCATGGGTCATCATTCCGGTGATTTTTTTGCTCGCAACGGCCAGCCTGGCGGTGACATGGCTCTATCACGCGTTGATGGAGAGTTCGGAATGGCAGGCGACCGTGGGCAAGAAAGTTCTGGGTCTTGTGGTGACCGACATGGAAGGCCGCCGCGTGAGCTTTTGGCGCGCAACGGGAAGGCACTTCGCAAAGATCGTGACCAACATGGTGCCTGCGTTCATCGGTTACATCCTGGCGGGCTTCACCGAGAAAAAACAGGCGCTGCATGACATGATTGCTGGCTGTCTGATCCTGCAACGAGGGAATTGAGTGTGGTGAAACGAAAGAGGGGGGTTCGCTTTCGCGAGCCCCCTCCGGATGTGTTGTAGATCGCGGATTCCTAAAACCGCAGGAACGGGCCAAAGGCCACCCGGACATTGTGGTGAGGGCTGCCCGTCCAATAGATCTCGTCACCGGCTTCCAATCGAAGACCGACGGGGCCGAGATGTCCTTCCACGCCAACGCCCGGGTAAAACACTCCGCTAACGTTGTTTGCGCGAAGATTCTGGACCGAACTCGTAAACAGGCCGAAGGTCGCGGGTTTCGGATTCAACTGGAAATTGATGAAACCTCCTTTTACCAAGAGAAACGGGCGAATCGCGTGACGGCTTGCAATGAACTTGAATCCGCCAAGTCCGTGCAAGACTTTCAGATTGCTGTTCGCCACGGTCACCGTGCAGCTGGTGCTCACGCAGCGCTCGACGAAACCCTGCTCGAAGTCGTAGTTGATTTCTCCCTCGAACATCACGTGAGAGAACGCTTTGTAACCCACGCGCCCTCCCAGCCCCGCCAAATTCGTGCTGGTCTGTTCAAGGCGGAAATAATCGCCGTAAACGCCTACTTGAAACTGGTCCTGCGCCTTTGCGGACGGCACAAGCCAGCTGGCCCCTGCCAGGAATGCCAAGAACACGAGTAGAGCAACACGCTTCATACAGATCTCCTTGGACGAAAAAGTTGGAGCTAAAAAGCAGGGATGGCCGGGGGCTAGGGGAAGGCTTCTGCTTGCAAAGTTAGATGAGCATCTGCACGCTGGAGTTGCCAATGGATCGTCGGTGGAGCGCACAATGAGGGCCTATTCACGTGTTCGTGGCCATGTTTGCAGCGATTCACAAATGCCGGTCGAGCATCAAGAACAAAGCGAGGTAGCGCTTCAATTTTTGCGTGATCAGAAAATTTTCTTTCACGTGTTCGTGGCCGTGTTCTCCGAGTTTTGCGGCAATCTCCGGATGGGACAGTAAAAACCGGATTTGATAAGCCGTGCCTTCCACCGAATGCGCCAGAAGTCCCGTATGTTTATGAATGATTTGCGTGGGGATGCCGCCAACCGCTGAAGCCACGACGGGCTTTTTCTTCCAGAGCGCTTCCGAGACGGTCAGACCGAATCCCTCGCGCAGGCTTTTTTGGACGACCACGGTGGAAGCGCGCTGCAGCGCATTCACTTCGAGAGGCGCCCACGCGGGCAGTTCGAGAATCTTGATGTCGGGATCGCGGTCCGCGGCGCGCACGACCTCTTTAAGGACGAGAGCGCCTTCCGGGTCGTCGGAGGCGCTCCCGCCCGCAAGCACCAGCTGGCAATCGAAGTAGCGCTTTACGATTCTGTACGCGCGAATCACGCCAACGGGATCTTTCAAGCGATCGAAGCGCGAAATCTGCGTCAGAATCGGGCGATGGGGATCAATCTGATAACGATGGAGGACTTGCTGGACGAATTCTGAATCCAACGGGCAATTTTTTTCGGAGAGGGGATCAATCGCCGGATAGACAAGATATTGCGGTATGCAAAGCTGGCGGGAGAATTCGGGGGAGGAAAACATCGCGGCGTCATAGCAGGATACGAACTTTTCCAGGAAAACCCAGACCGCGTGGTTGGGATGCGACAAATCAATGTGACAGCGCCAGACCCAATGATTGGAGCCGGGCTGGCGCGCGTCAATCAGCGCGGCGGGTTGCGGATCGTGAATGACCACGAATTCGGCGTCGAGCGGAAGCGTCGCGCGGTTTTGCTCGTTGTACGAAAGAAAGACATCAAAATCCTTGCGTTTGGCGTGGTAAGGCTCGCCGTGCAGGGCGTTGTGGAAAGATTTCGTGACGTCGAAGAATTCTTCAGCACCTTTCATGACGTCCCAGCGAATGTTGAGATCGAGTTCCTCAGCAAGAGGCACGAGGCGGTTGAGAATCTCCGCGACGCCCCCTCCCACAGGCGTCGAGTTGATCATCTCGATGCTGCGGCCTCGCAGCGGCTTGGCCAAAGCGCGCAATTCCTCGATTTCGCCCGCGCCGACCACCTCCACGTAGTTTTCGAGAGGAATGCGGCTCGCCATCAATACTTCGCTCATACCTTTTTCCTTTCGCGGTCAATCAAGCGAAGCATTTTTGCGCGCGCGCTGTCCAGCGTGTTGGTGTAGACATCAATGTGATTGATGTTGTCGGCGAGAGTTCGCAGGCCGAGACTGGAGGAGAGCCAGTGGGAAAAGTCATTGGTTTGGAGCTGGAGACGCAGCCGTGAGGAAATGAAGTGAAAATAGAAGGCAGCGTGACTCAGGTGTGTGAGCCCGTCGCGAAGCTCATCGAGATTGCGGGCGCTATGGCCAAGGGGTACGGTCACTTCCACGCTTTCGCAAAAATAGAAGCGTTCGAGGCCTGATTGCGAGGCAAATTGGGGCTCCGCTACACAGAAATCGCGGACCACACGGCAAAGATCACTCCGAAGTGCGGCAATCGAAGTGTAATCGCGAATATCGAGGACTGCGAGCTGCTCGGCAAGGTCGTTCCGGTTCGTGGAGGAAAGCGTCCATTGTGCAAAATCGTTCGAAAAACCCTCGGTCAGGAAGTGGTGACTCCCTAGAGTCTGAAACGTGTGATGGAAGATGGAAGCGTCGCTGCATTGTTCGAGGCCGGTTAGCAATTCTGCGAGGGTTCCAGCCGATTGGTTCCCGATGCGCGTTAGATAGGAAGCGGTTACGAAGTCGAACGGTGTTTCGGCGACGTTCAATTCTGCGATCCTCTTGCCTATAGATGCTCGACAGCGAACGTGGTTTTGATGCAGCGCCGGGACGAAGGGTTAGCCGGGCCGTGCTCTTTTTACGTGCCTACGCGCTCCACCAGTTCGATGCGAATCTCAGTCAGGTCAGACAGGAGGTGAGCCGCCCAGCGGTAGACGTTGTGTTGCCGCACGGTGTGGCGCATGCGTTGCATTCGCTCGGCCAGTTCCTGCTCGGGCATCTCCAGGGCCCGGTGAATGGCGCGGGCGAGCTGCGCGATGTCGTAGGGATTCACGAGCAGCGCGTCAGACAACTCGTGCGCGGCCCCGGCAAAGGTGCTTAGGATGAGGGCCCCGCGTTCGTCTTCGCGGGATGCCACAAACTCTTTGGCCACGAGGTTCATTCCGTCATGCAGAGAGGTGACCATACAAAGGGAAGAGGCCCGATAGAAGCGCGAAATCTCTTCGTGGGAGTGGTGTTTCTTACGAAAGACGATGGGTTTCCACCGCGGGGTTTGCAAGCGGGCGTTGATACGATCGGCCTCCAAACTGACTTCGTCGAGGAAACTCTTGTAGCGTTCGATGTCCGTACGGCTGGGGGCGCCAATTTGCACGAACGTAAAACGATGCCGGTAGCCGGGATTCAGCTCAAAAAACCTTTCTAAGGCGCGAAATCGCTCCAGGATTCCCTTTGTGTAGTCCACGCGATCAACGCCGACTCCCAGATAGCTCGTTTCAATTCCCATTTCTTCGCACAAGCTTCGGCGCAGCTCGCTGGCGTTGGGTTGATTCGCGTCACGCACCGGATTCTCCGGAAACGCTACACTAATCGGATACGGGCGCACGCGCGTGACGTGCCCTTGGCGGCTTACGGCAAAGCGGTCCCATTCGGTGAGCGCTTCCAGCGCGCGGTCCACGGTCTCTAAAAAGTTGTTGCAGTGCGATTGGATGTGGAAGCCGATCAGGTCCGCGCCCAGGAGCCCTTCAATAAGCTCTCGCTGCCAGGGACAAATCCCGAAGACTTCGGCATTGGGCCATGGAATGTGCCAGAAAATGGCCACGCGTGCGTCCGGACGGACCTCCTTCACCATTTTTGGAACCAATGCGAGGTGGTAGTCCTGGGCCAAAAGAATCGGCGAATCCACATCCGCCATCTCCTGCAAAGCCGCGTCGGCGAAGCGCTGGTTAATGCGCTGGTATTGCAGCCAATCTTCCGGGCGGAAGATCGGGCGGGTGTGGGCGATGTGGCAGAGTGGCCAAAGGCCTTCATTCGAAAAGCCCTCGTAGTAGCCTTTGTCTTCTTCGTCCGTAAGCCAGACGCGCCGAAGGGTATAGCTGGGGTGATCGGGAGGAACGCGGAGGCGATCGTGCGTGTCAACAATTTCACGGTCGGCGCTGCCGGAGCCGTTGGCCACCCAGGTGCCGTTGCACGCCAGCAAGACTGGCTCGAGGGCGGTGACGACACCGCTCGCGGGTATCAGCATCTTAATGGTCTTGTTGCCATCGTAAACATGCATGTAAGGCTCGCGATTCGAGACCACAAATAGGGGTTGATCCTGAAGCCTGGCGCGCAGGCTGACCCGCAGGCGTTCGGCGGTCCACAGAGAAGCACCCGAATCGCGCAGACGTGCTTCTACTTCCGCAGCCGCTCTTGCGGAATGCAAATCTCTGGCAAGGTGGGTGACTTCGTGGTGCAACTGCTCCATGATTTCGCCCTGCAACAGGGCCGGGGGCGGGTTGGGTTGTCCGGTTCGCAGCGTTCGCAGCCATTTTGCTGTTCGAGTGAGCGGCTCGGTGAAGGTCCAGCGCACAAGCACCAGCGCAAGGAGGCTGATCAGCAGCGTTTGTATCAGCGCATTCAACACCGCATCGCGTAGGGTATGTGAGACTTGGCGATCAATGTAACTGGTGTCGTGCACCAGAAGGAGGGCGCCCGCGACTTCGTCATCGCGATGGAGCGGCAAAGCATACACGTGGATGGGAACCGCATCGTTTACCTTTGGTGCGGAGGTTTCCTCAGGCGGAAGGAATTCGCCGGCTCCGGCATTGCCGTGCGTGGCTCTCGTCGCGGCAGTTGGGTGCAACGGCAAAAAAGGGCCCAGCCCCGGCGTCATCGCGAGCGTGTGCGCGGAGGCATCGTAGATGGCGATTCCTTTGAGATGCTCGCGTTCCCCATAGCGCTCGACCAGGTGTTGCAGGTTTTTTTCTTGGCCCCGGCCCAGCAGGCGTTCCACGCTTTCCTGAAGACTGTCGGCGAGGATTTCCGCTCGTCTCGTAAGGTCGTTGCGCAGGATGCGCCGCTCGTTCCTGACCTGGTAAGCGGCAAAGAGAACAGACACGCTACCGACGCTCACGATCAGGGGCAGGACAATTTTCAGAGTCGTGCGCATCTGAGCTCCTCAATCCAAGAAACGAAAAATGGCCCGCGAGGGGCTGGGGCGTGCGGCCATGCTGAACTAAGGAATGCTTCTTACCCGTTTTCGAAGAACCCTTTGCTCCTCTTTTATCTTTGCGGCGCCTTGGAGCCCGCGGCAGGTTTCACAACCACATGAATTGCGATGTTCCTACCATCGGCTGACCGATACTCCACCGTGGCCTGAGAGCCTACCTTGAGCTTGCCTTCCACCTTCGTGTCACCGTCAACAAAAAACTCAATGGTTTTTCGTTCCTGGCCATTCGTGACCTCCAGCTTAAAAGCGGCGTCGCCGATCGACGCGATTTTGCCCGATTGGGAGAGGTTGGCGGGAACGGGAACCGTTCTCGCAGCCGCCCCTCGATCAGGAACCGGCGTTGCCCAGGCGGTCATAGTAAAGGATACAGCAGACAGCGTGGTTAGGCTGAGGGCAGTACGGAATCGCATTGGATTCCTCCCATTTCGCTCGATTTACGACCGGGATAACGAAGAAGCGGCACGAATAGAGCCAAAGGCGGACAGGCTTCAGAATCAAGGCGAAAGCCTTAGGAATCAGTTCCTTGCGTTAGCCTTGACGTAGAATGAACGGTCGCTTGCATGGTACTAGTCCTGTGAAGAAATTGCCCACTCCGTCAGGTCCCTTGAGATTTGTTCCTGGTATTGGATCGTAGGCGATGCACGGCAAGTCGGCCTCTGCGGCTCGGCCTGTCTTAGAACGCGGTTCGGCTCGCAATCGGCCAAGGCTCTCACTGCAGTCCTAGGGTTAACTCGTCAGAAAACTAAACTAAAGAATCCATACCTCCATACCTTTTTCCAAATTCCTAGAGCTCCAAAGCGACCAGCGATCAAACAAGCACGAAGTCGGTCGAAATCAAAGCCCAAGTGCTTGTTCTCTCATGAGTTTAGCAGCAATCGCTGGGGCCAATATGGTCATCATCTTGCACGCTTAGGTTTTCGTAGCTCTTAAGGGCGTGGGGGATTTTCTTAAGTCTTCGGTGTTTTTGAGTGGCCGGTATACGGTGGCTTCGAGAAAGTCCTGCCTTGAGTTGTTTCTGGTTTGCATTTTGTCCACAAGAAAGGGGTAGCGAGTTCACCATGCGCAGACTTCTTTTTGTTTCATTTTTGACCCTCTGGGCATTCAGTGTAGTCCGCGGACAGGAGTTCTCTAGCGTAAAGGGCGGGGTTGTCGACAAGTCGAATGCGCCGGTGGCGGGCGTAGAGGTAACCCTTGACAATGAGAAGAGTGGACTCCACTTCAAGACCACTACGAATGACCAGGGTGAGTATCAGTTTCTACGCGTCCCGCCTGGCCCAGGGTATGCGCTTACGTTTGTTAAGGATGGGTTCACCAAGCTTGAAATCATGGATGTTTATTTGGGTGTGAACTCAGCAAGCACTCGAAATGCGACTCTGGAAATTGGCGAGGTCACGCAATCGGTTGAAGTGAGGGCGACCGGCGAGCAAACTCTAGACACCACCGACGCGACCATTGGAAATGTCTTTGGTACCGATCTCCTTCATTCACTTCCTATTCAGTTTCGCGATTCTCCCGCAGCGCTTCTCGGATTGCAGCCGGGGGTTGTTTTGGCGGGCAGCAATGATCCAAGCGGCAATCGCGAAGGCTCTGTAACGGGCGCCCGAGCTGACCAAGGCAATATCACCGTGGACGGAATTGACGCGAACGACCAAGCCACCGGCCAGGCTTTCGCGACGGTCGGCAATGCCCCGGTGGATGCCGTGCAGGAATTTCGCGGCATCACTGCCGGAATCACCGCCGACATGGGCAGGAGCAGCGGTGCTCAGATACAGTTGGTGACCAAGAGCGGCAGCAACGATTTTCACGGGAACGCCTACGAATATCACCGCAATACCATCACCGCAGCAAACTCCTTCTTTAACAATGCGAGCAAAGTTCCGCGCGCAGCGCTCATCCGCAACCAATTTGGTGGGAGTCTGGGAGGGCCTATAAAGAGGGACAAGCTCTTCGCTTTCTTCAACTATGAGGGCCGCCGGGATGCGAGCCAAGACAATATCACTCGCACCGTGCCCTTGGACCATTTTCGGAACGGCCAACTCGGTTACATAAATAATGGCAACGATGCGCAGGGTCATCCTTGCGATGCGTCAGCGCGCCTGAACAACCCTGTGACAGCGCAATGCATCAGTTTGACTCCCGCAACTGGCGCGAACTCATTGGCCGCCCTGGACCCGGCAGGCACCGGTGTGGATGCCGCCTTGTTGACCTTCGTTGTTGGCCGATATCCAAGGGCCAATGACTTAACAGGCGGCGACGGAATCAACACCGGACTCTTGCGGTTTAACGCGCCTGTGCACCTGGGCAACAACACGTACACCACGCGGATGGATTACAACTTGAATGACAAACAGAAATTGTTTGGGCGGTTCAACATCGTCAGGTCTTCTCAGACCGACAACGTTAACTTCGCGGCCGTGCAATTCCCGGGCGACCCTGCGCCGGCGCATGAAATCACAGATCATGACTACGCCTTCGCAATCGGACATACGTGGACCATTTCATCGCAAAAGATTAATCAGGCGACTTTTGGCATCACTGCCTCGCGATTGGGGTTCCCTAGCCTCGCCCAAACAACCTTTCCCAACAGCTATTCGATCGGCGGAGTGGGAGGTGTTGCGTTCATGTCTGCGCCGTTCTCCTCCTTGCAAAGTCAATTTCGGACCGTTCCGGTGCCAACGCTTCGCGACGACTACACGTGGACACGCGGAAAACACGTTTGGCAATTTGGAGGCCTCTTCAAGCCGTCACATCAAACCTCCCGGCAGATCAATGACTTTAATTTTCCAACTCTCGGCTTGGGCGGACTCACCACCAGTTTGGACTCGACCTCCAGCAATCTCCGGCCGAGCGATATCCTCCAAGACCCCGCTGCCATTGGCGAATGGGATTCGACGTTTCCGTTCATCCTCGGCCGTTTCGCACAAGTGTCCACGAACTTCAATTACACCCGGAACGGCACGCCGCAAAACCCCGGGTCCGGGAGAACGCGGAACTATCGCTATTTCGAGTATGAGTTTTATGGACAAGACCAGTGGCACATGACCAACAGTTTGACGCTGACTTACGGGTTGCGCTGGCAGTATTACTCGATACCTTATGAGACGAACGGCTTGCAGTCTGTCCCTACGGTGGATTACACCCAAATCTTTCCCGCGCGCGTGCAAGCTGGCGCAGCGGGGATAAGCGGCTCCAATGCGATTCCCGTCGTTCAATACGTCCTCGGGGGCAAGGCAAATAAGAACGGGGCTGGCATCTACAATCCTGATTACAGGAATTTCTCGCCGCGGTTTTCGTTGGCATACAATCCCGCGTTCCGCGAGGGCCTGTTAGCGCACCTGCTAGGGGATCGGAAAACCTCGATTCGCCTAGGCGGCACGATTGTCTATGACCGCGTCAACGCCAACACCATCAATTTTATCCAGGACCAAGTCTCCTATCTCTTCAACAACAACGTGAATACGCCATTCGGCGGCGGGGATCCCGGGGTCACCCTGGCGACCGATCCACGCTTCACGGCCCTCGGGACTCTGCCCGTGACAAACGTGGCTCCGCCAATCACAACTCCGTTCACTCCTTTTGTGGATCCGGCCACAGGCTACCTACTTGGGAATGCGGAAGCTCAATTCAACTACGCAGTCGAAAAAAGCTTCCGTACGCCGCTATCCTATGTGTATAACTTGGGAATTCAGCGCGAGATCCCGGGAAACCTCCTTCTTGATATCAACTATGTCGGGAGGCTTGGAAGGAGGCTATTTGCTCAGTCCGATGCTGCGCAGTTGGTTGATTTCAGCGACCCGGCTTCGCGACAAGGCTTGGTTGACGCTTTCAATCAGTTGGCCGCCCAGGTCCGGGCCGGCACGCCCGGGGCGCTGATCACCACGCAACCTTGGTTTGAGAATCAAATGGACTCAGCCATTCAGACCAACTTTGGGTTGGCGGATTGCCAACAGTTTACTGCCGCGGTTTTTGGCGCCAACATTCCTACATGCACACGGCTAGTGCGGGCGCTCTTCAGTACCTTGCTTAGGCGCGGCGATTTGACCGACACGCTGCAGGCTCTGTATGGGTTTTTCCCCGGTCCGTTCGGAGGAATCATCCCACCGAACGTGGGGCTGGCCGGACAGTTCTCAGTGAACTCGTACATTACAAACGCCGGTTCTTCAAACTATGACGCCATGCTGGTTACTCTGACGAAACGATACTCGAGTGGATTGCAATTTCAATTCAATTACACGCTGGGCCATTCGATCGACAACGTTTCTACCGTTACCAACACCGTTATTGGCGGTCTTGTTTGCGACGTCAGGAATCTTCGGGTCTGCCGGGGGAACTCGGACTTCGACGTCACCCACCTGATCAACGCGAATGGCGTCTATGACTTTCCCTTTGGCAAGGGCAGGCGGTTCGTTTCTAATGCGCATGGCGCGCTAAATCAGATTATCGGTGGCTGGCAGTTCGGAACCATCGCTACCTGGCACACTGGCTTCGCTTTCAGCACGTCCACGGACGCTTTTCCCGTCAATTTCTTCGTGAACAGTCCGGCGATCCTAACCGGCAGTCCCTCTGCTCTTGCCACGAATATTCACAGCGACCAAACGGGTGCGATTCAAATGTTTGCGAATCCGACCGCCGCAGTGGGAGCATACTCCTTCACGAATGGCGGAGAGGTCGGCAGCCGCAACACGCTGCGCGGGCCCGGCTTCTGGAACTTTGACACACGCTTCACAAAGCAATTCTTCTTGACGGAGGCGCACAAACTGACATTTCAATGGGATGCCTTCAACGCCTTTAACCACACGAACTTTGCCGATCCCGCAGCGGACATCAACAGCCCTGCCACGTTTGGGCAGATCACTTCTCAAGCGAATGCAAATCGCGTCATGCAGTTTTCCCTGCGGTACGATTTCTAGCCCTGCGCGACGGCGCCGTCACAAAAAGGGAGGCTGAGTTTCAGTCTCCCTTTTTCATTGTGCAGATGAAAGATGTGCCGGTGATTCCCGGAAGGCTCTAGCTGCCGGAGTCATGGGGGTCGAACGTTACGGAGAGCTCCAAGGCCGTCTCAGAACTTGCTGGAGAGAATCTCCATTGCATCACGGATTTCTGGGCGCTTTCAGCGAGAATGGGATTGCCGCCAAGAACCTCAGAATCTCTCACCGAGCCGTCCGGTTTGACGAAGACTTTTAACCGAACGACTCCGCCGATGCCTTTGGATTTCAGAATGAAGGGATAAGCGACAGGGACTTTCTTCAGGATCTTGCGGCCGGAGTCCTGTGTCTGTCCGTTTGCGGCCCAAGACCACGACAGGAGTCCGCCCAAGATAAGGGCTCCGAGGAAGTTCTTGCGGGAACGGGAGCTGAACATGGGTAAGTCCCTCAGAATTCAAATGGTGCGAGAAGGGGACGGCAAGCGCCGTACAGATCGCACTGCTGCTTAATGAGGAGATGCTGCAGGTCGTTGGCCCATCCCTAGGGACGTTTGGGCGGTTATTCCAGAAAGTTACCACTCGTACTATTCCAGCGTACACTGTTGATTGTAAATGACTTACGGTCTGACGCAGTTCGTGCCGGGTCGCCGATTTGCGCACGAATCCACTCGGCCAGGTGTTCTCGGGGCGTCTCGTTCCACTTTGAGAATTGAAACTCCAGGTGGCTACCGCGCTTGAGACGCAAGACGCGGCTCGGCGGTCGAGAAAGGGCGTAGAATCACGCTGCCGTGCCCGTAAACCTGATGCAAATCCTCGAAGTCTTGGAAGACCAATACGGTCCCCAGAAGCTGGCGGGGCCAAAAGATCCCTACGAGATGATTGTCTTTCTGAACTGTGGATACCCCGCAACCGATGAGGCCTGCGCGAAGTGTTTTGACGCGATAAAGCGCGAGATCGGCGTGCAGCCGAAGTTACTCTTGAAAGCTTCCAAGGTGCAGCTCGTAGAGTTGGCGCGACTCGGCGGGATATTCCCGAACAAGCGCGTCGAGCGTTGGTGGGAAATCGCGCGCAAGGTACGAGACGAATTCAAGGGAGACCTCACCGCCGCCGTAAAGCAGCGCCTGCGTGACGCGAAAGATGAGCCGGCAAAAAGTCTTAGGGCCGCAAAGAAGATTCTTCAGGAATTCCCCGGAATTGGGGAACCCAGCGCAGAAAAGATTCTTCTGTTCTCCGGGCTGGCGATTGTTGCGGCCATACCTTCGGCTTTCGTCCACGCGCCGGTACGGCTGTTTATGGGGGAACCAGGCAAAAACTACGCGGCTGACTACCGAGCCGCGAGAGCAATTCTCGACTCCAGCCTGCCAAAGTCATTCGAAGCGCGGCAGAGGGCCTATCTGCTCCTAAAGAAGCACGCGCGGGAGATTTGTAAGCGCTCCAAGCCAAAGTGCGAGGTCTGCCCATTAACCGAGCAATGCGCCTACCTTCAAGCAAAAGCGGCCGACGTAAACACGGAGACCGAGTAAGTACTGGGCCGCTAAGGTGACAAGAAAGACGCCAAAAACAGCAAGTTGCGTGCGCGTTCCTTGACTTGGCGTTGAGGGCTCTGAATAATGGTAAAGCATGAGCGTGCGCGCCGGAGGCGCTGAACAGATGTTCCTGGACGTCAAGGAATTAGCTGTCCGCAAGCTGCGCATTCACAAAACCTATGCTCCGGGCAGCATTGATTTCCATTCGGCCGAAATCAAGCAGATTGAGCCGCTCGAAGTGAATGCCACGGCGGAATTGCTGGAAGGCCAGATTCGCGTCGAAGGCAACTTCGAGACGAAGGTCGAATTGGTCTGCGCGCGCTGCCTGGAACCGGTTGCCGAGGAAGTGAGCCGCTCGTTTGACCTGTTTTATGCCCCGCTTCCCAAGGATGCTCATCTGACCAAGCATCGGGAAGACCGGCTGAAGGATGACGATACGGATATCGGTTTTTACGAAGGAGATGGCCTTTTCTTGGCGGACGTGTTGAAAGAGCAGGTGCTGCTGGCGCTTCCCATCAAGGCCATTTGCCGGAGCGATTGCCGGGGGCTGTGCCCGAATTGCGGCGCCAACCTGAATCACGAAGAGTGCCGTTGCGAGACTCATGCCGCGGATCCCCGCTTGGCCTCTCTCGCGCGTATCAAACAGGACTTGCTGAAAAAACAATAGCTTTTCCGGGCCGAAAGCCCTATATAATCCGCTCAACGCGGCGGGAACGAGGTGTCGTGTTATGCCTAACCCAAAACGGCGGCATTCGAAAAGACGGACCAGTAACCGGCGGGCGCATGATTTTCTGGCCAAGCCGCAACTGGGCAAGTGTCCGAATTGCCATGAAATGAAGCAGCCGCACCAGGCTTGTCCGCATTGCGGCTACTATAAAGGCAAGGCGGTACAAGCGTCAGCTTAGGCTTTTTTGCGTTCCGCTGATTCTGCGGGCAAAATCCCATGATCACCATCGCTGTTGACGCCATGGGCGGGGACCATGCACCACGTCCTGAAGTGGAAGGCAGTGTGCTGGCCGCACGCGAGTTCAACGTGCGAATTTTGCTTGTGGGGCCGCCGAATGTGGTGCGCGGAGAGCTTGCCAAGCACGCCACGGAGCCCAGTCTGCCGATTGAAATTGTGCCGGCCAGCGAAGTGATCACCATGAATGATCACCCGGCGCAGGCTTTCCGGCGGAAGAAAGACAGCTCGGTGCATGTGGCGGCGCGCTTGGTGCGCGAAGCCAAAGCGGATGGGATGGTCAGCGCGGGAAATACCGGCGCGGTCATGACCGTGGCTCGTTTTTTGCTCGGAACACTCGAATCGGTCGACCGCGTGGCGCTGGCTGCGCCGTTTCCCAATACGCGTGGCGGTGTTTCTGTGCTGCTGGATGTAGGCGCAAACGTGGATTCGCGGCCCGAGCATCTGCTGCAATTCGCGGTGATGGGCGAAGTGTATTACCGCGCAACGTTCGGCAGCAGGCGCCCTCGCGTGGGATTGCTGTCGGTGGGCGAGGAAGAAATTAAGGGAAACGTGCTGACGCGCGAAGTCTATACTCTGTTGAAGAAAAGCCCGGTGCATTTCGTGGGCAATGTGGAAGGCGGTGACCTTTTTTCAGGCAGCGTGGACGTGATCGTGTGCGATGGTTTTGTCGGCAACATCGCTCTGAAGATTTGCGAAGGTCTGGCTATTTCAATCTTCGATTCGTTGAAGAAGTCCATGAAAAGCTCGCTTCTTGCTCAGGTCGGTGCAAAGCTTTCGGAAGGGGCGTTCAAGGGATTGAAGAAAAAGATTGATTACACGGAATACGGAGGCGCGCCGCTCTTGGGTGTGCGGGGTGTCTGCGTGATTGGTCATGGACGTTCAAACGCTAACGCCGTCAAGAACGCCATCCGCGTGGCGGCGGGGCTCGCCCGCGCGCGCATCAACGAAAGAATCGAACAGGAGCTCTCCGCCACCGCGGTTCCGGCCTGACGGTGGCATGGAGGAATCAGCTATGGGCAAAGTCGCATTTGTGTTTCCCGGACAAGCTTCGCAATACCCGGGCATGGGCAAGGAACTCGCAGACAAACACGCGGTCGCGAAATCTGTCTTCGACGAAGCGGATGTGGCGCTGGGTTTTTCAATTTCCAAGCTGTGCTTCGAAGGCACGGAAGATGAGCTGAAGCTCACGGCCAACACGCAACCGGCGATCTTGACGGTCTCCGTGGCGGCGGCTCGCGTTTTGGCGGAAAAGGGTCTGGAGCCGGATTTTGTGGCCGGCCACAGCCTCGGTGAGTATTCCGCGTTGGTTTGCGCCGGTTCGTTGAAATTTGCGGATGCCGTGCGGCTTGTGCGGAAGCGCGGCACGTACATGCAGGACGCCGTTCCGCAGGGCGTAGGCGCGATGGCCGCGATCATGGGCTTGTCTCATGCGGTCGTTGCGGATGTTTGCAAGCGCGCCGCGGATGGCGAAGTTTGCGCTCCCGCCAATTTGAATTCGCCGGAGCAGACGGTCATTTCCGGTCATGCCGGCGCCATGAAGCGCGCCGTCGAGCTGGCTTCGCAGGCGGGAGCGAAACGCGCCGTGATCTTGCAGGTCTCTGCGCCGTTTCATTCCGCGCTGATGGCGCCCATGCAGGAGAAGTTCGAGCAGGATTTGCGCGGCGTGGAATTCTCGAATCTGAGCGTGCCGCTGGCTACGAACGTGGACGCGGACACGATCACCACCGCCGCCGAAGCGCGTGAGGCGTTGATTCGTCAGGTTTCCATGCCCGTACGCTGGGAGGACTCCGTACGTCTGCTGATTGATGAGGGCGTAAACACGTTTGTGGAAGTGGGGCCGGGCCGCGTGCTGAGCGGCTTATTGCGGCAGATCGAGCGCTCGGCAGGAGGTTTGAACGTCGAGGACGAAAAGAGCCTCGCGGCGACGGTGGAGAAAATTGGGGCGGCACGCTCCGACGCGGCGTAGGAGCACAGATCTCGTCTGTGTGGTGTCATCCTGAGCTTACCCGATGAGGGTACGCGAAGGGTTTCGACCGTACACGGGCAAGCGGTCTCGACAGCAAGCTAATACTCAAGCAAATACTTATGTTCAGCCTGAAAGAGAAAGTGGCTCTCGTCACCGGCGCGTCGCAGGGTATTGGGCGCGACACCGCCTTGGCGCTAGCCGAAGCGGGAGCGAAGGTCGCCGTCGCGGCGCGCAATCAAGAAAAACTTGCGGCGCTCGTGAACGATATCGTTGCCCTGGGCGGCGAAGCCTTTGCCGTGAAGATGGATGTGGCCGATGGGGACCAAGTCAAAGCGGGATTCAAAGGCGTCCTCGAAAAATTTGGACGTCTCGATATTCTGGTGAACAACGCCGCGATTACGCGCGACGGCTTAGCCATGCGCATGAAGCAGGATGACTGGGACGCTGTGATTCGAACGAACCTGACCGGCGCGCATCTTTGCATCCAGCAGGCTCTGCTTCCCATGATGCGCGCACGCGCTGGCCGCATCATCAATCTGACCTCCGTGGTGGCACAAACGGGCAACGCCGGTCAGGCAAACTATGTCGCGGCAAAGGCCGGTTTGATCGGCTTGACCAAGGCCATGGCCATAGAAATTTCTTCGCGCAATATCACTGTGAATGCCGTGGCCCCGGGCTTCATCGAAACGCCCATGACCGAGGTACTTTCGAGCGAAGTGAAAGAGAATTTGAAAACGCGCATTCCCCTGGGCCGCATGGGCGGTCCGCGCGACGTCGCTGCCGCCATCGTTTTCCTCGCGAGCGACGAAGCCGGCTACATCACCGGCCACGTCCTCGACGTCAATGGCGGCATGTATTTGGCGTGATGAACGATTATTCGCAAGCATGGTCGCTCTACCGGAAGCTAAGGAACCAAGCCATGATTGCCACGCTCGGTTTCCTTCCAGGACTTGTCTTTGTGCGGGTTCTACCAGGAATCGTCCCGGATCAGCGAATCGCGGAGTACGCGTGGGGCGTGGTCGCTCTTATGTGGATTGTGGCGGCTTTGGTCACGGG
>DATFRZ010000102.1:0-12806 GCA_035262885.1 Candidatus Acidiferrum sp.
CTGGCTGGGGAGCGTTTGCAGTTGCTTTCGTAGGATACCTGTTGGTCATGGGAGGCGGCTATCTGGGAGGGATCATGGTCTTTCACATGGGAGTCATGATCAACCGCAACGCCTACCGGAGCGGTCCCGATGACTTCAGGCCAGCTGCGGAAGCGGGCGATCTCGCTGAGGGTCAACTCAAGCGACTGCTGATCGAAGACCAACCGATACTGCTCGCGAAGTTGCACGGCAAGATTCATGCTCTAGGCGCAGTCTGCTCTCACTACGGCGCACCGCTCAATGAAGGCACGGTTGTCGACCGAACCATCGAGTGTCCGTGGCATTTCTCCAGGTTTTCACTTGAGGATGGCAGGGTGGTTCAAGGGCCCGCGTGCGCCTCCATACCTGCGTACGACTGCAGAATTGTCAACAACCAGGTGCAAATCAAGATCCGGCGGTAGCAGCCTTTTCCGCTACCGCGCGATGCCGGAGTAATAGCCCTCGCGGGTGAGGATGGTCAGGCCTTCGCGCTTCACTCGTACTTCGATCGAGTGATATTCCGCGCTGCGGTCCGTGCCGGCGGGTGAGTAGACGAGCGTGTATTGGTTGCGCGCCTCTTCCGTGACGCGCGAGTAAAGCTCTTCCATGTCCCGGCTCTTCAATCCGTAGTAGACGTCGCCGCCTGAATCTTTCGCATACTTCGCGAGCCGCTCAAACTTGCGGTTGAAGAAAGCTGCTCCCACGCCGACGCCATAAACCGAAATGTCATAACGCAGCAAGTCCTTTTTGACCTCGTCGTACTTGTTGGTGTTCACTTTGGGATTGTTCAGGCCGTCGGAGATGAGCAAGATCATTTTGCGCCGCTTGCGATCCGGGTCGCGGTCCTTGAGCAATTGCGCCGCAGTGTAGACGGCGTCGTCGAGCGCTTTGCTGGTCTGCGCCTGAATGTTCAGTGTGGTTTCGGGAAGCTTCGGCGCGTCGCCCGTGGCGGAGTGGCCGTTGATCGTGGGCGTATCGTTGACCGAACCGGCGGGGCCGGCGTCGGGCTGTTCATCCAGCCGGGTGCGCTTCAGCTCGGTGAGCAGCTTGTCCTGGTCGCTGATGAATCCGTGTCCTTCATGGACGTAGGTGTCGAAGCGGCAGACAAAGGCTTCGTCGCTGGCGCTCAAGCCCGCGATGATGGAATCGAGGCTGTCCGCCACCTGGCGCGCGTTTTTACGGCTCAGGTCGTTGTCGATCAGCAGCACCATCGAGAGCGGAACCGCATCCGCGTTGAAGGAAATGATTTTTTGTTCCACGTTGTCTTCCAGGATGCGGAATTCGTCCCTGCGCAGGTCCGGAACGAGCCGTCCGGAGCCGTCCTTTACCGTGACGGGAACAATAACTTGAGTCACCCGGACGCGAAGGCCGGGTGGCTGTTGCTGCTGCTGGGCGGAGGGCGGAGGTGTTTGTGCCTGCGCGGGCGCCGCGCCCTGTTGGGGCTCACGCGGCTCGTGCGCGCGAAGCGGAACGTACGCGAGCGCCAGTGCGAAGAGGGCCACCGCGGCCGAAACAGTGATTTTTCGTAGACTTTTCATCGTCCTCGGGCCAAACTTCGTGTTGAAATTTCACGCACACTAGTTTGATGCGCGCACATCCATTCAGGCTCTAAATGGCATCCTATGGGAACGTGGCAACGACCCGCGCGCGTTTGGCGGGCATTTTTATGGCCAGGAAAGTATACATGCGTTCGATAAAGAAAGTTGTGACGCAATGCGCAGCGGCGTGGGTTGTATGGGCACTGGGAGGGCCGGCGGGCGCGCAGGAGCCGGCTCGACAGCCGTCACAACAGGCCTCGCAGCAGCTCGCGCAGCAATCCACTCAACCGCCTGCTCAGCAAAGCGATCAGCAAAACCCTACCATCAAGACCGAAGTCAGCCTGGTCAACATTTTCGCCACCGTCCGCGACAAAAAAAAGCAAATTATCCCCTCGCTGAAGAAGGAAAATTTCCGCGTTTTCGAAAACGATCGGGAACAAAAGATCGCATTTTTCGCCACGGAAACAGCGCTCCCCGTCACGCTGGGATTGCTGATTGACACGAGCGGCAGCGAACAAAACCGCCTGCCCGCGGAGCAGGAGGCCGCCACGGCCTTTCTGAACCGCGTTCTGCGCAAGGGCGACGAAGCCATGGTGATCTCTTTCGACGTTGATGTCGATCTTCTCTCCGATTTCACCGACGATCGCGCGCAACTCGACCGCGCCATTCGAAGCGCGCGCATCAATGCCCCCATGGTGAGCATGACGAATCCCGGGCCGCTGCCGCCGGAATCGCGCACCCGCGGGCTCCGCGGCACCGCTTTTTATGATGCGATTTGGACGGCGTGCGGCGAAAAACTTGCGACGGAAGCAGGGCGCAAAGCGCTGGTGATTATCACCGACGCTGACGACCAGGGCAGCAAAGTCCGTGTCGAGGAAGCGATCGAAGCCGCCGAGCGCACCAACACCGTGGTTCACGTTCTTCTGGTGCACGATCCCGGCTTTGGCTGGCGGCCGGACATCGCACACAAAATTGCGGACGCCACCGGCGGCCGGGTCATCGAAGTTTCCTCACAAAAGCATTTGCAAGAAGCCTTCGATCAGATCTCCGAGGAGCTTCGCTCTGAATATACACTTGGTTATTATCCGACCAACGCCGCGCGCGATGGTACGTTCCGCAAGATCAAAGTCGAAACCACCGACAAAGATTTGAAAGTGCTTGCACGCAAGGGTTATTACGCGCCAAAAGGCGAAGGCTCACCGGGCGGCCAAGACTGATTCGTTTAACGCGCGCAAAGGCAGACCGGCGTGACGGCTGGGGGCGCAACTCTTCCTGAACCAATTCCGCAAACGGGTCGCAGCTTAAGGAAACGTCCGCATTTGAAATGGAATGGTTTCCGACGTTCAAATACAGATGCCGTAATGCGCCTTTCTAATCGGCCTCGCCTAATAAGCCAAGCCTAAAACGCGGCGCGATGCCACACGGTGCGACGAATGGATTGACCGCGGTTCGGCAGGCGTTTACCATTTCTCCGCAGCAATTTTGCTGACCAGTTCGCTTCCTCGTTTCTCGCAGGTCGAATGCTCGACAGATCCATCAGCCACGGTTTGTTTGTGAAATGCTGAACGAAACCATTGCGCATTATCGCGTCCTCCGCAGACTTGGTAGCGGCGGCATGGGCGTTGTGTACGAAGCGGAAGACACGAAGCTGGGCCGGCGTGTGGCGCTGAAATTCCTGCCGGAAGATTCTCACCGCGATCCGCAAGCGCTGGAGCGATTTTTGCGCGAAGCGCGGGCCGCATCCTCTTTGAATCATTCCGGAATCTGCACGATTCACGCGATCGAAGAGCATGAGGCGAAAACATTTATCGCGATGGAGCTGCTGGAAGGACAAACGCTCGACAAGCTACTCCGCCAAGGCACCGTCCCCGTGGCGCGCGCGATTGAAATGGGGATTCAGCTTGCCGATGCGCTCGATGCGGCGCACAAAAAAGGAATCATTCACCGCGATATCAAGCCGGCGAACATTTTTGTCACGGAACGTGGCCCGGTGAAAATTCTCGATTTCGGCCTCGCCAAACTTACACCCGAACATCATGCGTACGCTGACGGAGAAACCATCGCAGACGCAGAAACGTTGCTTCTCACCAGCCCCGGAACCGCGGTTGGCACGATTGCCTATATGTCGCCGGAGCAAGCGCGGGGCGAGGAGCTGGACGCGCGTAGCGATTTGTTTTCGCTCGGCGCAGTGCTCTACCAGATCGTCACGGGGAAACAGCCATTCCCTGGTTCCACGAGCGCGGTGGTGTTCGACAATATCTTGCGGAACACTCCCGTGGCCCCGGTTTCGTTGAACCCGGAGGTTCCGGCGGAACTCGAGCGCATTCTCAACAAGGCGCTCGAAAAAGACCGCGACGTGCGCTACCAGGTTGCCGCGGAACTGCGTGCGGATTTGAAGCGGCTGCAGCGGGAATTGGATTCGGGGAAAGTGGCCGCGGCTTCGTCAGCATCGTCTGCGTCCGCGGGTCCCACGTCAACCCCGACTCCCGCGGGAACAAGCGCAACTCCGGCTCCTGCGCCTTCGAGCGGCTCGGTCCTGATCGCCACGGCGAGCAAACACAAATTAGGAACGGGCGTAACTCTTGGCGTGATCGCCGTTCTGCTGGCTGCGGCAATCTTCGGCGCGTATACCCTGGTCCTGAAAACGCGACATGTTCCGTTCGAGAAGTTCTCGATTGAGAATCTCACGAACAACGGCCACGTGACGCTCGCAGCGATATCGCCAGACGGAAAGTACCTGCTGCATGTGAGGGACGAGAGTGGACTGCAATCGCTGTGGTTGCTGCACATCCCGACCGGCAGCAACACACAGGTCGTAACACCGGCTGGGACCCGCTACGGGGGCCTGACCTTTTCGCCCGACGGAAACTACCTTTACTTTGTACGCCGCGATGACGAGGAACACCGGATTGCGTCGGTGTACCGGGCGCCGGTTTTGGGCGGCAGTCCGCAAATGCTCATCAAAGACGTCGACAGTCCGGTGACGTTTTCGCCCGATGGCCAGCGCTTCGCCTATCTTCGCGCGCGCCACGATTCACCCTTGTGGGACTTGCTGGTCGCGAACAAGGACGGTTCGCCGGACCGCGCGCTGTTCAGCGGCGTTCCTATTCTGAGCGACTCGCATACGCCGGCGTGGTCTCCGGATGGAAAAGTCATTGTGATTCCCCTGACGCAGCCAACCGCAGACACGTTCACCGGATTACTCGTTGTAGATGCCGCCTCCGGCAAACGAGAAACGAGGGCGGTCCCGGACGCCCCGCTTCTTCTGCATCCCGCGTGGATGCCGGACTCGGCTGGCATGATTATGACCTCGGTGGCCGTGCAAAATGGGCTGCTGAACCGGCAGCTTTTGTTTCTGAGCTACCCGCAGGGCCAAGTGCGCGCGTTGACCGCCGATACAAACAACTATTGGTTGCTGAGCCTGGCCAGCGACGGGCGCAGTCTGGCGACGACGCAATCGCAGTTCAAGTATGAAGTTTCGTTGGCTTCCTCCCAGTCGCCAGACGCTTTGCGTCCCGTGCAGCTTTCTTCGCATTTGGTGGTTTGGTGGTGGAGCTGGACGCCGGATGGCCGGCTTATTTTTCCGCAAGGCGGCGACATCCGCATTCTGGATCCGAAAGGCGGAGAGAGAGTGCTGCTGTCGGACAAGAACCATATCCCGGACCAGGTGGCGGTTTGCGGGAACGGGCGTTACATTGTTTACCGGCAGTTAGGGAAAGCGGCCAAGACCGCGGAGAATCTGTGGCGGACGGATGCGAACGGGAGCAATCCGATGCAACTCACGTTCGGACACAATGAAACCGACGTGCGGTGCGCCTTGGACGATCAGTGGGTCTATTACATGGATGCGGCCGACAACTTTTTGCCGAAGCGCGTGCCGCTTGACGGCGGGACGCCGGAAACGGTATTTGACTCCGCGCTTGGCGGCGCCGCCCTGTCCCCGGACGGCAAAATGCTGGTTACCCTCGAAACCCGCGAATTGAACCACAAGCTGATGCTCAAATTTGTGTCTACCGTGGACAAGAAATCCTGGTATCACGACGTGGATCAGCGGGCCTCGCGGCCCCTGGAATTCACGGCGGACGGCAAGGCTATTGCCTACACCGTGCACGAAAAAGGGGTGGACAATCTTTGGATCCAGCCGTTGGACAGCTCGGCTTGCCGGCAGCTCACCCATTTCACGTCAGAGAGAATCGCGCAGTTTGGCTTTTCCCCCGACGGCTCGCAAATCGCCTTCGAGCGCGGGCACACGGAGTCGGACGCTGTGCTGCTCCGGGACACCTCCCGCTAGCCAGTCCGTCCTTCCTTCCGCAGCATACGTCGGCTGGCCTCGCCCATCGGGTATTGCGAAACCGACCACAGGCGAAGTCAGCCTCAGTACCCAGGGCCAACCAACTTACAGGAGATACCTCATGGCTTGGTCGCCGTACCAGCAACTCATCGGGCCATCGGGCCGGCTGAGCAAGTATAACCAGGAGAAGGGTTTGACTGTAAAATCGATTAGGTTTGTCCTGCGAGCGGTCTGGAATAATGCCGTTTACCTTCTGTGGTGATGCTCAGACAGGCTCGGTTTGTGTTTTGTTCATTCTGGCCAACTTCCTTGAATTACAGTTTCTGGAATCTCACTTATACCCTTCTACAAATTCTTGAATCTGTGTTGGCTCACTCTAAATCCAATCTCACCACAATCTATCGTACATCTATCGTTTATCTCTCTTACTTTGCTTAGTTATAGAGAGTGATGCGGAATAAACTGAGATCATCTTGGTCAGTGGTCTCAAAAGTGCCCGCTAGTCGACCAGTGACTGTGGTGGTCACAAACCTTACCGAAACAGGCCCAAACACAAGAATGAGACGGAGGTGTTTTGTGGAACGAACTCGTTCGACGATTTCGCTTGTTGCCCTATTTTTGCTTGTTTTCGCATCGGCAGAGGGTGTTGTGACGGGCCAGATTCTGACCGGCAGCATAACTGGCCAAGTTGTCGATGGTACCGGAGCTGCAATCCCTGGGGCGCTTGCGAGGGCGGTCGACCTGGCAACCAGTCATGAGTACACGGCCGTGACCAACGATAACGGCGAGTTTGCCATCGAGCAAGTTCCCTTCGGCTACTATCACGTCACGGTCCAGGCCAAGGGGTTCTCCACGGCGGTCGTGGACCGGGTCCAGGTTAACGTATCGCAAGAGTCCCACTTGAATCTAAAGCTGGGTGTGGCGGCGATGGGCGAAACAGTCGAGGTTAAAGCGGAGCAGGCGGTCGTGCAGACGGAGTCGGCCGAAATCAAGAACAGCGTCGACCGCATCATGATTGTCGATCTGCCCCTGCCCACACGCAACCCGTTGGATTTGATCAACGGAATGGCCGGAATCGTGAAGCCGGGCAACACCAGTGATTCATTCGTTCACGGCATGCGTGGAAACGCGACCAACATCACGCAAGACGGAGTCAACGTTGCTGACAATACGGTCAAAAGCAGTTCATTTTTCGCAATCAGCGCGCCTACCGTAGATACCGTCGGTGAGTTCAACGTCTCGGTTGCCGGGCAGGGTACGGACTCGGGATTCGGCGCGGCGCAAGTAAACATAGTGACCCAGCGCGGACAGGACGCCCTGCACGGATCCGTGTTCTGGTTCCAGCGGACCAGCTATTTGAACGCTAACACCTATTTCAACAATGCCACCGGTATCCCCACGCCCTTCCAGTTGCAGAACCGCATTGGCTACAACGTCGGTGGGCCGATCTACGTGCCCAAGATTTATAACGGCAAGCACAAGACTTGGTTTTTCAACGCATTCGAGGCGTACCGTGAACCCTTGAGCCGTGCCCGTCCGCGTCTGGTTCTTTCCGACGACGCGCGTCTTGGCAACTTCACCTATAAGCGCCAGGACACCGGAAATTTGCAGACCATAAACCTGCTGAGCATAGGAACAATCGGCGCGACGGGTCAGACCCCGGTGATTAACTCTGCGTACATGGGCTACTACAACGCGCTCGTGCCGTCCCCCAATGGCGACGCAGGTTGCTCAGGCGGCGATGGCAGCAACCTGCGCTGCTTTACCTGGAACGTGGCAGGAAGGAATTTCACAAACCGATATACCGGTCGCCTGGATCACCAGCTGACAAAGTCGCATTCGATCGAGTTCGTTTATAATCAAGCCAATTTCAGTACCAGAAATGACTTCCTGAACGGTATTGAGCAGTACTTCCCGAGTTCGCCGGGAGGTGGCCAAGCCTCGAAACGGCAGGTGTTCACTTGGGCTTTTCACTCGGCTTTTGGCGCCAATAAAGCCAACACCGCGCGCTTTGGGCTGCAACGCGCTCCTGTCACTTTCACAATCGGCGACAATTTCGCTGGTACCAACGGTCTCCAAGTAGCTGTACCGAATTCGTTTTCCATTACCAGCACCTCGGGCATCACGGAACCCAGCATCGTCTCCACGAACCTGCCTCAGGGGCGCAACACCCCCGTGCGTCAGATGATCGATAACTTCAGTTGGATCAAGGGCAGTCACGCTTTGCAGTTCACGGGTGAGTGGCGGTGGATTCTTTCGAAAAATTTCTTCTTCAACACCATCCCACAATTGATTCAGCTCGGGAAAAACTCGGCGAACGACGACGGAATCGTTGCCTCAAAGTTTCCTGGCGGCATCGGGTCCGGGGATTTGACCAATGCTTCCAGGGTCTTTGACTTGGTTACCGGTTTGCTTGGCACAACTTCCGAAGGCTTTAATCACTCGTCCCCCACGTCTGGATACATCGCCGGCATCCCGCGTCTAACCACGCCTTCTCAGCAGAACTATGCCGGCTCCGTTCAAGATAACTGGAAGTTTAGGCCCAACCTAACGTTGCAGTTCGGTGTGCGTTGGGAGTTCCAGGGTCCTTTTGACATGCGCAATAGGCTCATCCTCCAGCCCGATGATCGCATCGGGGGACTGTTTGGGCCGGCTGGTGCAGGAAACTACTTCAACGTACTAACCACTCCGGTGGTCTCAGATGTGCTGTTTAACTTCGCGGGGGCCAACAACGGCAAGCCTCTGTATGACAGCCAATACACAAACTTTGCCCCTCTCGTCGGCTTTGCATGGGATCCTTTCAAAAATGGGAAGACCGCGGTCCGCGGCGGGTTTGCCACTTATTTCACGCAAGACGGATTTACAGTTTTTGCGCCAGCTTCGACCGGCAATAATGGTTTGTTTACCGTGGTAACGAACAGCGTCCCGACAGGAGTCTTTAATCCGGCTGCGTTTCCTACTCTCACCGCTCCTGTGGACCAGTTTCCGGTGTCTGAGAGGACCGTTTTTGCCAACAACAGCGGAAGCAACACCATGAACGTTTTCAAACCCGACCTCGCCGTCCCGTATGTGCTCGAATGGCACCTCGCCGTGCAGCGAGAGATTCCCGGCAGGGTTACCCTGGAAGCTCGCTATGTCGGCAATCATGGCGTGAAGCTTTACCGCACTTACAACATCAATGAGCTCAATATTCTGAATAATCCGTTCACGGATGCCAGTGGAAACACGGTTGACAACGTGCTGACCGAATTCAACAATGCGGTTAGTAATTTAGCCGTCTGTCAGGGCAACGCCGCCACTTGCAAAGCGGCGCAGGCGGCCGGTGGGGTTCCCGTCACCCAGCAAACCGCCAATAACTTCGGTTTCTGGGGTTTGCCCGGTCAGACGCCGCTGCCGATCCTCAGCACGCTTTTTGCCGGGTTTAGCGGTGGCTCGAGCGCCGGGTTCGCCAGCCCGACCTTCGTAACTGCCCTGACGCCGTCCCAAGGGCTGAACTTGGCCACCATGTTCAACACCCTTCGCACATCCCCGACCTATGCGGCCAACCGCGCCGCTTTCCCACTGAACTTCTTTGTCCCCATGCCCTGGGCCAGCACCGCTAACTTCATTGACAACAGCAGCTACTCAACCTACAACGGATTAGAATTCGAAGTACGACGCCGCTTTTCGAGCGGCCTCTATTTCGTTGCAAACTATACCTTCAGCAAAACCTTGGGAGATTTTCGCTCTATCAGCAGTCAAACAGAAGGACAGGTATACCGCTCCATTGCTGATCGGGCTTTGGACAAGGCCCGCGCGGCTTTTGATGTAACCCACAATGTTTCCGGCACGGTTCTTTACCCCCTCCCGATTGGCAAAGGCCAGCGGCTTCTGGGCAAGGCCAACGGCTTCGTCAATACGCTAGTCGGGGGCTGGAACCTGCAAGGACTCACCCGCTGGAGTACCGGCGCCCCGTACACGATATCGTCTGGGCGCTTCCCGAACGGCGGGGGCCTCGGGGCAACCAACGTGGCGGAAAGCGCTATGCTCCGGAACATGTCGATGAGCGAGTTTCAGAACCAGCTCGGCGTCTTTAAGACATCCAATGGTGTCTTCTTTATCAACCCGAGTTCGGGATTGATTAACATTAGCGGCGCCGGGAGCAGACCTGTGCTCTGCACACCGGGTCAAACGACACCATGTTTTGATTTCCCGGGTGCGGGGCAGTTTGGCAACACCCCGTTCAACGGGTGGAACGGCCCCAACATTTTTAACCAGGACCTAAGCGTCATCAAACGCACGAATGTCCCCAGACTTGGCGAGAACTTCAATTTCGAGATTCGTTTGGAGGCGTTCAATGCGCTTAACCACCCGAGCTTCCAGACCCCCGCGGCTGGAAACACCAGTTTGCTGAGTACCTCGTTCGGTCAGTTGACTAACATCGTAGATACCGTCCGCGGTGGCGGCGTGACCTCCCGCATCGTGCAGTGGGCGGTCCGCGTCAACTTCTAGAGAGTCTGAGAAAGAATTGCGCCGAAAGTAGCACACTCGGTTCCGATGTCCCGATGAACCAGGGCAACTGGCGCCCCGTATCTACACGGATGAAACAGCTAGAGGACTTTGGCGGAGCAGGCAGGATTTAGGTTGGGGGCTTTTCCGCTGCGGTTTGTTTTGCCAGCTCGGAACGGAAGGCCTGCTCTTTTTCGGCTAGGAAGCTTTTGTATCCCTCGCGATCGACAAATGGATTTGCTCCGCCGTTCTTGAGCTGGGCGTACTTCGCTTCCATGTTGTAGTAGCCGCCGTGAGCGCCGAGGAAAATGTCGCACGGCAACTGCCTGAGCACGCGAAACATCTTCTCGTAGTCTGAGGCAATTTGCGGATACTGAGTGTTGTTCACGAGCTTGTATCCGGGATTCACATTGGGACTGCCGACGATAACCACGCTGTAGCTTTTGCCCGCCTCATTCGCCGTCAGCGTCCACGTGGTGCACCCCTTCGTATGTCCCGGCGTCAAATGCGCCGTCAGGGCAACGCCGGCCAGTTTGACCTCGTCGCCGTCGTGAAGAACGCTATCGACTTTCGCTGGAGGATAGAGACCGTCGGGATATTGGAAGTCGGCCTTGCCCCCTGATTCGACCACCGGAACGTCTCCCTCCATCACCATGTATTGCGCACCAGTAAGCTTTTTTATCTGAGCGCTTCCAGCGTCGTGATCCCCATGGGCGTGGCTGATGAGCAGGATTTTCACGTCGGAAAAGTGGAAACCCAGCTTTTCGACGCTAGCGCGAATCTGCGGCACCGAACTCTCGAGGTTGCTGTTGATGAGGATGTGGCCCTTCGGAGTGGTGATCAGATACGAGGCCAGTCCGCGGCTTCCGACGTAATACACGTTGCCGACGATTTTGAAGGCGGGGAAAGACTCCGTCCAATCCGGCGGCGCGCTTGGGACGGACGCCTGGGGCGACTCAGCGCTGGCGTTTTGTCGAGTCGGCGGCATCAGGAGCAATGCGCCTAAGGTTGCTAGGGCCCCGATGGATGTTAGGAGCCTGCTGGTCATCTCCGGGTCTCCTTGAAAGATACTTTGTTCCCGGCCTGCCACACGTGTCGAGGCGGATTTTGTGCCAGAAGCGGTAGGTAACGTCAACCATCGATGCGTAGAGAACTCCTTCTCGCCACTCCCTCTAGAACGGGCTGGTGCGCTTGGGGCGCGTTTTCTGCAGCGGCTTGCGCGGGACCATTTCGTCGCGGTTGGCAGTCAAATATACGAAGGAAGCGACAATCACGGCCATCTGCTTCATGTCTGGTTCCTGGATGCGTTCATACACGTCCATGTTGGAGTGGTGCGTGCGCGTGTCGTAGTCGAGCGGGTCCTGAATGAATTGAAAGCCCGGCAGGCCCACCGCGTCGAAGGAAAGATGATCGGTGCCGCCAGTGTTGCGAATGCTCAGAGTGGTCATGCCCAGATTGCCGAACGGCTCTATCCACTGCGAGAACAGCGGCGCGACCGCTTCGTTGCCCTGCAGATAGATGCCGCGGATTCTTCCCGAGCCGTTGTCCACGTTGTAATACGCATCGAGCCTGGCGTGTTCTGGAAGGACTTTGATTTTTTCCGTGGTGGCCGTGTCGGGCTCCCAATCGGCGAAATGCTGCTTTACATAGGCACGCGAGCCGAGCAAGCCCTGCTCTTCGCCGGTCCACAAACCGATGCGCACGGTGCGGCGAAGCTTCACGCCGCGGGCTTTAAGGATGCGCATGACTTCCAGCATCACGCCGGAGCCCGCACCGTTGTCCGTCGCGCCGGTTCCGGAGTGCCAGGAATCGAAGTGCGCGCCGACCATCACGATTTCGTCGGCCTTGGCTTTTTCGGAGCCGGGAATTTCGCCGATGATGTTAAAGGAATTCAGGTCGTCTTCGTAAAACTTGTTTTGAATATCTGCTTCGAGCGTGACGGGAACTTTCTTTTCGAGCAGGCGCACGAGCCGGCCGTAATTTTCGTTGGCCACGGCCACGCGGCATGGCGCGGGAGCACCCTTGGGATCGCGGCTTCCGCCGCCAGAAACGAAGACCGTGCCATCGTCTCCCGGCGAGGGCTCGATCCACGCCGCGACGCCTTCTTCGACAAGGAACTTCTGAATTTTTTCGTTAAGCTCGCGCTGAGCGACAAAGCGGGCACGGCGCTCGTCGGCCGCTTGCGCGACGGGCACTGGTTGCTTTGACTCCTCGACAAGTTCAGCATCCGTGTAGCGATGAAACTGCGGCTCGGTGCGTAATGGAATTTCCGGCTGCTGCGCCGTCAGGACAAATTTCCCCTTCAGCTTGCCGCGATACTGCTCGATGTCCGCTTCTTTTTGAATCGGAGCCCACACGGCTTCGGCAGTGACCACACCGTTCGTGCCCGGCGTCCACGCCTTTGCGTAAGCGATCAACGGGAATGGCCGCGGCGAAATTGCCTGAACGGAAAAACGCTCGTTGGACCAGCC
>DATFRZ010000103.1:0-27399 GCA_035262885.1 Candidatus Acidiferrum sp.
GGTCCCCCACGCATGTTCGCCCTCTGGAGGGTAAAAGAAGAGGTAAGCACTTGTCCGGCACCGCTCACGGCTTCTTGTTTCGCTCTGGGAATCGTAATCAGGTTCTGGTAGCCAACCAGAATCAGGAGCGCAGCCAGCGCCGGTACCGCGACCACTGGCCGCAGCCACGCAAACCAGCCACTCCCCTCTTGATTGCGCGTGCGCGCCGTTCCCCGGGCTTCCTGCTGAGCTTCCTGCCGGAACACTTCTCGCGCCGTGTCCGCAAATGCCGCTGCCGCGTGCACATCCTTCGCGCACTCTGGACAGTCTATGTAATGGTCTTCATATTCATCTCGTTGAACGGGGGGGAGTTCGCCGAGCACATACTTCACAGCTAGTTGCAGGTCTTCTGCCTGTTTGCAATCCATATGTGCCTTCTGCTTTCTGTGCCTTCCGTGCCTTTCCGTTGACTAGTGCCGGGAACCACAAAATCGTTTCACTAACTTGCCAGCCCGTTCGACCCTCCATTCCCATTTGGTCCTTACTTATACAAAACACGGAACTTATCCTTGGCTCTCAGCACCAACACCCTTAGATAGTCGCGATTTACCCCGAATTCGTTGCAAATTAGGTCTTTGTCCTCTTCATCAAAGAACAACCGCCTTAGGATGCGGCGGTCCTTTTCCGGTAATTGGCCGAGGACCCAACGAACGCGCTTTACCGTCTGTTGTGTGATCAATAAACAGTCTAGATCCAACACCTTGTCCAGCACTTCGATGAATCCATCGTCTCCGTGGGAGTTTTTAGAGGCCTGCCGGAAGTATTCCAGCAAGACGTGGTTACTGACGGAGTTAACGAAGGCGCCAAAGCACTCTGCCTGCCGCACTTCCCCTTTGTGCACCTTAACCACGACTCTCAGCAAAGTGTCCTGGACCAGGTCATCGATCACGTCTGGAGATAGCCTCCGGGCTCGAAAGCGAATGCGCAAGAATTTCCCAAAATAGCTGGCAAAATGACGTTGCGTCTCAGCGTCGCCTGCCCTCAGCCTCTCCAAATAGGGTTTATCAAACGGAAAAAAGTCCACACCTTGCCTCGGCGCCCCAATTGCTTTACCCGACTTGCGTACCCATCTCGCGACTTAGACATGGAGTATACCGTCGCCCCGCCCCACCCGCAATGGAGCCTCGAAAATTTCGTGCACCTCCCTTGGCCCCGTGGCCGCTCCTAACTCTGGGGTGGCCTATCCTTGCGGGTTTTCGCAAGGTTGGGCCGCTCTTCGTGTCAGGGCCTATCGGAACGCGGTCGCGGCGTCGCCGTCCCCGGGCGACTTATCTCCCTCTGGAGTGATGATAACTTTGTGGTATAAGGGTTTAATCACCGCCACCGTGTCCGGCTGCGCGCTCTTTTCACGTAGTCCGCTGTCTTTCTGCCAGCAAGTTTTTCAGAACTTACACACTGCCCCAAATTTGCCACACTTTTTGAGGCCCTGTCTTTTCAACAACTTCCAACCATCAAATTCAGTAACTCCTTTCTTTTTATAACGATACGAATTGCCTAGATTAGTGTACTCATCATATACTTAAAAGTACAGTATTACTCGAGGTTCCAGTTTGCCCGATGCAACACTATCGCACAGCTTTCTCACCACGTGTCAAAGGTCCTTCCCGAAACGAAACGAAGCCATGAAACGAAATGGCACCACGTTGCACTATCTCTCTGTGAAATCTCGGTAAGCCCGGGATTCTCTACCCGGGGGATCCACCCCGATCCCCCTGTGCCCCAGCAGGCGCATCCGAGCCTGCCCTGAACGGGCAAGGATGCGCCTCCCCTCTTTCCGAGGCCGGGCCAATCCAAAGGGAGGGTTTGTGTCAAGTCCAGCTCGTCAGACCGGCAGTTCGGAAAAGTCTGCCGTTTCTTTCTCCGGTGTCTCAGACAGAATAAGGATCGAATCGATCATCGGACGCGCCGCCAACGCACTCACGGCTTTCAGCTTCGAATTTGTCGCCAAACCGGAACAAGCTGCCGGCGCCACGCTGTCCCTTCCCGCGGCAATTCAATCGGGATTAGAGGATGTCGCCGGTTTCGCCGGCAGCCTCGTGATGGTCTCCGACCAAGAAGCACGCCTCATCACCGTGATCATTTTCTGGGACGGAACCGACGCGCGCCGCGGCTGCGAACGCAGCGTGCGCCGCGTCCGCGCGCTTCTCGCTCCGTACATGGATCGCTGCCTGCGCGTGCAAAATCTTTTCGCGCACTTGCCCAAGCCGCAGGGGCTTCCACTGGAATCAAGTTCTATTGACAAATGCTATATCAACCAGGAGAGTCTTGCTCAGGAAGCAAACGTCTGCGCCGCATAGCTCATCCTAAGAAAGATGGAGATTCGGGACCCAAGGGTTCAGAAAGAAAGGGATGCGGATGAAATGGGGGATCGCTCAGAGTCACGTGGTTTGGGCCCGGTGGATACAAAACTTGCGGAACGAAACTGCTGCGAGAGTGCTTGTCACAGCGCCGCGGCTACTTCCCTGGATCACCAGGCTCTTTGCCTGAACCATTTTCTTCTCCGGTGCTATGCGCAATTGGAAGCCGTTGACCCGCGCGGCCAAAAATCCGGCGAACCGCGCGTGGATCTCGCCGCGATGCGCGCCTTTATTGAAGAGTGCTCGCAAAAGGCCCTTGAGGTCTGCCTGCACACCGGAAATCTCACCAATCTTGAACGCGCGCGTTTGCTCGATATTCTGCTCTGGGCCAGCGAATTGTTCCTGGTCCTTCGCGCGCCGCGCGTGACCTTCGGCGATTTCGCCGCCTCGCCGGATGCCCGTGGCGCAAAACGGATGGCTTTGCGCATCTAACTCGCCCTTCGTGCGCCCGCTTTTATGTGAAGAAACGCTGGGACTCAGTCGTTGTCGGAGGGCCGCGGGTCTGTGCGCACGCGGCTGAATAACCGCGGCGCCCATTCCGTCCAGGACACAGCTTCGAGTTCCGCCAGGTAGGAATACGCAACCGGTACCACCAGAAGCGTTAGAAGCAGGCAAAGCGTTTGTCCGCCGATGATTGTGACGGCAATGGACGCGCGCTGCTCTGAGCCAGCGCCGATGCCGATAGCGACAGGAATCAGCCCCGCAATGATCGAAAGCGTGGTCATCAGAATGGGCCGCAGTCGAACACGGTTTGCTTCGAGGATCGCCTCTCGCAGGGGCATTCCCGTGGCGCGCAACCGGTTCGTGTAATCCACTTGCAGAATTCCGTTTTTCTTCACGATGCCCAAAAGCAAAAACATTCCGAGCGCGCTCCACAAGCTCAGTGCGCGGCCGGTAATCCACAGCGAAAACAACGCGAACGGCACGCTCAACGGCAGCGTGAGCATGATGATGAACGGATGAGAGAAGCTCTCGAATTGCGCCGCCAGAACCATGTACATGAAGATCGAAGCAAGCAGCATCGCCAGCAACAGGTTCCACGTGGTTTCGTCAAGAACTTTCACCTGTCCCGTGAAAGTGTAGGAATAGCCCGCAGGCAGTCCCCCTTCTTTGATGGCTTCGACAGTGTGCGCCGCAGCCAGGTCTAACGGGTATCCCGCGGCCACGTTGGCGTACACACTCACCTGAAATTCCCGGTTGTAGCGTTGCAGCGTGGCGGGCCCCGCGCCGCGCTGGATGGTCGCCACGTTTTCCAGACGCACCTGACCAAGCTTGGCGGAAGGAACCATCATGCGCGCAAGAACGTCGGGATTGTCGCGCTGCGCCGGCAGCAATTGCATGGTTACCGGATATTGCTCTGAGCCCTCTTTAAAGCGCGTGATTTCGTCTTCGCCCGAATAAAACAGCCGAACCGCATCGCTTACGTCCGTCATTCGAACGCCGATGTCCGCGGCGCGCTGGCGGTCCACCTTCACCTGCAACTCCGGCGTATTGAGATTCAAGCTTGGGTTGACGTCCACGAGCTCGGGATATTGCGACATCCGTCCGGCAGCGGCCTTGCTGATTTCCGCGAGTTGCGAAAGCTCCTGCCCGCGAATCACCGCGGCGATGGGAAAATAAATTTCGCCGCCGAGCACGGAAGGCAGGCGCACGTTATAGGTCATGTTGTGGTAGCTCGCCTCAATCTTGCGCACCTCAGCGGCCATCTGCACGTGACTGCGCTTTCGTTCGTTCCGCGGTACCAACACAATGAAAAGATGTGCATGGTTGGTGGGACCATGCGTGAAGGACTGCACCAGCGCCACTTCAGGCAGCGCGATCACGCGCTCTGAAATCTCCGAAGCCAACTGTGTGGTTTTCTCTAGTGACGTGCCTTCGGGCAGCGTGTAGGAGCTGATCAGCTCGGACTGGTCGTCGGCAGGGATCCAGTCACGTCCCACCAAATGATAGAAGCCGAAGGTGGAAAGAAACGTCAGGACGCAAATCAACAGAATCGTGCGGCGATGCGCCAGGGCCCATTGCAGCGATTTCAGATAAAACGCTTCGACGGAATGCAAAAACCCTTCGGAATGCGCTTTCTTTTCGGCGCCCCCCAGCTTCAGCATTCGCGAACTCATCATGGGCGTGAGCGTGAAGGCCACGAGCAGCGACACCATGATGGCCATCGCCATGGTCCATCCAAAGGAATTTACGTATTTCCGGGCGTATCCGGTCATGAACGCAATGGGCAGGAAAATAATCACCAGCGAGAGGGTTGTGGCCATGACCGCCAAACCAATTTCCTTTGTGGCTTCAATTGCGGCTTGAACGCGGTCTCTTCCCTTCTCTTCCATGTAGCGGAAAATGTTTTCGAGCACGATGATGGCGTCGTCGATCACGATTCCGACGGCTAGCGTCAAAGCCAGCAGCGTCATGTTGTTCAATGAAAAATCCATTCCGCGCATCAGCGTAAACGTAGCGATGACGGATGCAGGAATGGCCACCGCGGCGATCAACACCGCCCGCCAATTGCGAATGAAAACCCACACGATGAAACTTGCCAGAATGCTGCCCAGAATCAGGTGTTCGAGCAGCGAATGGACCGATGCTTTGATGAAATCGGAAATGTCGTGGACGATTTGCAGTTGAACACCCGGCGGCAATTGCGAACGCAGTTCCTGCACCTTGGCTCTAACGTCGTCCGCGACGCGCACGGTATTCACGCCGGACTGCCGAAGCACTTGGACCGAGACCACGTCTTCGGCCGGCGATGCCTTCCGGAAGAGCGCCGACCAGGTGCGCATTTCCTGCGCTCCGTCTTCCACTTGGGCCACGTCCCGCACGCGCACGGGAGTCCCGCCGCGCGTGCCAATCACGATTTCGCCGAACTGTTCCGCCGAGGTTACGCGCCCCAGAGTCCGCAATCCCAACTCCTGCGGGCCGGTAATCATGCGCCCGCCCGGAGCCTCGATATTTTCCCGCTGCAGAGCTTCGCGAACATCCAACACCGTAAAGTTGTGCGCGGTCAGCTTCTGCGCATCGAGCAAGACACGAATTTGGCGCGCCTGCCCGCCATTCAAGTCCACGCTGCCAACGCCGTCCACCGTTTGAATCGCACGCCGCACTTGTTTATCAGCGATTTCCGTCAACTCGCGGCGGCTCATCGGCCCGCTCACGAGCAGCGTTAGGATCGGATCGGACTGCGGGTCGAGCTTGGTGATAATCGGGGGCAAGGTGTCGCGCGGCAAGCGATCGATGGCGCCGGCTACTTTTTCTCGAATATCTTGCGCCGCGCCATCAATATCGCGCTCCAGCACAAACGTGCAGGTCATGTCCGCAAACCCTTCGAAGGAATAAACGTTGATTTCGTCAATGCCGCTCACAGACGAAATGGCGTCTTCGAGCGGCAAAACCACTCCCGTTACAACTTCTTCGGGAGTGGCGCCCGGCAGACGTACTTCAACGTTGACGGTGGCAGGATCCGCTTTGGGGAAAAGATCGACGGCTAGTCCGCGGTAGGAGAACGCTCCCAGCGTCACAAGAAAAGCAATCAGCATCACCGTGAAAACGGGATACTTGACGCAAGTTTCGGCGAGCTTCATCTCAATTCACGCCCACTAGACTGGATGTGCCGCTGGATTTCCCGCCGCCTTATTTCATCGCCGGGGTTTCACCCGTATTCCCGCCGGCTTGCTCTTGCACAACAGCTCCGTCGTGCAATTCACCGGACACGGCCACGGCAACGCGATCCCCGGGCTTCAGGCCTGCGGCGACCTCAAACCTACGGCCGCGTTCGTCTTCTGTTTGTCCCGCCGGACGGATTTGACGCTCGGACACGTGATTGCCATTCACCAAGAAGACTTTGTAAACGCCGTAGCGGTAATTCACTGCGCTTTCCGGCAGGAATATCGTCTTCTCCTCCTTTTCGCTGGGAATGGAAGCTTGCACGAAAAACCCAGGCTTCAGCCGGTCATCCAAATTCGCGAGCAGCGCTTCGGCCTCGAAGGTGCGCGAATCCTGCGCCACCGCTGGATTGATGCGCGAAATCTTTCCGTGAAAGGTTTCTTGCGGAAACGCGTCCACGTGCAAATCAACAGTGACGCCGTCCTTCACCCAACCGGCCCAGCGCTCCGGCACGGCAAGGCGGGCCCGCAAACGGTCCGTCCGGACCAACACCATCACCGGACTTTGCACCTTCAGATATTCTCCGGGATGCACATTGCGCGCTTTGATGGAGCCGGGGTAAGGCGCGCGAATGGTGGAGTCGTTCAGTTTTTTCTCGGCAAGCCTTTCGCTTGCTTCACTCGACACCAGAAGCGCCTTCAGCCGGTCCACTTCCTGCAACGCCACGGTGTACGTCGCCCGGGTGCTCTGATAGCGGCTCGCTGCTTCGTCCAGTTGCTGCTGCGAAATCAGCTTGTCGCCAAACATTTCCTGTGCGCGCTTGTATTTCTGGTCTGCGTCAAACAAGTCCGCTTCCGCGCGCTGCACCGAAGCAATCCTTTTGGGGTCGTTGGGTGGAGGATCATTGGGCCCGATCCCCAATTGCGCCCGCACTTGCGTCACAATGCCGCGCTGGCGGTCCACTTCGAGTTGCAATTCCCTCGGATCGAGCCGCACCAGCGGCTGCCCTTCCCTGACACTGTCTCCGACGTCGGCAAGCACGCCGTCCACGCGGCCTTCCACCTCTGAACTCAGCGCGCTCTCTTCCAGCGCATAAAGCGAACCGACAGCTTGGATGCGGCGCCGCGCGGTTTCTTCGGCGACAGTATAGAAACGCACAGGCGCCGGATGCGACGCATCGCCCAAAACCCTGGTCGGCTGCCCCTTCGAGCAGCCCGCCACTCCCAAAACGACAAACCCCACCGCTAGGACGAAATTCGCCGTCTCCCAGCGAGACTCAGGCTTCCGGTTGAAGCAAAAGGGCACGCGCAGAGAATCACCCGTCCTTGCAGTTTTGACGTATGGCCCCTGCCTATCGTTTCGGACACCTGCTCACATGGGGTCCGGCACGTTTCCCTGGAAAGGGCCGGCACGGCCTGGTCAACGATGTTCCTGGCGGGGATGCTACATCCAGAAACAAAGGCAACTCCTAAATTCTAGCAAGGATCTATAAGGGACCCCGAATTTAAGTTGAAGGCGGAGCCGCGGTTCGCGTGCCAAAGTGGCAGCGCGCTTCCTTCCAAGCGTCTGGAGAAGAATCCGGGGACAACATGGTTTTTTCTTCTACTGGCACGTTCGAACGACGAACCAAGGTGCTCCTAGGGCTCCCTTCCACAAGGACACGCAGACATTCTGTCCAACGGGAGTGGCTTGATACAGGGCGCGGGAAACGCTCACCTCATTTGGCTCGCGGCGGGGTCCCCAAGGCTCAACCATAAAATAGTAAGCGGTACTTTTGCCGGTGGATATCCGCTTCGCTAAGACTAGCGCCCGGAAGACTTGCCCCTCGGAACGATCTAGCAACGCATTCGCTTGGGCCATTGCACCAAACGCATAGAAAAAACACAGGAACAGAAATGCCAGAAAGGCCCAGCGCCGCTCGCGCATGCCTCGGTCTGCGCCCACAACCAAGATCGTTAAGATCATGCTGGCAACAATTGCCATTTTCAGAATCGGCGTCCATTTAAGGAACTCAAAGTCCCACAAGCTGCGGAGTGCCAGGACGGCGCCGGGAACAATAAATGGGAGAAAAAGGTCTGCGCGCGCATCGTGTCTGCGTCCTTCCATTTGATACAAACCTTTACCGGTGGCAAGCAAGACCACGGCGATTGCAGGTATGATCACGAGTATCGCCATGGCGGCCTCGTATGGCTGTGGGTACAGCCAGCCCCACACCGCCGCGATTCCTGCGGCCCAGGCAAGCGCGGTGGCAGTCTTCTTTGCTTTTGCTAGCTTCTGACTACGCTCTTCCGGCGTTGCCGCAACGCTTTGGTCTTCCACAACTCGCGCAAGCGATTCCGCCTGTTCGCGCGCATCAAGATTCGGCAAGCCCGCGAGCCAGGCGTCAAAGACCTCATCTCTCTCGAGCATTAAGCCAACTTTCAGTTTCTTCATCCCGAGGCTTCGCGGCCGTACCTCCAGGGTCGACATATATTGCGTCCGAATGATTCGCCATCCAGCAATATCATCGCGACGCAGGCTTCTGAACGACTTGATTCCCTGCCACTCGATTCTGTCAGAATAAAGGATTATTTTTGATTTGAACGTGTAGACGAGGACATAAGCTCCCAGGGCAACGAAGACGAAGGATAAGAGCACAAAAAAGAGCCTTTGCCCCGGGCTTTTCATCTCGTGCCCCAAGCCAAAGTAAACCATGCCCAGGAGCCCGCCGGCGGCGTTAGCGCACGCAACGAGCGTCAAGAAAATGCGATTTCCCGTTGAGGTAGGGTAGGTTCTTGGAAGCAACGACGCGTCAGGCTTGGAAGCGGAAAACTCCGACGCGCGCAGGGCGTTACTCATATGCGGAACAGACTACCACCACCGGTGGTCCGCCGTGCGGAAGACTAATTCTGCGGGTTATCTTTTTTCTCTTCCGCCCCTAGGTCGCCATACGGCCAGAGGTGGAAGGCCTTCAACTCCTCGTACTCGTGCTGAGCACGCAACATCCTTGCCGTGCGTTCCGCCGGCCACGGCGAAGCGAACCGCTCCGGCCGGTCGGCAATCCAATACGCCGCGAGCGCCATTAATGTGGCATTCTGCGCAAGCACGTCCGGCTTTTGCGCCTCCAAAGCATCCGCGGCCGAATGGTGCGTGTACTTGTAGTCGGGAGAATCCTGCCCCATGTTGATTCCCGGCAGGCCCGCCATGGAAAACGGCAGTGTATCCGTACCGGATTCCACTCGGTCGTCCACCTCCGTGACGCCGAGATTCGAGAGCGTATTCGCAAACGCCTGAAATGCCGGCACGAGATCGTCGCGTCCGCCCAAGTGGAAACTCTTGGCCGGCCCCTGCCCTCCGTCAATCACCAGATTGCCGAGGTGATTTTTCATCTCCGCCTGATGCTGTTTCATATAAGCGAAAGACCCGTCAAGCCCTTCTTCTTCTCCGGTGAAAAGAACGAAGCGAATCGTGCGCCGCGGGCGCTGCCCTGAGTGCATAATGGCTTCCGCAGCTCCGAGCGTCGCCGCGGCACCCGAACCGTTGTCGGTCGTTCCTTCGCTCAGGTCCCAGGAATCGAGATGCCCGCCCACGACGAGAATTTCTTCGGGATGCTCGCGCCCGCGAATTTCACCGACCACATTCGCCGTTTCAACGGGGCCATTGGTAAACGTATTCTGCACATTCAACCGCACGCGCGGCGCCAGGCCGCGCTCCAGAAAACGCTCCAACTGTCCCTGGTCTTCGGCAGACATCGACACAACGGGAATCACAAAGTCCGCATTGAACCCGAGAATCCCCGTGTGCGTCAGATTCATGCCCGTGGATTTTCCTCCGCCTTGCCCGCCGATCACCGCGATGGCGCCCGCCGGTCCGGCAGCCTTCAAAAAATCGCCGAACTGCGCGAAGAGGTTCATCTCATTTTGGCTGGGCTTTCCTTTTGCGACAACCAGCACGATTTTTCCCTTAAGCCGCGAGACATGTTTGATTTCGTTTTCGATGTCGAACATGTTGACGGTCACCACGTCGCCCTCGGCGCCTCCTGCAGGGGTCGAACCCGTCCAGCCCATCGCGTCCACGTGGAGCTTGTGGCGCACGGGCGCCAGGATTTCGCCTTCCGCCGTGCCACGCGTCCAGCCGCGCCAGATCGCGTACTTCTCTGTGTGCACGTTTTCGAGGCCGATGGACTTCATCTTCGCGGCGCCCCACTCCTCGGCCTTGCGCTCAGTGGGAGTTCCCGTGACGCGGCCTCCGATGTCGTCGCTCAGCTCCGTCAGGAAGCCGAACGCGTGCGAATTGAGCAGCCCTTCGCCGGCGATACGCGTCAGCGCGGGCTTGGTGCCGTCTTCATCCGGACCTTTGGGCGCGGTTCGGTTGTCCGCGCAAAGCGGTAACGCTGCCAGGCACAAGCTCGCCGCCCCTGCTGTCAACCCCAGGAAAACACGTTGCATCAGTTCTCTCCTCGCGTCTGTGGCACCATAAGCCTACCATGCAGTCAGACGCAGCCTGCGCCCAAACATCTCCGCCAGCAATTCTCCATCGTGTTTATGCGGCAACTGTTCCGAACGAGCGCCTTTACCGGCCAGCGTGCCCCTTTTACACTGCTTTGGTGATTGAAAGAAAGCCATCACGCAAGCGCCCGCCACTCTTACTTTATACGGCCGCGGCCTGTTTTTTGTTCATCACCGGTTGGCGCGGCGCGACGGCTCAAGAAACTTGGCAAAAACCTGCGGCTGAGCCAGCGGCTAGAAACGCAGAAAAAACTGACAAACCTGAAGAGCGCGCTCACCCGGCGCAAATCGAACTGCTCGAAACCAAAGTCCGGTTCGAGACGAACGGTGACAGCCGCAAGGAAGTTCACGCGCTCGTGAAAATCAACAACGAACTCGGCGTCCGCCAGTTCGCGCAGCTCAACTTTGACTTCAACCGGTCATTCGAAACGGTCGAAATTCCGATGGTTCACATCACCCACGCGAACGGCGGCACTTCGGACATCCTGCCAAGCGCGGTCACCGATCATCCAAACCCCGCGGTCGTGAACTTTCCCGCCTATCAGGACGTGCGCGTCAAATCTGTACGCATCCTCGGCCTGCAACCCGGCGACACGCTCGAGTACCGCGTGGTTCGAACCGTCTCGCACCAACCTCTCGCGCCTGATTTCTGGCTGGAACACAGCTTCGACCGGACGGGTGTGGTAACCCACGAGATTTTCGAGCTGGATCTACCGACTCCCGGTGACGACACACCAAACCTTCCCAAAAGAACGCCAGACTTTTACATCAATCCGGCCACGCCCGTCACCTCCACTCAAAAGTCCGGTGAAGGCAACTCTGGGCGCACCGCCTACCGTTGGGAGCGAAACGCCAGTGCTCGGAGCACGTCGCCGCAAGAACAAGCTCAAAATGCGGAATCGGACGTGTCTTATTCCAATTTCGGTAACTGGGAACGGTTATCCGTGAGGCTCGCAGAAGAACTAACTCCTGGGGCCGTGCCGCTGATGAGTATTCGTAACTACGAAGGATCAATGAAGGAGATTCAAGAAAAACCGAAGGCTTCAGAGACAATCACCGCCAAAGCGCGAGAACTCACAATGGCGGCTGAAAACGATCGCCAGAAGCTGGAAGCCATCCACGATTTTGTGTCCCACAAAATATCCACGGTGAATCTTCCTCTCGGTTCTACAGGCTTTGCGCCGCGCTCCGCAGACGAAATCCTTTCAACCGGCTATGCAAATGCGGAAGACAAATTTGTTCTTTTCGCCGCCTTGGCCAAAAGCCTCAAACTCTATGCAAATGCTGCTTTAGAGGGCTACTGCAACAAGAATGGCGTACCGCGACCCTCCGTGTTCGACCACCTTCTGATCTCCGTAAACGATGGCAAGACCAATTACCGGTTGGACCCGAGTCTGGAAGTCGCTCCCTTTGGAATGGTTTCTCCGATTTCACAGAATTGCCTATTTGCACTTAACCGTCTTTTTTTTGTCATGAATTCGACGGGTCAGGAATGGCAGCTGTTTGATAGGAAACTGCCCTTTGCTGCGAGCCAGAATGTAGAAGTGACGGCCTCCCTGACTGGAGATGGCAAGCTAAACGCAAAGGTGCACTACTCGATGCGCGGAGACAATGAGCTGGTCCTCCGCGTGGCCTTTCATCACACCCCGCAAGAGCGATGGAAGGAGGTGGCGCAGCTTCTGTCCATCACCGACGGCTTTCGCGGGCAGGTGACTCGCGTGAACGCGTCTGATCCTTATGCAACGAAGGAGCCATTCACCGTCGAATACGATTTGGATCAGGCGAAGTTCGTCGACTGGTCGAAGAAAACGGTGCGCGTTCCAGCGCTGCTGCCGCAGCTTGGTTTGCCTGACCCGCCGGCAAAGCCGGCTTCAGGTTTGGCGACCCCTCCTATCGAACTCGGCACGCCGCTTGAAGTCGAGACGAAGATGACGCTTCATTTGCCTCCCGGAACGACTGCTAGCGCCCCAGCGGGCACTTCGGTCGAGCGTGATTACGCCACTTACTCTTCGCAGTACGCAGTGAACGGCTCCACGCTGACGGCCACGCGGCGCATCAAGTTTGTTTTGAGAGAAGTTCCCGCTGCGCGCGCCGGCGATTACAACGCGTTCCTCCGCGCCGTGCAAAACGACGAATTTCAAGACTTCACGCTTGAACGGTCGGAGAGCGCGGCGCCCAATACAAAAGCACCGCCAAAGGCAGCTCCAACCAAGCCCTAGCAGCCTAGAGGAAACGCTGTTGTTGGTCACCCCGAGCGCAGCGAGGTGCTCTAAAGCGTTGAGCGGTTCTGCTCGATGAATTCCGGACCTCAACGTTGTACGATCGCCGGGAAGCACCGAAGAAGCTGGTGAATGACGTCGACTTGGTCGCAGCGACCTTTGTGGGGAGCAAATTGAGCCAGGGTTCCTCGTCGCTTCGCTCCCCGGAATGACCGGTTCATCTCGTTTTTCAACAAGCCCTGGGAATTTACTTGATCTCCAAAATTTCTTTCTCTTTCGAGCCCGAGAGATCCTCAATCTTCTTGGTTTCCGAGTGGGTGAGCTTTTCCAGCTCCTCATTGGTGCGCTTGTGCTCGTCCTGGCTGATTTTTTTGTCCTTCTCCAGCTTGTCGACGGCTTCCTTGATGTCTCGCCGGATGTTGCGAACGGCGGTGCGGTGGTTTTCCAGGATTTTGTGCAGGTGCTTAACAATTTCTTTGCGGCGCTCTTCGGTCGGCGCGGGCATGGGCACGCGCACGACTTTTCCGTCATTCGTGGGATTCAGGCCGAGATCAGACGACCGAATTGCTTTGTCAATGATCGGCACAACGCTGGGGTCCCACGGCGCGATCACCAGCAAGGTGGCTTCCGGCACGGTCACCGTGCCCAACTGATTCACCGGCATCGGCGTGCCATGGTAGTCCACGCGAATGGAGTCGAGAATGGCGGCGTTCGCGCGCCCGGTGCGCAGGGTACCCAACTCCTTGCGGAAATCCTCGACGGCCTTTTCCATGCGGGTCTTGGCCGCCGCCATCGCGTCCTTCGTTGTCGCAATTGTCGTCATTTTCAAACCCTCAGTTTTCATCTATCGGTTCTAAGTGAAATCTTCAGAGAAAGCTGCGAATTTTTGCAATTGTTCCAGCCAGAAGGGAGTCGGCCACAAGAGTCCTCGGAGTGGCCTTTATCCTAAACCGAATGCCGATGACGAGCTACTGGAAATCTCATAAAAGCCGGCGACCGTATCCATTTTCTGATTTCTAATTGCCAATTTCTGATTTCCAGTTTCCAATCACGCCGGGGTGACCTTCGAGCCTACGCGCTCGCCCATCACTACGCGCTTGATGTTCCCTAGCCGGTTCATGTTGAACACCACGATGGGCATGCCGTTGTCCATGCACAACGAAATCGCGGTTGAGTCCATCACTTTTAGATTCTGGCTCAGCACTTCGCGGTAGGAAATGGCCGCGAAAAACCGCGCGTCGGGAACCTGCTCGGGGTCTGCGTCAAAAATCCCGTCCACGCGTGTCGCTTTGAGGATGGCGTCCGCTTTGATTTCCATCGCGCGCAGGGCCGCCGCCGTGTCCGTGGAAAAATACGGATTCCCTGTGCCCGCCCCAAATATCACGATGCGCCCCTTTTCCAGATGGCGCATTGCGCGCCGGCGGATGAAGGGCTCGCAAACCTCTTTCATTTCGATGGCGCTCAGCACGCGCGTGAACACGCCCTCTTTTTCCAGCGCATCCTGCAAGGCCATGGCATTGATCACCGTCGCGAGCATGCCCATGTAATCGCCGGTCGCGCGGTCAATCTCAAATCCTTTTTGCCGCGCGCCGCGAAATATATTTCCCCCGCCGACCATAATTGCGGTTTGAACTCCCAGCCCGTGGACCTCTTTCAGTTCGCGCGCAATGCCCAGGATCGTTTCACCGTGGATGCCGAATCCTTGCGGCCCCTGGAACGCTTCGCCGGAAAGTTTCAGCAGAATGCGCTTGTACGCCGGCTTGCTTTTCTTCGAATTTTTAGTGACGGCTCTTGTAGTCGAGGCCATGAGTCTCCGATTTTTGCGGCCTGGAATCCCCGGAATTGTAACAAACTATCCCCGGCCCCGCACTTCGTCGGCAATGACACCGTTCGCAAGCCAAAACGCCGCGAGAAAAGAGCGCGCCCTGGCACAGCCAGAGCGCTCTCTAAACATTGCTTTCGATTCCGTTGTTAAGCTTTCGCGGGCGCGGAGTCTGGACCCGGGGAAGTTCCGCCGCTTACTTCGCCGACTTTGAAGCGGACGAAGCGGCGGATGGAAATGTTTTCGCCGAGCTTGGCAATGGCCTGCGTGATCATCTCGCCGATGGTTACGCTCTCGTCCTTGATGTAGTGCTGTTCATAGAGGCAGTTCTCCTCGTAGAACTTTTCCATCTTGCCAGAGACGATTTTTTCGACAACCTGCTCTGGCTTGCCGGAGGCCAGCGCCTGGGCGCGGTAGATATCGCGCTCCTTGTCGAGCATGTCCGGCGTAACTTCCTCGCGCCGGACGTAACGCGGATCGAGCGCGGCAACGTGCATGGCAATGTCGTGCGAAAGCTGCTGAAACGCCTCCGTGCGCGCCACGAAATCCGACTCGCAGTTCAGCTCAACGAGCACACCAATCTTGCCGCCCGCGTGGATATAGCTTCCAACGAGGCCTTCGCTGGCCTCGCGCGTGGCTTTTTTGGCGGCGGCCGCCTGGCCCTTTTTGCGAAGGACGCTGATGGCCTTTTCGATGTCCCCGTTGGCTTCAATCAAAGCGGCGCGGCAATCGCTGAAGCCCGCGTTGGTGCGTTCCCGCAATTCCTTCACGAGTTGGGCTGGAATTTGCACGGCAGGTTGTTGTGTACTCATCCTTCTTTCCTATCTCTGTCTCGTTAAACCCATGTTAAAAAATCCGCTTCTTGAACAATTTCTCAATTTCTTGCAGAACGGCCCGCCCCCGAGCCGTCCGGGGCGGGCCACTGGAATTTCCCACCCACGCAACTTCTAGCGTTCTTCTTCGTCCGGAGGTACCGTGGTCTCCGCGCCTTCCGCCGGCGGTTCCGCTCCCTCCACGAAGTCGCCCTCTTGCTTTTCGTACTGTTCGTACGCGCTGGTGTCCACGTACTCGACGCCTTCGACCAGCGCCTGATCTTGCGCGGACTTTTGCTCCGCTACCTGCGATTGCTGATAGGCATTTCGCCCTTCGGCAACGGAGTCCGCAATCTTGGTCGTAAACAAACGGATCGCGCGCAGCGCGTCGTCATTTCCGGGAATGATCCAGTCCACTACATCCGGATCGCAATTCGTATCCACAACGGATACCACTGGAACGCCCATGCGGCGCGCTTCCTTCACCGCGATTTCCTCGGCGTTTGAGTCGATCACGAACATGGCGTCCGGCAACTGCGACATGTTCTCGATGCCTTCCAAATTCTGCTGGAGATGCTTCATCTCGCGGTCCAGGCGCGCGCGTTCTTTCTTGGAGAGCTGCTCCATGCGCCCGTCTTCGGTCATGGCTTTCAGCAGCTTCAGGCGCTTGATGGACTTTTGCAGCGTCGCCCAGTTGGTCAGCGTCCCACCCAGCCAGCGGTGATTCACGTAAAACGCGCCGCAGCGCTTCGCCTCTTCGGCGACGGCTTCCTGGGCCTGGCGCTTCGTGCCCACAAACAAAACGGTTCTGCCTTGCGCGGAAATATCGCTCACGAAGCGACTCGCTTCGCGGAACATTTTCAGGGTTTTCTGAAGATCAATGATGTGGATGCCGTTGCGTTCCCCGAAAATATACTCCTTCATTTTGGGGTTCCAGCGGCGCGTCTGGTGACCGAAGTGGACTCCGGCCTCCAGCAGTTCTTTCATGGTAATTTCTACTGCCAAGTTCCCTCCTAAAAGGATAGCTGTTTGCGGCCGCGAAAGGCGGCGAAGATGCCGGGCTAAAAGCCGGCCGCTACGCAACCATTCGCTGCAGAGCAGCCTCTTGCTGGCAGCTTGCCGGCCATGATCTCAGCGGATGGACTTACGCCCATTCGCTGGAGGTCGTTTTGAACGGTTTCTGGTTTTCGCCAGTCACCGATCACCAGTGCACCATTCGCCGTTTAGCGCTTGGTGAACTGGAATCTCTTGCGCGCGCCCTTTTGTCCATACTTCTTGCGCTCTTTCATGCGGGAATCGCGCGTCAAAAATCCGTTGGTCCGCAGAGACGGCCGCAGCTCCGGATTGAACCGCGCAATCGCACGTGACAGTCCCATGCGCACGGCTCCGGCCTGCCCGCCTACACCGCCGCCATTGGCTCTGACGACCACATCCACTTGCTCAGCCAAGCTCGTGAACTTCAGCGGTTCGCTGGCTTCATGCTTCCAGGCATGATTTGGGAAATATTGCGCGACGGGCCGATCGTTCACGGTGAACTTTCCCGAACCCGCGCGAAGGAACACGCGCGCAATCGACTCCTTGCGCCGGCCGGTTCCCATAAACCATGTCTGCGTGCCCGATACGGGCGTACCTGCTGTACTCAACGTTCCTCCTGACTCTCAAAAACCAGAAACCTGGCCCGGGCGAGCCGTATCTTTCACCTGCGAATTACGCGCGCAAATTGCCGCTTGCGAGTGACCGCCGCTCCAGACACCCTCCCACGCGCCTGCTCCACGCCCAGCTGATTCCCCGCGAAGGCCGGCACCGGACCCACGTAGATAGGAACAGCAACGTGCGGAAAAACAAAAAAGAATGTCTTAACAGCTACAGAGCAACCGCTTGCGGCTTTTGCCCGGTGTGACGCGCTAGACCTGTCGCCTCGCGATATACGCGCAATTTTTTTGCCCGGCGCGCCTGGAGCTTATTCTTTGGAAGCATCCCGAGAATTGCCTCGCGCACCACCCACTCCGGCCGGGTCTCGCGCACGCGCTTCACAGGAACGGTCTTCAATCCGCCGGGGTAGCCGCTGTGCGAGTGATAAACCTTCTGCTCGATTTTGTTCCCCGTCAGGCGAATTTTGTCGGCGTTAATCACCACCACATGGTCGCCGCTATCCAAGTACGGGGTAAAACTCGCCTTATCTTTGCCGATTAAAATTCGGGCCACCCGAGTGGCCAGCCGTCCCAACACGGCGTTAGTGGCGTCCACCACATACCAATTCGTCCCTGTTTTTAGGGCTTCCGCCTCAGCTCCCCTAGCTACGTACGTCCTCATCGCAATCAGTCACACCTTTCCCTTTAGAGACAAACGTCAATTTTAGAGTAGCAGCGCGCCTCTGTCAACGCGATTATCCGCGTCTGTCAACGATCGGCAACCAACATGGAAGCGGAACAAGCGAATGTCATGGGGCTGATTGCGAATGCACGCAACCTCTTCTTTATCTTCTTCGGGCGAGTCTAGCGGTGCAGGGTGATCCCGCGGCCTAACACAAAAATGAAAGGTATCGACACGGCGATGGCTCCTGCGATCCACACGTAGTTCCTGCTAATCGAATCGGAGCTTCCTTCGGGGACGGCTGATTTCGGAATGTAGTACTTCAACCACAGGAGCCCGGAGTGCCCGCCCGCAGTCGCCGGGAGGGCGGACTGCCAGACCAACTGCATGCCGATGGGATTCAAGAGCCCGCCCACGCTGGCAAGGAGGATCGATGTGAGATAGGGAAGGAGCGTCAGCTTCGTGAGCCGGCGCGAGTCGTTTCTGGGAACGCCGACGTATCGCACTAGCCCACTCCCCACGACTAATACGGCTCCGAAGTAGGACAAAATTCCCACGACCACGAGGAGAAAACGCCATAGCCAGTGCGCGGGCAAGCCGGCAATCACTACGGCCCAGTCGCCAAAATTGGTGAAGCCTGAAAATAAGAAGTAGCCGGTGCCGTCAAAGAGATTGAACGCAAGGCAGATCAGCAAAAAAAAACGCAGTCGGGCTGTGGCGTTCTTCGCACGGCGCAGCGCAACCCAGAAAACCAGGGCAGCCGCGAGGTTCGCAAGGGTTCCTCCCGCAGCGACAAGCCGCGAGTCGTGGGCGCTCGACCACGCGACGGTCGACAACACGCCCGATTTCGCACCGGTAAGCAGAGCTGTCGCAGCGTGGCCGAACCCTTCGTGCAGAACATTCGCGAGGATTCCTGCCACGATGCTGGTGGCGCAGACAGTTAGCACGTCGTCTTTGCCTTGGATCTGGGTTGCGCCAGCCGTTGCTGCCATTTCTCCGCAGCCCCCTCTCCTCTGTAGGCACAGTACTCTAAGAATCAAAGATTAAGTACAGGATTGCGTCCGGCCAAGAGTAGTATTCAGGTTTTCACCCGACTTGACAGAGCAACCCCCGACCTTTAAAAGGGGATGGTCTCACAGAGCATCAGCGTCGTTTGGGGCTCGCACCGCACTCAAAAACTTCGGGGCCTATGTTGCTCCGCTCCGAGATCTCCCCGCTCTATTGCCCCAACCCAGCCTGTCTCCCCAGCCTAATCGCCTAGCTCGTCGCGTGTCTTCTCGCGGTTGGGGGCGTGTCCCTCAATCGAGAAGGAAGTGGAGTGCGCATGCTGTGGAACGCGCGTCGCGCGATCGAACCAGCATGTAAATTTCGCTGCACAGGCAATTTTTCTGTGCAGCAGCCAATTAGGGGCAAAATCCTGATGAAACTTTCTCGCCATGCAAGTGCAGTGAAAAAGTACGTCCATTTTCGCTTAGCACCCCGGGCCGACCACGCCGATGACGTCGTCCAGGACATATTTCTTGCCGCCTGGGAAAATCTGCGCGCCTATCGCGGAAACGCATCACTGCGATCCTGGCTGATGGGCATCGCACGCAACAAGATCAAAGATTATTACCGAGCCAGCTTGCGTGAGCCGCAACCGCTCGAAACTGCCAACGAAACCTTTCCTACAAAAACTCCTCCTCTGGAGGTCGACGACCAGTTGGAGAAGGAATTCGCGCGAAAGAAAACGTTGGAAATTCTCCTCAAATTGCCAAAAAAATACCGAGTCGTTCTGATCTGGCGGTACTGGAACGAATGTTCCGTCAAAGCGCTGGCACTACGGATTGGCAAGACCGAAAAAGCCACGGAACGGCTGCTGGCACGCGCCCGTGACGAATTTCGCTGGGTTTGGGAACAGCAGGCCCGAGATGCGCGCCTCGTCGTCTCCGAGAGGGCCGCGTAGCTGCCTTCATTTGGAGATTTCTCTTCCGATGGCCCTCGATCCGCTCGTCTAGGACTGAGCGACTCGACGAGCGCCAATCGGGCGCAACAATTTCCTAGATAAATCTTTCCCGCGAAAAAATTTCTGCGGGGGATTTCTTCCGCTGTACCGACTTAACAAGGGCGCGGCAACAAAACTGCCCGCAACTTCGAGTGAGGGTCCAGTTCAGTAGTTGTGGTTTTCGCTCGAGTTCAAACTAAACATGGAGGTCCAGAAGATCATGCTAGGTGGAAAGTCAGTCGTAAGGTTGTTCTGCATGTTCTCCGCAGTGGTGGCTTTTGCCCTACTCGGGTACACGCCCGCAGCTCACTCGGCCGCCCAGTCCACCGGCGATGTTTACGTGTTGTCCAATCAACCCTCTCAAAATGCGGTGATCGTCTTCCACAGAAATGCGGATGGAACACTGGAGCCGGCGGGCAGCTTTCCTACAGGAGGCAGCGGCATAGGCAGCGGTCCCAATCCTCTGAACTCCCAGGGGTCCCTGATTCTGAGTGGGGATAACCGGTTACTTTTCGCGGTCAATGCGGGAAGCGATTCCATCACTGCCTTTGCGGTGGCCGGTGACGCTCTCACCGCCCTGCAGACCGTACCGTCAGGAGGGACGCAGCCTGTCAGCCTGACCGTGTACCACGACAAACTGTACGTGCTCAATGCTGGTGGCACATCACCCAACATTGCGGGTTTCCAAATCGTGCCGGAACCGAAACAGGAAAAGATGCTGGTGCCGATCCCGGGCTCGACGCAGATTCTGCCGAATGGCAGTGCCGCTACGCCCGCGGAAATATTGTTTACACCGGACGGCAGGTCCCTGCTAGTGACTGAGCCTGGTGCTAACCAAGTCGTTTCCTTTTCCGTGAGTCAGGCGGGACAGGCGGCCTTTGTCGGCAGCTTCCTCGCTCCCTCTCCTTCCGGCGGTCCCAGCGCGCCTTCCACTCCCGGCAGCGCGCCCTTTGGCTTGGCGTTTAGTCGGGACCTTGTGATCACGGCCAACACGGCAAGCAACACGTCCCAGGCTGGCAGCATGAGCTCCTACGGCGTATCGTCAAGCGCAGAACTAGCGCCAACTTCGGCGGTGCCGGACAACCAAACTGCGTCCACTTGGGCGATCGTAGCGGAAAAGGGGAGTCTCGCGCTCACCACGAATACCATGAGCGGCACCATCTCGAGCTACCTAGTCTCGCCAAAGACTGGCACGCTTACCTTGACGCAACCCGTGGCTGCATCCTTGATGGCCCCGGACGGCAGCAGCCTCATGCCGGCTGGCATGGCCTTGAGCAGCGACGGCCGCTTTCTCTACGTTCGCAACGGTGCGAATGGAACCGTCAGTGGCTTCGTGATCCAAGCGAATGGCAGCTTGACGCAAGTCACACAAACGCAAATCAACAGTCTCCCAGACACGGCGGCAGGAATCGCTGCTCGCTAAGAGCATAGAAAAAAACAAACGCAAAGGCCCTTCCGGCGAAGACGCCGGGAGGGCCTGCAGCTTCCTCTTGCGCTCACTGGCAGGTCAGGAACTTGAAAGACGCGATTCTTGTGCTCCAGTTGAACCTTCCGTTGTTCATCGAATATTCATTCGTATACCAAAATGTGCAGTCGTCTGCGGGATCCACGGTCATGCTGCTGTAGTCGCCCCAGCGACTCAAGCCTCCCAGTTGGGACCCCGCCCCAACCTGAATGCTGTTCTCGCCTTCCATCGTGCCCAACGCATCTGTTGGAACGCGCCCGGTAAAGCGAATCGCAGGAAACACGCTTCCGCTAGAAGAGCTGTAGCCAAGTGCGATATTCCCGACTTTGTCCATCGCAATGCTACCCATCCACCGCGACGTCGAATCTGGCGAGAAGGTCCCCTGTTGATAGAGGGTCGGAGTGCCGTTCGGGCTCCGGACTTCATACCAGCGCACGCCAGCTATCTGGCTATGCTTGCCTCCACCCACATGAATCGAGTGGTTCACGAGCAGCGATTCCGTTCCGCTGCGGTTGCGATACGCCAGCCGGTACATCAAGCGGTCCCCGAGCGAATCCAGTTTTTGAATGGTTGAGGGTTGCGGAATGCATGTGCCCCCGTTGCACGCTTCACTGAACGCGGCCACCGGAATTACCGTTGGTCCGGTAAAACTCGAATGGGAAGGAGTCGTGAAATCCACATGAAACCTGAAGAGGTTCAGGGTATTGCTGCCAAGACTCATGTAAAAATTCGGCGAACCCGAGGGAGGCGCCGTTGCGCCATCCAGGTCCGCGGGCAGGAGGCTGCCTACACCGGGGCCTTGCTGGAAACAAACCTGTGCGGCAGCGGCGCCCGTTAGCATCGCGCTGCGCTCATAAGCGCAGGCGATGGGTCCTGTAAACGTGTTCCCCATGAAGCCATTAAAGGACGCATAATAGGCATCCGGCCAGACTCCTAGTTTAGGGTAGTCGGGAAAGAGGGTGGTGTTGTTCGGGGTGGCAAACGCGTAGCGGTAATACGTTCCGGTCGCGTCGGACGTCGTCGAAACGGCCAAGCAATACATATAAGGCGAAGTGAAGACGGGCTGTGCCAGCACCCACCTCCCGGCTGCTTTGTCATATTGCACGATGGGATCGCCGCTGTTGCTTGTCTCGCAAGGCCCTCCGAAACCACTCCACAACGTGTTTCCAGCGGTAGGCCCCGCCACAAGACTGCCGGTCGCTTTGTCAAACACCGCGAAGTCCAGGTTCACCCATTGCACGAACTGTGTCGCTCCGGCCACGCCGTTTGTATCCGGGGGAGCGCAGCAGTCTGCAAAACCGTTCGTGATCCCCACTCCCGCTCCCAGAAAATTCAAGCCGGCCGTCGTGCTCACAAGAGGTCCCGTGGAACTTTGCAGCGCGGGATCCGCCTGCGGCGAAAACTCACGTGGTCCATGGATCAGACGCAATGGCCTTTCGCCTTTTGGCTCGATTGGGCTGGGAGACTGCGGCAGATCGCGCAAAGCGGGAGAAATATCATGCTTTACCTCTCGACTAACCATAGGTTTGCTTTGGGCCTGCACTGGATTGGGGATGCCAAATACACAAAGCCACACCACGGGGACTATTTTCCGGATCACGGGCGCCTCCACATTTATTTTTGAATGACTGGACACACCACTTCAGAAAGTAAGCCTCGGCGGCGCTGGGAGACCGTGGCGGAGCAGAGTCGAGGGTGAACGAGAACAAGGCACCCGACGAGCTGCCGCACTTTTAAAAGATTGCAGTTTGCTTGTCAAGAAAAAGGGAGGAATCGGCAGCAAAGGAGTAATTCAGGTGTTACCGGCAATTCGAGCTCGTTTGGCCCAGCGGTGCCGTAACGGGGCGTGCTTGCGAATTTCCTAGCGTTCGGCGAAAAGGGGGCCTTGACGGCGCCACCATTCCTGGCCGGAGGCAGGCAGGGTGTACACGGGGTCGTAATACTCGTAGAGGCGATTTAGCGCTTCGGGATCGCCGGCTTCGATGCCGGTGCGGTAATTCTTGGTCCAGTAGGAGATGCCTTTCTCGCGGTCGTAGTCCTTGAGCTGATGGACCCAGCGCTTGCCGACGAAGGGCACGTCGCAGATCATGCGCGGCGTGGCGAAGCCGGGCAAGTAACCCATGATGTCGTGCTGCAACTGCTGGGCTTCGTGGATGGACAGGCGCCAGTGCTCGGAATTGGGGATCATGTCGCACATGTAAAAGTAATACGGCATGATTTTGGCGCGGTCGAGGAGCGTGAAGCAGAGTTCGAGCAAATCTTTCGCGTTGGTGTTCACGCCGCGCAGCAGCACGCCTTGATTGCGCACGTCGCGGAAACCGACCTCCAGAATCTTTTTTGTTGCTTTGGCCACCAGCGGGGTGACCTGACTGGGGTTGTTCACATGCGTGTGCAGCGCCAGGTCGACGTCGTGCTCGCGCGCTTTTTTGGCCAGGCGTTCGAATCCCTTCAACACTTCGTCCTGCAGGAAATGCTGCGGAATGCCCATCAGACCTTTGGTGGCCAGGCGAATGTCCTTGATGTTGGGAATGTCCATGAGCGCGGAGACAAAGGGCTCGAGCTGCGCGATGGGCACGTTGGCGATGTCGCCCCCGGAAACGACCACGTCACGCACCGAAGGCGTTTTACGCAAATAGTCAAGCATCTGCTCGTAGCGGTCTTTTTGCGGAAGCTGAAAGCGAAGCTTCACGACTTGGGGCACATCGTTGCCGACAAGATCCATGCGCGTGCAGTGGCCGCAGTACTGCGGGCAAGTCGAAAGCATTTCGGCGAGGACTTTCGTGGGGTAGCGATGCGTGAGTCCCTCGACGGCCCACATGTCGGATTCGTGGAGGCTGTCGCGGCTGGACTTGGGATGACTCGGCCAATCGGGGTTGCGATCGTCAAACGCGGGAAGCATGTAGCGGCGGACAGGATCGTTCCACAGATCCTTTTCGTCCATGGTGTTGAGCATCTGCGGCGGGATGAGGATGGACATAGTGGCGCGCTCTTTGGTGTCGCGCTCCATGCTTTCGAGGAGGCTTTGCGAAAGCAGCGGGCCGAAGACGGCTTGCACTTCTTTCAGATTCTTGACGGTGTGACGGCGCTGCCAGAGAGCGGTTCCCCAATCCCCAGCGGTGACGTCTTTGTAGCCCGGAAGGCGGCGCCAATCGGGCTCGACAAACTCGCGCCGCAATGGATACTTGAACGGCTGCTCGCCGGTGTGCACTTTGCCGGCAGGCTTCCAGACGGGCCGGGCTGTCTTGACGTCGCTCATTTTATCTTTGCGTTGCTCGGCTTCGACGGAACTGAGTTCACTTGCCTCTGGCCGCACGAATTTCCTGAAAGCGGTGAGACGCGAAACGCCTTTTCGGGAAAGTGCGGGGAAAATTCCGTGTCGCCCAAGGATACGATGAAATTCGCAATAAGAAAACAGGCCCATTGAAACTGTTGAAAGTGTTGAAACTGTTGAGACTGTTGAGACGGCAGGTTGCCTAAGGAAAGCAGCGGAAGGGTGCGAGGCATGATATTTTTGGTGCCGGGCCAACGTAGGATAGAAAGGAAGCCAACGGACAGGTCCCAATCCCCAAATGCCCGCTACCCAATTTTATCGAACGGCTGTCTTGCTGTGCGCCGCGTGCTTGGCCGCGGTGATAGGTGCGGTAGGCACAAGCGCCGAAGACATCAAGAGCATTCATCCCACAAGCTATGTGACGGACTTGGCTGGAGTCATTGGCGCCGACAAGACTGCGAAATTGGAAGCGCTGGGTACGGAACTGGAGCAGAACACCGGCACGCAACTCATCATCATCACCGTGCGTTCGTTGGATGGGCAAAGCGTCGAATATTATGCGGTCGATCTTTTCCGGCAGCTTGGCATCGGAAGCAAGAAAGACAATCGCGGCGTGCTTTTGCTGGTGGCGCCGAATGACCGCAAGTACCGCATCGAAGTGGGTTACGGACTGGAACCGGTGATTAACGATGCGCGAGCGGGCGACGCGGGCCGATCAATGGTGCCGTTTCTGCGGCAAGGTGATTACGGCGACGCCATTGAAACCGCCGCGTGGCAATTGGCAAAGTACATTGCGGACGATTCGCATGTCACGCTGAGCGGGCAGCCGCCTGTGCCACAAACCCGGCATACGAATCGCGGCGGCGGGATCGCGATCTTTTGGGTCATCGTTGGGTTGATTATCCTGTTTTCCTTCCTCGGGCGCTCTTCGGGAACGCGCATGGGCGGAGGCGGAGGTAGCGGCCTCGGGTGGTTCTTGCTCGGAATGCTGGCAAACTCCGGCCGGGGCTCGCGCGGCGGCTGGGGCGGAGGGGGATTTGGCGGCGGCTCGGGCGGATGGGGTGGCGGAGGCGGCGGGGGATTTGGAGGTTTTGGCGGCGGGAGCAGCGGAGGCGGAGGGGCTTCGGGAAGCTGGTGAGAACCGGCGAGAAAAATTCGTGGGCAGAGTTTGAGGTTGAGGCGAAGATGCTTTCTACAGACGCGAAGCTGACGGAACTCGTGAAACGGCTGAAAGAATTTGCGGCAACGAACTTGGAATGCGTCATATTGTTCGGCTCGGCGGCGCGCGGCGATTTTCGCGAAGGGCACTCCGACTTGAATATTGTGTGCGTTCTGCGTTCGCTGAGCGTGGAAGAACTCGGCCGGCTGGCAGGCGTGGTGAAATGGTGGTGCGTGGACCAGAAAGAGCCTGCGCCGCTGTTTTTCACGCACGAGGAGTTGCGGCAAGCGGCGGACGTTTTTGCCATCGAGATTCTGGACATGAAGCAAGGACGCCGCGTTTTGTACGGAGAAGACTTGGTCGCGGCGATTGAAGTGCCGATGAATTTGCACCGGCTGCAAATTGAACGTGACTTGCGGACCGTGCTTTTGAAACTGCGACAGCATTATCTTCGCGCTCCGGGGAATGCGCACGAACTGGTGCCGGTGCTGCGAAAATCTTTTTCTGGCGTGCTGACGCTGCTTCGCCATACTGTGATTGCCTTTGGAGAAGCGCCGCCAGCGCATGCGAAGGAAATCATCGCACGCGCTGCTTCGCTGACGGGCGCGGATGCTGCGTGCTTCGAATCGCTTCTGAAACTGCGCGAGAGCGGGGAGTTTCATGGGGAGCTTGTTCCCCTGTACGGCGCGTATTTGAAAGCACTCGAAAAAGTTTTGCACGCGCTGGACCATCATTTTCCGAAGCGGGAGTGGCAACGCGTGAAGAAAACAGGCAACTGAAAACGAAAGTTCGAGGTGGATATGAAGAGTGTTCTGGTTGTTTTGGCGGTCATCGTGGTCATCGCGCTGATTTTCGGAGGCTCGTTTGTCAGCCGCAGGAATCAGATGGCCATCAAGAAAGAAGCAGTGAATGCCGCATGGTCACAAGTGGACGTGGTGCTGCAGCGGCGCGCGGATTTGATCCCCAATCTGGTGGAGACGGTAAAGGGATTCGCCGCACAGGAACAGACGGTTTTCGGCGACATCGCCAAGGCGCGCTCTGCCTTGTTGGGAGCGCATTCGCCCGCAGAAAAAATCGCGGCGAACGGGCAGTTGGACTCGGCGCTGGGCCGGTTGCTGGTGGTCGTGGAGAACTATCCGCAATTGAAGTCAAATGAGAATTTTCTCCGTCTACAGGATGAGCTTGCGGGGACGGAAAATCGCATTGCCGTGGAGCGCCGCAGTTACAACCAGGTGGTTCAGGACTACAACACGTTCATTGCGACTTTTCCGAACAGCCTGGTGGCTAGCATGAGCGGATTCACGCGCAACGATGCGTACTTCAAAACCGAGGAAGGCGCGCGGCAGGCTCCTAAAGTGAATTTTGGGACAGCGCCTGCGACGGCCCCGTCTCCTGCAAAGCCGTAGGCTGCGGCTCGGTCCGAACGAGGAACTCCATGAGCCACGATTTGAAGACGATCGTTGGCGGTAACAACAAGGCCGTCTTCTCTCACTACCGGGACGGGAACTTCTTCTATGTCGTGAAGGTCCAGGACAAGAAGTACAGTTTTCCGATTCCTATTGAGGACGCAAAAGGCACAACGTTCTTTGCTGAGTTCAAGGCCATCACGTTGATGCGTTGGATTCGCACAGCGATTGAGAACAAAACTTTCCAGCTCGCCAAGTAAACAGGATCAAGAGAGTTTGAGCTGTTTGCGGATTTCGGAGACAATCTGTTCGGCCGACTCTGCTATGTCGATGGTGAGGGCGTCAGTTGGCGCTTCGAGGTCGGCGAGCTGGCTCGTGAGCATCTGCTCCTTCATGTAGTGGCCCTGCTGGGAATGCAGCCGTTCGAGCAGCAAGTCATAGGAGCTTTTCAAGTACACCAGT
>DATFRZ010000104.1:0-16742 GCA_035262885.1 Candidatus Acidiferrum sp.
GTACCAAAGGGTAAGAAGCTTTCCCTGCAGTTTCGCTCCATCTCCGCCGCCATTTGATTTATGCTGTGCCGCCAATAATTTTTATGCTTGCCGGAGGGTTGCCGTGACCCGATTGTTTGGCCGTTTCGCGTTGAGGTTCGCCGCGGTTTGCGTGATGGTTGCAAATCACGCCGCGGCGCAGCAGATTCCCGAATCCACTTACCAGGAAATGCGCTGGCGCATGATTGGTCCCGCGCGGGGCGGACGCACGCGCGCAGCCTGCGGCGTGGCCGGCCAGCCCAATGTTTTTTACATGGGCGCCGTGAACGGTGGAGTGTGGAAGTCGGATGATTTCGGCCGTACGTGGAATGCGATTTTTGACACACAGCCCATGCAATCCATCGGCGCGATCGCCGTTGCGCCTTCCGACCCAAACATTGTTTACGTGGGTGGCGGCGAAGGCTTGGCGCGGCCGGATCTTTCCGTGGGCGATGGCGTTTACAAATCCAGCGATGCGGGGAAGACCTGGACGCATCTCGGCTTGCGCAATTCGCAGGGGATTCCTGCGCTGGCGGTCGATCCGCACAATCCCAATCGAGTGTTTGCGGCGGCGCTTGGCCACCCTTACGGCGCCAATGAAGAGCGGGGCATTTACCTTTCCACCGACGGCGGACAGAACTGGCAGAAAGTGCTTTCGAAAGATGCCAACGTTGGCGGCTCGGACGTGGAGATTGATCCTTCGAATCCGGAAATTGTTTATGCGTCGCTGTGGGAAGTGCGACTTGGACCGTGGGAGGACGGCAATCAGTACAGCGGAACGGGCGGAGGAGTGTTCAAGTCCACGGATGGCGGGAAAACCTGGCGCGCGCTTACCAATGGCCTGCCGAAGGGAATCATTCAAGTAGACGTGGCGATTGCGGCGAGCCAGCCAAGCCGGTTGTACGCTTCGGTGGCCAGCAACGAGCCGAGCGTGGGAATTTACCGTTCGGATGATGCCGGAGAAAACTGGACGCGCGTCACCACCGATCCGCGGCCCGCACTGCGGATTGGCGGAGGCGATTTGCCGGTGCCGCGCGTGGATCCCAAAAACCCGGACGTGGTCTACAGCGCCAGCATCGTGACGATGCGCTCGACCGACGGCGGCAAAACGTGGACCAGCCTGCGAGGCGCGCCTGGCGGAGACGACTATCAGAATCTGTGGATCAATCCGAACTTTCCCAACATCATTTTGCTGGTCAGCGATCAGGGGGCGCTCGTCAGCGTCAACTCGGGGCAGACGTGGAGTTCGTGGTACAACCAGCCCACGGGGCAAATCTTTCATGGTGCAACGTCGAGTGGATTTCCTTATCTCGTTTGCGGAGGCCAGCAGGATAGCGGCTCGGTGTGCGTTTCAAGCCGCGGCAACGACGGGGAAATCACGTTTCGCGACTGGCATCCAGCGGGGATCATTGAATACGGATACGCGGCGCCGGATCCGCTGAATCCGGACATCGTTTATGGAGCGGGGCGGCGCGAGGTCTCCAAGTTTTCACTTTCGACTGGGCAATTCCAGAACGTCTCGCCGATTCCGGCTGCCGATCCAAAATACCGTGCGGATCGCACACAACCCCTACTTTTTTCGCCGGTCGATCCGCACATTCTTTATTACACGTCGAATTTCTTGTTCAAGACCACCGACCAGGGGCAAACTTGGCAAACCATCAGTCCCGACCTCGGGCGCGAGCACGGCGCGATTCCTGCAAGCCTCGGGGATAAGGCTGCGAAAGATCCCAACGCAGACAGAATTCGCGGCGTGATTTATGCACTGGCTCCTTCGTTCAAAAACATAAACACGATTTGGGCGGGCACGGACGACGGATGGTTTTGGGTCACGCGCGACGGCGGCGCGAATTGGAAAAACGTCACGCCTCCTGAGATCACTCCTTGGAGCAAAGTGACGCAGCTTTCCGCTTCGCATTTCGATGACGAGACCGCATACGCTTCGGTCAGCCGTTTCCGCATCGATGATTTGCGTCCTTACATTTACCGCACGCATGACGGAGGAAAGACGTGGCGGCTGATCGCAAACGGCCTGCCGGAAAACGCGCCGGTCAATGCCGTGCGCGAAGATTCGGTGCGCAAGGGCTTGCTCTTCGCCGGGACCGAGACGAGCGTGTGGGTCTCGTTCGATGATGGGGACCACTGGCAGTCGCTGCAGCTCAACCTGCCGCACACTTCGATGCGTGATTTATGGATTCATGACCATGACTTGATTGTGGCCACGCACGGGCGTTCGTTTTGGGTACTGGACAACATTTCGCCGCTGCGGCAGATCACCGAATCGGTGGCCAAAGCGGAAGAGTATCTTTTCAAGCCAGCCATTGCTTATCGCGTGAGGCGCGACACGAATACGGACACACCCATTCCGCCGGACGAGCCTACTGCGCAGAATCCTCCGGACGGAGCGATCATTGATTATTTTCTGGCAGTGCCCACGACGGCCCCGGTGACCCTGGAAATTCTCGACGGACAGGGAAAACTGGTTCGCAAGTTCTCCGATGCAGACAAAGCCGAGCCTTCCTCCGAAGAACTTGCCAAGGAGCTGATTCCGAGGTACTGGATTCGCACCTCTAAGATTCTTTCGAGCAGCGCCGGGATGCACCGCCGGGTATGGGATTTGCGTTATCCCGCGCCGCGGGCCACGCGGTCGGATTATCCTATTTCCGCCATTCCAGGAGATACACCACGGTCGCCACAGGGACCAATGGCGCTGCCCGGGCAATACACCGTCCGGCTGACGGTTCGCGGGCTGCTGTTCAGCGAGCCTCTCACGGTGAAGATGGATCCGCGCGTGAAGACTTCACAGGAAAGGCTGGCGCTGGAATTTCAGAAACAGCAGCTTCTGGCGAAGATGATGACGCAAAACACGGAGGCGCTCACCCAAGCGCGGGCCCTTTGGGAGCAACTGCAAAAGCTGACTGGTAAGGCGCCCACCGCGTCCACAGCGAATGGTGCTGGGTCATCCGCCGAAAAGATCTCGGGGCCACTGGTCGAGGCAGTTTCCTCTTTTGACAAGAAGTTGGGGGCTATTCTCGGTGGCGCTGGCGGCCCCGGAGGCGCTGGGGCGGCCGCTTCAGCTTCGGCCACGCTCGCGCGCAGCGCGGCGGCGATCGCAGCGCTCTACGGGGAACTCGATCGTGCCGACGCGGCTCCTACCGACGCGCAGCTTGCTGCCATGGACACGACGGAAAAGGATTTTTTCGCCGTCCTGAAGGTCTGGCAAGAGTTCCAGGCCGCCGACCTCCCTGCCCTCAATCGGCAGCTTAGATCGGCGGGTCTGACAGAACTCCATCTCGAGGTCACGACCCCTTCTGGCGCTGGGGAGAATGTAAACGACGAGTAAAGCCAATAGGGGAAAGACCTGAAAGGAAGTTAGGGACTTTCCCATCTTGCCCGTCCGCGCGTCGGAATGATACGGAACAGTAGGAAACGCCGAACTGGCTAAGTCCAGAAGAAGCGAGAGTCAGATAGAGCTTCCCAGTCCCGGACGGAGAGCAGAGTGTCGTGGAAAGATGCGCTTTGGGTAGTTGGTTCCGCGGGAGCGGCGTTCTTGGCGATAAGCTTTGTCACGGGCGACCGATCCCTCCTTTCCATCCGTAAGCGAACATCCCGCGAACGACCTGCTATCTGGAATCAAGGGAGCATCCGCGCGGGCTACATTGGAAGCCAGCTTAGGGAAATCGACAAAACGCGGGCCTCCTTGGTCATTTCCTATGATCTGGAGAACAACACCGACTCGGACGTTGGCCTCAGCGACGGCCCCCACTTGGTAATACTCAGCCGAATGAAATCGGACGGCAGCTACAGCCAGGACCAGCCGATCCGGCTTAGCTATCCGGTATTTTTGCCGGCCCGGCAGCACGCGCGGTTGGCCCTTGAAATCACGCAACCATTCAACTGGCCACCGGATGCGGACTCGGGCTCCATTGAAAAGTTGCGGAATTTCGTAGAGCAGCGGCTTCGGAACGTCGGGGCGTTTGTGTTGTTTGATGAGGCCGACCATCGGCAATTGGAGCTGCCCAGTGGCTGGGACCAGCTCCAGGAGATGCCTGAAGAGAGCCATTAACGCGCGGCGGAGCCGAACAGGACAACCATGTTCACTTCAGCACGCACTTCGAAAGATAGTCGGAGAACCGAGGAGCGGCGCAGCTCGCCGCGCGAAGCGCTGAAGCGCCACGTAGTGTTGGTCTTCTTTAGCGAAGACAATTGGGGCAAGCTCACCAACGTGAGCGAAAGCGGAATGGCTTTTGAGTTTGCCAAGCCGCCTTTGTTGCGCGAGCGGGTCAGCTTCACGTTTCAAGCCATGGGCTGCATGCCGATGCCGCGTAAAGGAAAAGCGCTTTGCGAATCCTTCGAAGTGCCGGGTGAAATCGTGTGGACGCGCGAGTTTGAGAGAGGCGCCGGAGTGAAGTTTGTGGACCTGGCGGAAGCCAGCCGCGAACAAATCCGGCAATGGCTGTGCTTTGAAACTTCCGCGAATGGGTCCACACGCGGCGAACGGATCAAACCGGAACTACAGCAAACTCGAGCGAAAGTGCTCGTTCCTCTTGCGCCGGAGTCCAAGACCCAAAGCGCGGTAGAAAGAAAGGAAACCTTCAGCGAGTGGGATGCGAAGCAAACTCCCATCAAAGCCTCTCGCGAGCCGGAGTACGCGTTTTCAGAATCTCGATCCTGGGAGCGGGAACGGTACGGCGCATACGCCGGGAGTAACCGGGAAGAGGCCGGCGGGCGGCCGCCTGTGCAGGAATTGCCGGCATACTCGCATCCTTCTCTGGCTCGATTGGCGCTCCTAGTGGTGTGGGGCTGCCTTGCGGCGTTTGCAGTGACGGCCGGCGTCAGAATTTTCATGGCGAGGGCCGCCCATCAAGCAGACGCGGAGGTCCGCACGTCAGATCCGGCGCTGGGAACGGGCGAACCCGTGCCGGGGGGGGACGTCAGTTCCTCTGTTCCCGCCCCGGTTTCTGCGACTGCTCCGTCGGTCACGTCTTCTTCAGCAGGGAGTGCGCCGCCGTTCCAAGTGGACGTGCTCGACGCCGGCGGCCAGAGCTGGACTCTTTGGTTTGTTCGCGAAGGAGCTAAAAACAAGGATTCCTCTGGGCCCAGGCTGACGGCGACCGAGAGTCCGGAAGCCGCGGCGACGGAAGAGGCGCGGTCGGCGCACACCTTCACCATGGTTGCTCCCAATGTTGGCCATCCATTGAGCAGCGCCGCGACGGGCAATTCGTCCGCAGAAGCTCCGGCAATTCAGCCTGATCTGATGCCTTCTTCGGGAGATCCTTTTGGAGCAGCGCTCGCCCGCCAAATGGCGCCGGCCGCCCCCGCCGCGCATGGTCTCATTGGAGGAATGGTTCAGCAGCCTCGCCTGATTCGAGCCACGCTTCCGGTTTATCCGCAGCTTGCGAAAGCAACTCGAGTCAGCGGGGATGTGGTGGTGGACGCTCTGATTGATGCGGCAGGGAAGGTGAACACGGTAAGGGTTATTTCCGGACCCGTTTTGCTGCAACAGTCGGCGATTGAGACGGTGCGGCAATGGAAGTACGAACCGGCCCGGCTGGATGGGCAGGCAGTGGCCATGCATCTCACGGTAACCGTGAAATTCCGCCTGAACTGAACTGCCTTAGGACAAGTTCTTCAGTGTTTTCTCAATGAGTCCGAGAGTTCCCTCATGAGGGTCGCCGGGACTGTCCCACTCCATCGAAAAATATCCCTTGTATCCGTGATTCTTGGCGATGGCAAAAGTTCTCGGCAAATCCACGTGCACGATTTTGTCTTTCCCGTCGCCCACTTCGGTTTCCTTCACGTGAGAAATGTTGTATGCGTGACCGAACATAGCGTCGATTCCCTGGTAAGCGTACGCTGCCTCGAAGGCCGCCAAGGTATTTGCAAAGTCGGGCAACGCGTGGAGCCAGGGACTGTTTACCTGTTCGATGACCTTCACCAGGAAGAAGGGATCCTCGCTCGCGGGATTGTCGTTTTCCAGGTTTACTACGATGTTTTTGGCTGCACCGTAGTCCGCGACGAGCTTCAAACTTTGCGCGGCCCGGTCAACGTCCGGCTTGGACTCTTTTGCCGGAGGGATGTTGGTTCGCAGGCTTGGCGAGCCAATCGCCGCTGCGGCGTCAATCCATTGTTTGCTGAACGCGACGGCTTTCTCCCGCTCGGCGGGATCGGTCGAATACGGGCTGTGCTCGCCGTCGACGGCGATGTTTACAATCGCCCCGTGAAGATACACCACAGCAGTGCGAAGTTCTTCGAGGTAAGGCTTCTCGAGCGAGCGAAAATGCGCGCTCCACGGCTCGATTTTCTTGATGTTGAATTTGGCGCTGACGTGCGCGGCGAAGTCCTTCAACTCCATCTTTCCGCCGCCGGATTTGTCCTCGCGCCCGACAATAAAGTCCCGGAACGGATACGATGCAATCGCAATTCGCTCGCGGGCTTCCGACGGGAATTGCATGCTAGGCGCGCCTTGGGCCCCAAGCGCGATCCGCCAGGTCGGCGAAAGGCACACGCCTGCTGTTTCCGCCAGGAATCGTCTTCGAGTGCTGTGTCGCAATTCCGCGCCAGTCTAGCAAACTCATATTAGGACGGCCAGAGGTTATCGCGCATAAGCTGCGACCTCCTTACCTTTGCGCCGGCTTGGCAAGACGCGAAGTCTCGGTCAAGCGGCTCGGGCCGGCCGGAGACGCAAGCACCACGAATCGCTGCGGGGAGCGCGGGCCGTGGCCAAACGGGTAGCATGTAATGAGCGTCAGCGCATCACCAGACGGCGGCGTCAGCAGACTTACCTCTTCGGGTGTCACGATGCGGATGTCATCTACGGTGTAAGTGCGCTCGCGAAGTTCGCGCTTGCGCGAGTCAAACCACTGAACTTGAATCTGATCTCCATCCTCCACGGATTGAAGCGGCCGGAACCAGCTTGTGCGATGCCCGGCGAGTTCCACGTTCCCCGGCTGGCCCAAGCTAGCTCCACTGAAAAGCCGTGCGGGACCAAAGGCCAGCGAGCGCGGAGTGGCGCCCTCCAGCACGACTTCGTCGTAACCCAGTCGCGGGATGCGCAGGCGCGCGACGGGGTACGTGTCCGCCCAGGGCCACGGCGGATGAGGCTTGCCATCCGCCACCGTCTTGTTCCATGCGCGGTGAATTAGCACGCCCGCGAGGTCCGCCTTTGCATGCAGGTACGTGGCGCGGGCTGTAAGAGAAGCTCCCGCAAGTAAAACCATTGCTACGAAGATTCGCAGCGGTTTCATGACGCTGCCTCCGCGTTGCGAGCAAACTGCCGCAGGGCGATGCTTATGACCAGGCCGGTCAGCAGGAGAATCACGCCGAGCATTTCGAGAAATGCGTCAGCCGTTCCGGTTGCCGGCGCGCCAAAGACCTTTTCCAATTGCATCCCCGCTGGCAATTCGGTGGGCACTGGAACTGTCCGCGACTCCCCGCCGACGTTCGCGACGACTTCCTCGACCGCCACGAGCGAAGTAAAACGCGTCACCAGACGGTAGCGAATGGCGTGAGTAATCAGACTCGCTCGGATGCTGGCCCGCGCATCCTCATCCCCTTCGCGCCAGCGATCCATTAAGTCTTCCACGCGTTGTCTCGCCCACAGCGTTGTTATGCCGGGGTGGAACGAGGCCGTGGAAGAGTCGAACGGGATGGTCGTTTCAAATGGCTGATCTCCCGCGCGTGCCGTCAGGTGCACCGCGCCCTTTCGCCCTTGCGAGATGCGCCCGAAAACCAGCAGTGGCTGCCGCCAGAAAAGATCGGGCAGGCGCTGCGGATAAACTTCAGCCAGTTCGACGCCTTCAAACGACAGCTTCACGTCGGTCAGCACCGGGCTTTCGATGGTTTCAAGCAGTTTGCCCATCTGTTCACGAATCTCGCTGATGTCGGCAATATGCGTGAAACTGCCGCGGCCGAACTGCGCCATCTTGGTGGCAAGGAAAAAGTTCGGAGCGCTGCCGATGGCCACGGTATAAAGCCGCGCCCCGCCCAGGTCCTGCCGCAGCGCCGCGAAGATTTGTTCTTCGTTGCCGAGGTCGCCGTCGGTCAACAAAACGATGTGGCGTAAATAACCGGCAGTCTCCGGCTTCTGCATGACGTGGAGCAGCGCGGGCAACATCTCGGTGCCGCCGTTGGCTTCAAGTCCTTGAACGTAGCGGCGGGCCGCGGCGACATTGTCCGGGCTTGCGGTCAACGGCTGGGCCGCGAACTCGTAGTAGCTGTGGTTGAAGGCGACGATACCGAAGCGGTCAGCCGGCGTGAGCCGGTCAAGCGCCTGGAGCAGCGCTTCGCGCGCTTGCTCGATCGACGTGCCAGACATAGAGCCGGAAATGTCAATGAGATAGAGCATTTCCAGCGGCACGCGCTTCGCCGGTTGCACCGTTGGCGGAAACGCAGTCAAGAGAAAATACGTTTCGCCGGACTCTTTTTCAGGAGATAGGAAGAGCGCCGTCTTGGGCTGTTTGCTTTCGGCCTGCTGCACTTCGAGGACAAAATCCTTGTTCGGAATGGTAGCGCCGCTCGCGAGCTCGATGTGCTGACGTCCGTCCGCGAGACGCTTCACACGGATTTCATGCGAGACACTCTTGATCGTGCCGAATTCGAAGCCGGGGTCGAGATCCACCGCCAGCGAAATGTCATGCCCCGTGCGCGTTTCTGGATTTCGCACCGGCGGAGTGATGCGCGAAGCATCCGGAACAGCATCACTGTCCGCGGCCCATCCCGTTCCGTTATGGCCAACGGCCTGTGTTCCCGTGATGTAGCGCGGTCCAACGACCATAGGGAAAACCAGCCGTAGCCGCGACTCTTCCCAGCGCAGCGCCTCGACATACCTCAGCCGAATGTCCACGTGGTCGCCTGGCATCAGGTTCGCCACCGACGCTGTGAAAATGTTGGGCCGCTCTTCTTCGACCAGCGCCGCGCGTTTGCCTTCGGACTTTGCCGCGTCGTAGGTGCGCTTGGCTTCCTCGCGTTCTTTAATCACGCTGCGAATCACGCGGTTGCCAATGCGGATTTCCAGGTCGTAGACCGCCGCATCGTGTGGCAGCGGAAAAACGTACACCGCCTCCAGGGGCTCGTTTGTGTTGTTGACGTATTGCTGCGTCACGGTTGCCGCAGCCACCAGCCCGCGAACGTCCAGGGTCGCGTCCGTGTGCGCTAGAGGCACGGTTTCGTAACGGCCAGAGAGCGGCGAACGGTATAACAGACATCCTTCGCCGGCGCGAGAGGGCGTCAACGCTCCGTCATGGTTCTGGCCGGACGCCCAACTCGCGAGAATGGTAGCAAACAACAGCAGTCCTAACGCCAACCGCAAAGACACTTTCCGATGGACCTGGTTTCTCGTGAACCTTCGCATGGACTCCTCCCCACTCGTGGTGATGCCGCGAGGAGGCGAAATGCAAGAAGCGCACCAGGCGTGGCTGGGGCCTTCCAGAAACGCCAAGTCTCAAGCCGTCAGCGACTTGGAAGGAGTTGTGGGCTTTGGCCGGTGGCCAAGACTGTGGGGGGGCTTCCACGACTGTGTACGTCCGGCGACTCCCAAATCGAGCACCATGGCAAAGCGCAGCGAGTACCCCAAGGCCTTGATGCCGCATCCATCTAGGATTGAAAATACCGGGGTGTGGCGGGGCAGACATTCCCTGATTTGTGAAATTCATCGCTAAAGGATCGCCCATGCTTCGATTGGTTGGAGCTTTGCTCGCCGTGTTTTTAACCGTACCGTTGCCAAAGGCGAATGCGCAGGAGCCGAAGGCGCTTCCGCCGGCGGATGAGCGCTACAAAGCGGACATTCTGGTGGTGGTGGCGCATCCGGATGACGAAGCAGCCGTGACGCCGTACGTGGCGCGGGCGCTTGATGAGCACAAGCGCATTGCCGTGGTTTTCGGCACGCGCGGAAGCAGCGGATCGAACGAAGCCGGAACAGAGCAAGCCGCCGCACTGGGAGCCGTTCGCGAAATCGAGGCCCGCAATGCGTTGACGACGCTCGGTATCAGCAACGTCTGGTTTCTCAGCGGGAAAGACACGGCTTCGCAAAATGTTTTGGTGTCACTGGCGAACTGGAATCATGGCGAAACTTTGCAGCAGATGGTGCGGCTGGTGCGTTTGACGCGTCCGGAAGTCATCCTCACTTTTATGCCGGGCACTTTTATCGGCGAAGATCATGGCGACCATCAGGCTTCTGGGGTGCTGGCCACCGAAGCGTTTGATCTGGCGGGGAATCCGGCCGTGTTTCCCGAACAAATCTCAGGGCCGATGAGGCGCCTCGAACCCTTTCTCGAAAATCTTCGGCCGTGGCAGGTGAAGAAGATTTATTACTTTGCGGACGCGGAGCGGGAAGATATTTTCCGCGGCAAGGGTCCGAGTTACTCCGTGAAGGAAATCTCCAAGCTGAGCGGCAAGCCCTACTGGCGGATGGCGCTGGATGCTTTTCGAACGCACCAGACGCAAGCCAAGTCCTATCTGGATCGCATTGCGCAGATGGACGAAGCGCAAATCGAAAAAATGGCCACTTCGCAAGACGGCTGGGGAGAAGACCAGCACTACGTGCTTGGCAAGTCTGTTGTGGGCGGCAGCGTGACCGGAGACATTTTTGAGGCCATCACCCCCGGCGCAATTCCGTTCGTGCGCCCGGAAATTACACTGGAGCCCGCAAAGCCGGATTTATGGGCCGAGCTTGCCGGGCCGTGGAGCTTCTACGCGGAATTCCGCCGAGCGCATGGGCTCACAAATTTGCCACATCCCGAACCGCCGGAGATCGCACTCCAAGGACCTGGAACCTTGGTGATCCCTCTTTGGATTCGCAACCGCACCGCTAAAGCGCAGGAGGTCACCATCACGGCCACGCTGCCGGTAGGGTGGACCACGGAAAGCGGCACGGGGAAGTTCATGGTGGCGGCCAAGCAAACGGCCGCTCCTCGGGTCGAAGTGAATTTGCCCGCGCCGGTGGAAAAGCCCGCGGAAAAAGCGCCAAGGAAAGCGGAACCTCCCGAAGTCACGGTTCGTGCCGAAGCGAACGGTCAGACGGTGGGAGAAGTCAAGCTGCGCGTAGAGCTACGCAAACGCGCCTTGCCCCAGTAGCGACAGTTGTCAGAGTCTAAACACACGCGGCCACGACTTTTTGCGGCGTTGACACCTCTCTTCAAATGCGGTATTGCCGAAAAAAGAGTACCGCACTCTAGGATTTTTTCTGCCTCGCCGCCTCCATGGTTTCCCAGGCGCCTTCAGGCAAAAGCATCAGGTCATTAAACTCACCGGCCCCGCGCAGCCATTGACCGCCGTCGATGACCACGCACTCGCCATTGATATATTCCGCCATGTCGCTGAGCAAGAACGCGGCGAGGTTTGCCAACTCCTCGTGCCGCCCGAAACGCTTCATGGGATGTTGCTGCTTGCTGTCTTCCTCGAATTGTTTTGTGGGCATCAGGCGAGACCAGGCTCCTTCGGTGGGAAAAGGTCCCGGAGCAATCGCGTTGATCCGGATGTGATACTTGGCCCATTCCACGGCAAGCGAGGTGGTCATGGCCAGCACTCCCGCCTTGGCGCATGCCGATGGAACAACGAAGCCCGAGCCACAGTTGGCCGCCGCGTAGGTTGTGACCATGTTGAGAATACTCCCGCCGTGTTTCTGCGAGATCCACCTCTTGGCGATGGCTTGCGTGCAGTGAAAGGAGCCGTTCAGCACGATGCCCACGACGGCGTTAAACGCGTTTGGAGACAGCTTCTCTGTGCGGGCGATGAAATTGCCGGCCGCATTGTTCACAAGGGCATTGATTTCGCCAAACTGCTCCTCGGCTTGAGTCACTGCGGCTTCAACGGCGGTGTAATCGCGAATATCGCACGTAGCGTAAGCGGCAGCGCCTGCAAGCTTGCGAATCTCTTCGCAGGTTTCGCGAAGCGGTTCCACGCGCCGGCCAACCAAGAACAGACGCCCGCCCAGTTCGGAAAACCGCAAAGCCATAGAACGCCCGAGTCCGGTCCCACCACCGGTGATAAAAATGGCTCGGCCCTTGAGCAAGTCGTGCTGGAACACAATTCACCGCCTCATTTAGTGACTGACGCGTCCTTCAAGTTGGAAGCGAGATTCTAGACGATTCGCAGAAATCTGGCAGCACACAAAGCGTTTCATCGGCGCACGGATGCGGGAGGGATTCGTCCCATCGCCTTGGCATATTCGATGGGATAGAGTGGGCTTTCCGGAAACTCTTCGGCCAATTCGTGAAGAAGCTTCTGCGCCAGCTTGTTCTGTTTCTCTCGCCGCGCGGCCAGCGCCAGCATGATCTTGGCAAACGGCTTCAAATAGAGGCCGCCGTCCACCGTTTTGCCGACCTGCGCCATGCCCAGCTTTTTATCTCCGTGAACTCCACCGAACCACAGCATCGCGCGGAACCCCACGGAAAGGCTTCCGATGATGTAGTTGGCCGAGCCAAGGGCGATGTAGGCGTCAGCCGCCTCGGGCCGCTGTGCCAGCAACGCCTTGGCGTGCACGTTTGCTTCTTTCAGCCGCTTCAACGCTTCCATCCGGCGCTTGCGAAGAATCATGTCCGCATCCGAGTCCATGCCTGCCGCGAGGGTGAGCGCATAAAGCGCTTCGGGATCTTCGGGATTGTTCTCCAGCCGTTGTGCCGCGAGGTTTCTCGTGTTTGCGATGGCTGTGTCAAATCCTTCCATCCGCTGAGGATCCGGCTTCCCTTCAATTCCATTGAGAAACGTCTTGTCGTTCAGGAAGAATTCGCTGGTCAGTACGCCTTGGTGGTAAAACTCCTCAAAAAGGTAGCTTGCGGCGATGGCCACTTGGCCAAAGGGATCGTCGGGATGTTGCGCCGCCCACGCAGCGAACTGCGCGCGGCCTTCGGGAAACTTCTGGATGTAAAGCATGCGAAAGCCGGAGGTCAGTTCCGGCACGTTGGTGAAAGCCGCATCTCCCGCGTCATCGATGTTGGCCGCATGCGCGGGAACAGGGTTGAACAAGAAGAGAGTGGCCAGCAGGATGAGCGAACGCATGGGGGCAGTACTTTCCTCAGAACAGGCCGGGCAAGAATCGCGGCTTATGACCCATGGCCGCCCGGTATTCGGGATTCGCCATGAGCACTTTCTCTTCCGCGGGCACGCGACGCGACAAGGCGTAGCAATAGCCCAGCGCGGCGGCAACGGCAGTGATCCACGCGCTATAGATCAACGGCAGCGTAATCACTTCAAGTACCACTCCCGAATAATTGGGATGGCGTACGAAGCGAAAAGGTCCGGTGGTCACAATGCCTATTTGCGCGGAATCCATGACGTTCACGCTCCACAGCCGACCCAGCGCAAGGACGACCCAGAGGCGCAATAGGTTAGATGCGATGAACAGGGCAAACATGATGGCCGCAAACCAGGGAAGGAACGGACGCTTCAGAAAGATGACTTCCAAAGCGGCGCCGATGAGCACACCCGTGTGAATGACGACGATCCATTTGAAATGCGGTTCAGGGACGGGAACGGCGCCGGCGGAGAGCATTTGGCGGAAGTTGCGCCTGGAAACGCGGAGTTCAACCAAACGCAGCACGCCCACCGCGACGAGCAAGCATAAAAAGAGGTAGAAGCTCAGGCCCATTGCAATAGGAGAAATTCCGCGCTGAAGCCCGGTCCGAACGCGGCCGCGACGGCGTAGTCGCCCGTCTTGAGCGGACGTTTTTCGAGCCACTCTTGGAGGATGAAAAGAATCGTGGCGCTGGAGAGATTCCCGACGTTGCCGAGAATGTCCCAGGACGGCTGCGTATCGCATTTGCACAAACCCAGCTCGGTTTCCACGTTTCCGAGCAAACGGGCGCCGCCGGGATGCAGAATCCATCCCTTGATGTCCTCCTTTTTCCTTCCGTTGCGGTCCAGGAACCCTTCGACCAGCCCGCGGATTTTGCCGCCGATCATTTCCGGAACTTCTTTATCCAAAATAATGTGGAACCCGGAATCGCGGAGGTCGAATCCCATGGCGAAAAGCGAATCGGGAAATGTAAAAGTCTCCGAAACCAGGATTTTTGGTCCCGGTGCAGGATCTCCGCGCACGATAACCGCGGCAGCTCCGTCGCCAAATAAAATTGACGAGATTAGATTGGCTTGGGAAATGTCTTTTCGTTGGAACGTGAGCGAGGGGAGTTCCACAGCGATGATGAGGACGTTTCCACCCGGATGTGCTTTCAAATAGTCTGCGGCACGGCCCAGCGCCATTGCGCCCGCGGCACAACCCAATTCCGTGAACGGCATGCGCCGCACATTCGGCCGAAATCCCATGAGATGGATCAGATGCGCATCCAACGAAGGAATCATGAAGCCGGTGCAAGACACTGTAATGATGAGGTCGATGTCTTCCGGCTTAAGCCCAGCGCGTTCCAGACATCTTTCAGCGGCCTCACGGCCAAGCTTCACGGCATGCTCGATGTACTCGTTGTTCGTCTTGGAGAGCGCACGCGGTTCGATGGTGTAATCGATGGGAAAAATCGCGTGCCGCTTGTGGACGTGCGCATTATCCACAATGCTCATCATGGCTTCGACGCGCCGCTCGGGGATGTCAAAGACGCGCCCCATATAATACTTCACGTCGTCGCGCGTGATGGTGTGCGGCGGAAGCGCCGTGGCCGTCGCGGCAATTGTGGGATACACTGCATCACCGTTTACTCCAGGAACATGACTCACAGGTTCGATTCTCTCCTTTTGGAGCGCAAAGGAAGTTGGGTGCTTGGCCCCGTTTTAAACAACTTGGATGCAGTCGTTGCACTCCCTGATGCAGCCAAGTTCTGACTCTACCTCATTCCGTTCGTCTAACCCAAGAATTTGCAATCCGTTGCATTGGCTTGATGCAGCCGCTCAGCGCAGACCAACAAGACCGCGAACCGATTCGATGAGCTTTGCGGAATCGTAGCCTAGGCCATCCTTAAATACCATTTCTACTTTTTCGACGTCCTTGATATTCCCAGAAGGATCCCCGTCAATCACCACCAGGTCCGCTTGCTTGCCGGTCGCCAGCGTGCCGACTTTGTCCGGTTCGCCAAGAAACTCCGCGCCATTCGAAGTGGCAATGTGAATGGCTTCGACCGGAGTGAATCCTGCCTCAACCAGTAATTCCACCTCACGCTGATCCCCGAATCCTGCGATCACTCCGCCGTATCCGGTGGGATCCAAGCCGGCCAGAAGAAGGCCGCCTTGTTTGACGAATTCGCGTTCGAATTCGAATTCTTTTTTGAATAGCGCGGGCCAATCGGATTTCGCCGCGCCGTCGGAAATCAGCGACCGTCTTCTCAGGTAGGAAATGCGCGCTTCAGGCAGCATCGCATCCAGAACCCGAGCGTCCAGCGGCGCACGATTGGGTACAAACGTTTCAAATACTGGCAGGGTGGAGGTCACCGCGACATGATGGGCCACCAGGTCGCGGATCATTTCGTGAATCGGCCCGCTGGTGATCTCGAGGGGAAGCAATGCTTTATTGGCCGCGGGCGTGTTTGGGCATACGCCTGGCTTTTTCTCTGTGAGAAATTCCGTATCCACGACGAGGCCATGCTCCAGGTCGTCGATGCCGAGTGCAGCCGCTTCACGAAATCCGATGGAACAAAGATGCCCGGTCACTTTGATGCCGTGCGCGTGCGCTGTTTTCGTGGCCGCGCCGAGTTCTTCTGGCGTGATGTTCATGTACGCTTTGAACGAAGTGACGCCCTGAGCGACCCAGAATTCCACCGTGCTGCGTGCGTCCTCAGCGTCTTTGAGCTGATGCATTTGTATCGCAAAGGCTCCCGGCCCTTCGAGGTACGGTCCGGTGACATGAATCTTCGGGCCGGCCATTTTGCCTTCCTCGATGTCGCGTTTCAGTTCGAGGTCGGCGTAGGGATCGACGCTTCCCGTCGTTCGGATCGAGGTCACGCCCGCCGCGAGATACAATCTCGGAAAACTTGCGGCGTGTTCCGGATAAAGTGGTGGCGCTCCGCCGGGTGACGGGTAATAGATGTGGTCGTGCATGCCGACGAGGCCGGGAATAATCGTGCGGCCGGAGAGGTCGAGCACCTTTGCGCCTTCAGGAATCTTTGTGCTGGCCGCGTCGCCAAGCGCGGCGATCTTTCCTTCGCGAATCACCAAGATTTGATTCGCGCGAGGAGCAGCCCCGGTGCCGTCGATCACACGCACGTGCGTCAGCGCAATCAGCGGCGAGTCTTCCTTCACGAACTCGCGCACTTCCGGGGCGAGCTTGGACGCGGCTTGCGGTAAGCAAAGTGTCGGCACCGCGAGAGAAAGAACGATTGGGAAGGCTAGTTTTCGCACGAAGGCACCCCGAAGGTCGGGATTCGTCTGGCGTGCGCAGTTTATGCAGAGAGGCGGTGCAAAGCAAGAAATGTTCCACTTGGAACTAAAATTGCTTGCGGGCAAGTCCCGGCCATCTTCCATCTCACGCGCCTTCATTTATGATAGATTGCCTGCCCTTTGAGGTATGTCCTTCGAGGTGAACCATGTTCCGCGTCCTCTCGCGGTTTTTCCCGGGTCTGTTCCTGCTCCTTCTTTTACAAAAGTCACCTGCTTGTGGACAACAGGCGGCCACCCCCGCCACGCACGAGGGTGATTTTGTAGTGAAGAATTTCCAGTTTCGCTCCGGGGAAACCTTGCCCGAATTGCGCCTGCATTACACGACGCTGGGCAAGCCCGCGACGAATGCACAGGGACACATCACCAACGCAGTTTTGATCCTGCATAGCACGGGCGGCACGGGTCATCAA